>DATCEI010000139.1:0-21204 GCA_036510185.1 Rhizomicrobium sp. | reverse complement strand
GGCCTGCGATTGCAGATCGCCCGGATTTTCGGATTGGTATTCGCGCGCGCCGCTCATGGTTCGCGCTCCGCATCCAGCACTTCGCCGAACAGATTGTTGGCGAGCGCGCACATGCCATCGGTGAGATGCCGGTTGACGGTATTTTCCGAAATGCCCATGCGCGCGGCGATGTCGCGGCACGAAAGCCCCTCGATGCGTTTGAGGATCACGGCCTCGCGGCAACGCTCCGGCAAATGGTCGAGCGCAAGCTGAAGCCGCCGCAGCGTATCGCGCGCGATGACGACGCGGTCCGGCCCCGGCTCATCGATCGCCACATTGAGGGCTTCGAGATCCACCACCGTCTGCACCGAAACGACCTGATCGCGGCGGGCGCGGTTGATGAGGAGATTGCGCGCCGTGGCGAGCACGAAGGGCCGCGCACGATCCGGCAATTGCCGCTGTGCGGCTTCATAGACGCGCGCGTAAACCTCCTGGCAGAGATCGGCGATGTCGGTGCGGTTGCGGCAATTGCGGCGGAAAAACTGGTTCAGGGTCGCTTCCAGCGGCAAGACCTCGCGGATGAACCATAAATCCAGCGCCGACATGGCAAGCGCCGCGTCCGCGAATTGGGGATCGCGCGTGTCTGGATCGAGGTGCGTTTTGCCCGCCATCCCCTGCCTACCACTCGCTTGAGGTGCTGATCATACAGGGTTAGACAAAGCAGGCGGGGGAATTTGCCAGTGCGGAGGGGTGAAATTCGGCATTTCCCAGCCGGAATTGTGCCCGGCGGATACGCCCGCCTCACACTTATCAATGTGTAAATACCACCGTAAAAAGTTCTTAACGGTCGTCGAATAGGATTTCAGGCACAGGATTTCACGCTTTGCATGCACCGGGGGGCGCACGCCTCCGGCGTGGCGTAAGGAAGATTGATGCAGCCGCTTGCGACAGCGACCAGTTCTGTGGCCCTGCCCGCTGGGACTGGATGCATCGAAGTCTCCATCGATGGCGACGAAATTGTCCGGCAGCTGGCGGTGCCGCAAGCCCTGACGCGCATGGCGCAGAGCCTGTCGGTGGGCACAGCCTTGCTGAATCATGTCCATCCCGATGAACGGGATTTCGTGGCGATGAATATTGGGTGGGCGCGCGGCGAAGCCAGCCGCATAGCGCGCGTGCAATTCCGCCTCGCCCGCGTCAATCGCAAATGGGCTAACGTGCTTGCGAAAATTCGCCAGGGCGAAAACGGCGCTTTGCAGATTTCGTTGCAGCCCGACGATGTTGCCTATGCTCGCGGCGCCGAAGCGCAATTGCGGCGTGTGGTTGAAGGTTCGCTTCAGGGCATCGTTGTTATCAGCGGCCGCGAGACGCTTTATTTCAATGAAGGTTATGCGCGCATGCTGGGCTTCATTTCAGCGCGCGCGCTGGAGGCTTCCGATCCCGAGCAGACCGGAGATTTCATTCACCCCGAAGACCGGCAAATGGTCTATGAGCGGCTTGCCGCAATGGAGCCGGTTTCGCGTTTCGAATTCCGCCTTGTGCAGCTGGACGGTACGGCCGTGTGGGTACATGCGACGGCAGCGCGCGTGATGTGGGACGGAAGGCGCGCGCTTCTGTCATGGCTCACCGACATCACCGACCGCATGCGCGCGGAAGACGACCTTCGCAGAAGTGCTGAGGCCGCCCAGGCCGCGAACCGCGCCAAGAACGAATTCCTCGCCAATATGAGCCATGAATTGCGCACGCCGCTGAATGCGATCATCGGTTTCTCCGAAGTCATCGGCGCGGAAATCCTGGGGCCGGTCGGCGCGCCGAAATATCTCGAATACGCAGGCGATATTCACAAGAGCGGTGAGCATCTGCTGGATCTCATCAATGACATTCTCGATCTGGCCAAGATCGACGCCGGCAAGATGGAGTTGCGCGAGAGCGAAATGACGGTCGATGAAATCATCACCGATTGCTTGATGCTGGTGCGCACGCGCGCCCGAAACGGCGACGTCAGCCTGAGCACGCAAATCGAACCCGATGCGCCGCGTCTCTATGCCGACAAGCGCGCGGTAAAGCAGGTGCTGCTGAATCTGCTGTCGAACGCGATCAAATTCACGCCGCAGGGCGGTCACGTCATGGTCAGCAGCCACAGGGAAGCCGACGGAAGTTTCGGCCTGTCGGTCACCGATACGGGAATCGGCATGAGTGCTGCGGAAATCGAAGTGGCGCTGACGCCGTTCGGGCAGGTGGATTCGCGGCTTGCGCGCCAGAATGTGGGCACGGGTCTGGGCCTGCCGGTTTCGCGCTCGCTGATGCGGCTTCACGGCGGCGAAGTCATCGTCGAAAGCGCGGTCGGCGTTGGCACGACGATGACAGCGCTGTTTCCGCCGGAGCGCGTGATTGTCAACAAAAAATAGGCAGACGCGAGGCCCCGCTTTGTGCACGGCCTCGCGCATCCCTTATTTCTTGAACACCAGTTCGCGCAGCAACGTGTCGCCACGCAGCGTGCGATAGGTTTCGCGGTCGATGGCGGATTTGTCACCGCCCATCATGGACCCGAACATCTGCTTGGTCATCGCATCCTGTTTGTCGAGCGGCAAATCATAGGCCGCCATGTCCTTGTACTCGACGGCGAGCGTGACATCCGGCTCATTGTCGCGCTGATCGACAACAACGAAGACCTTGTAGTCGAGCACATAGCCTTCCTTCTTCAGCATCTCCTGTTCGGCGCGCCAGGTTGTGGAGATGAACTTCATGTAATCGTTGAAATGGCCGGGCTTGGTCTGAACCGACGCCACATCCCAGACGGGGCCATTGTCATAGACGCGCTCTTCCGCGCCGACCGCCGTTGCGAACCCGGCGAACGCAAGACACACACCAAACGCATAAATGGATTTTCTCATTGGAAGTTCTCCCAGTTTCTATGGTTAGAAAATGTCTCAGGCCGGATGCGCGGATGCGCCCGGCTCTTGTTGGGAGCAGAATAGCGGACTTCACATGGAGGAGATAGGGCGTACAGCCTACGCGCCCTATCCGCCTATACCGACGCTGATTGTAGCAAAGGGGCCGTAAAAACCGACATTTTCCCGATGCGCCGCATCGATGCCGCCATCCATCGCGCCGAAAAAGAAATCGGCGCGATAGCCAGCGCTGATTTTTGCATTGGAATAACGCCACGACACGCCGGCAAATCCGCCGATATCCGGAACCAGAACCTGTTTGTTACGCGGCGGCGCTCCGGAATGCTGGTAGATGGGCTGCTTAACGAAGCCGATGCCTTCATAGGGATAGTGCTCGGCCAAATTCGTGGTCTGGTGATGTATATTTGTTTTCTGTCGTCCGAACAGAACAGCGCCGTTCAAACCCCAATCGAGTGTAATATCGCCTGCCGCCGGCTCACCGATGAGGCCCGCAGATGCGTCCCATGAAAGCGAAGGGCCCAGGCCTGTGAATTTCCGCGCCGCATCGAAGGAACCGTAGAACAGGTGGAAAGTGAGATCATTATTCGTCGGCTGATACTGAATTTCGGATTTGCTTCGTGAATCGAACTGCGCATAGCGCAACCCAAACGCGATAATGGAGTTGCCCCCGCTTCCGATCACACCAAGGCCCACATCCTTGCCGGCTGTAAAATCGACAATCGTATGGCTCGAATTGTTCTGCGCCGAAATGTTTTGATACGCCTCGTAACGCAGAAAATACTGGCTGCTGGAATGATGCGCCGTTCGCTGACTCAACGCGGCGTTTCTGGCGTTTCTGCCGTACCGCATAGTGGCCGAAAAAACCCAGCCGCTTTCCGCAGGCTGGAATGAGATTTTCGCGGCGCCGTCCCAACTGACCGGCGAGGCCTTCTCTGTGTTGTCGGGCGATTGCAGGATGAACGGCAGACGCGGCGCGACCAGCGTGAATGGCGGAAGATAGGCTTCCTGACCGTTCTGGAGTTGCGTGAACTCTCCGCCCAGTTCAAGCCACACTAGCGGGTGGTTCTCATCCGCCATTGCCGGCATGCCTGCACATAACGCGGTCAGTACTGCGCCACAGGCCGTGGCCAGAAGCCGTTTGCGAAGATCGATCCGGTTGTCCGAAAAATTCGTTGATTCACGCATTGGCTTTCCCCCTACCAGTTCTTTGTCAGACGAACGCCGAACAGGCGCGGATCGGTGACGAAAACATTGGTCGTCAGCGCGGTGTCATCGGAATTCAGGAATGCGCCGGTGATGGCCGTGGTGTCGAAAACATTCTTCACGTAAGCCATCGCCTGCCAGCCATCCTGATTGGTGAAGATCAGCGACAGATTGACGTTGGTGTAACCGTGTAGCTGATCGTAGGGCTCATCGTTGAAGATTCGGGCGAAGGAATTTCCCTGCCAGTAGAAATCGCCGCGAACGGTCGCCGCCCAATCGATGTTGACGGGCATTGTATATTGCGCGCCTACGGACAGCGTGAAGGGAGGCGCATTGGGCAATTTATTGCCGCTCAAATCCTTTGTGAAACCCGCGCCGCCATTGGGCGCCGTGCTGGGATCAAAACCGGCCGCCGCGAACGCATCCGTGTCGACGGTGCCGAATGCGAACGGATCGGCCACGAATGCGGCGGCATTGTAAGCGCGGTCGCACGCGGCGAGAAGCCCGTCCTGAAAAACATTCGCGTTAGCCTGCACCACAAGTATCCGCCGTATCACGTCAGCGGGCATAATGCAGTTCGAGGTATCCGTCACGAATGGCCGGACTACCACCCAACCCGGTTGCCCGGCGGTGCGATCCATCAGGTCAATTGCGGACTGGCCCTTGTCAACGGACGTATCTTCGAGGCCACCTGCAAAATTGAATCTCAGTCCCGGATAGGGTTCCCACGTCGCTTCGAGTTCCGCACCTTTCACCTTGGCGTTGAAGTTGAGATTGATCGAAGTGCGATCCACGATCTGGGATATTTGATAGCCCTTATAATCGTAATAGAAGATGTCGCCGTTCAGCGTCATGCTGCCGTCAAGCAGCGTGTTTTTCGTTCCCATTTCGTAGGCGTTGACGAATTCGGGTGCGAATGTGGGCGGATGCGTGGCGAAAGACCCCGCGCTCAACGTATCCGCGGCCGGTCCCGGCGGGTTTGCGCCGCCACCCTTATAACCTCGCGAATAGGACGCATAAAACAGGGACGCATCGGTGAAATCGAGCTTGGGCGTCCAGTCGGCGACAAAGCGGCCGGTCCATTCCTTCCACTCCTGAGCGACAATGTCTTCAAGCGGAAACCCGCCGCCCAAAAGGAAGACCTGGCTTGGATAATTCCAGAACCGTTTTTGGTCGTCAGTCCAGCGCAAGCCGCCGGTGAGTTTCACATCCGGCGTGACCTGATAGTAAGCCTCACCGAAGCCGGCGTAGGAATTGAGACGATAAGGATTGTCGCTGCGGAAATAATTGTGCCCCTGCCCGTTCAGATGATCGATGGGATTGGGATCGATATAAGTGCCGTTGAACCCGGTGCCCTGACCGCAGGCAAAGTTCGATGGCACCTCCCCTTTGATGCCATTGTAAGTGAAGTAGAACGGCACCGGCAGAATGGTGGAGCCTGCGGGGTTGCAGAGCGTGTATCCCGCCGGCCCGGGTCCGCCGCCGTTGAGCGCCTGTTCTGTCGCCGAGACGAGATTGAAGAAGACAAAATAATCTTCCACGGTTTGATAATGCATAAAGTTTGCACCGGCACTGAAATTGAGCGGTCCATTGAAATTGGAGGCCAGCCGAATTTCCTGGGAGAATTGCCACGCGCGTTCCTGCGAAAGATCTTCAGCGACCATGGCGCTGGAACAACCGAGCTGCGGATCGCAATATACGCCGTTCACGGTCGGACCCGGTTGGAGATTGTAACCGGTCAGGCCCTCTCCAAACAGTCCCGGCGCGGTATCGAAGCGATTGAAGTCTTCCGTTGAGTAGAGAAAATCACTGTTGTAGCCGGTCTGTGTCGTGATCGTCAGTTCCGGCGTTACCGCGTAATCGGCATTGAATTCGAGCGTATCGTTCTTGGCCCTGTATGCGGGATCGAGCGCGGATTGGATGACGCGCAAATTTCTGGATTGCGTCTGGCTGGCATAGGGATCTATAGGCTCCAGAATGTGCTGGGTGCTTGAGCCGCCGAAGAAAACGAATTCACCCGCCGCAACGAACGGAAGCACCTGACCGTTGGGAGTTTCGAAAGCATCCGACGAGTAAAGCGATGTCGGCAGACAGCCCTGGCTGAGCCATGAGCGCGCGAATGCAGAATCGAGGCCGGGAGGATTGGAATCGCCGGTATTGGGCAGCGTAATCAGATCAAGGCCGTCGATCGAAGTCGGCCCAGGGTCTTTCTTGCAAAGCTGTTTGGCGGAACGCACGCGATTATCGTCTTCGCTGAAATGTTCCCAGATGAGATAGGTTTGAAGCTTCTCCATCGGCTTCCAGCCGATGGTCACACGGCTTGACCACAAATCGCGCCCGTCAACGGACTGGTCCGTCGACTGGTCGAATGTATAGCCCTGACGTTTAGTCCACTCGCCCGCAACGCGAATATCAAGCCGGTCATCGACGACAGGGACATTTATCATTCCTTCCAGGCGGCGGTTTTCGTAATTTCCGATATCGATGGACGCCAATGCTTCAAATTGATCGGAGGGCTTGGCCGAAACCATATTGACGACACCTGCGGTGGCGTTGCGGCCATAGATCGTACCTTGCGGCCCGCGCAACACTTCCACCTGACTGACGTCGTAGAATTCCTGTTCGAAGAAATGATTGCGAATGAACGGAATGTCGTTGAACGCGACGGCCACGGCAGGGTCGGTCGTGACCGAAATGGCCTGCGTGCCGATGCCGCGGATTTCGATATTATAGCCGGTGAAGTTCGTTTTGGAGAATGTGAGATTTGGCACCTGCTTCACGAGATCGGGACCGCCCGCCGTTTGCGTTTGCGTCAGCTGTTCCTGCGACAGTGCCGTGATCGAAATCGGGATGTTCTGCACATCGCCGCCGATTTTCGACGACGTCACGGTGACGGTTTCAAGCGATGCGCCTGACACGCTGGGTGCAGGTTCCGCTGCTTCTTTCAGCATCGGCAGGTCGTTCGACGCGCGGTCGCCGCGCACCACCGCAATCGTGCCGCCGGAATGATGCTGCACGACAAATCCCGTGCCCGTGAGAATATGCGTAAGAGCCTCGTCCGCCGACAGATTGCCCTTGGCGCCATGGCTGTGAATGCCCTTGATCGCGGCGTCCGAAACGATCAGCTCGACGCCGGTTTGCGACGTATAGGCGTTGAGCGCGCTTTCGAGGTCTTCGCCGGGGATGTTGAAGACGTCCGCAGAGGCGGACAAATTCAGAAATGTCGCGCAAATTCCGCCGGCGATAATACTTATGTATGAAATATTCCTCATCTTTCCCCCTTCACGCCCGCTGCCGGAGCGCAGTTTTGCAACGTCTCAGCGCGAGATCACAGCATCGTGTCCGCGATTTTCAACATGCAGGCCGAACACAGCCTGCGCCACTTCGATGAACTGCCGCACATCGCTGGTGCGAAATGTGCCGTTGAGCGTCAGCCGCGCCACCGCGGAATCCGCGATGACGAGTTTTTCTCTGTTGTAACGGTTGAATTCGTCAGCGGCGGCGGCGAGCGTGGTGTGACGGAAAATAAGCAGACCGCGCCGCCAGCCCAGATCGTTTGTCAACTCGCGCGCCGAGCGGTTCGCCATCGACAATCCACCCGCGGATGCCACCATAACATCGCCTTTGCTCAACAATTCGGAGTGCGGCGCGGCGTTGCGGCCTTGTGCATCCAGCCGCACACGGCCTTCAACCACCGCGATCTGCAAACGATCCGTATCGCGGCGAATAACAAAAGCGGTTCCGATATCTGTCACGCGGCGATTGCCCGCCAGCACCACAAAGGGATGCGCGGCATCGTGTTTGACCTGAAAGAACGCCTCGCCCTTTTCGAGCCAGACGGTGCGGCTCTCGCGTCCCTCGAGTACGCGCAAATTTGTGTCGGTGTTCAGTTCGATGCGCGAACCATCGGCGAGCCTGACTGTTTGATGGCCGCCCAATCCCGTTGCGTAAGCCTTCTCGCGCGGCGACAGCACATAGAATGCCATCGCGGCGGACGCGACAATCGCCACTATCGCCATCGCCGCGATTTTGATTGCCGTCGAAATCGTTTTGCGCGGCGCGGCGCTTTCCTGTTCCGCAGAAGCGGGACGTAAAGCCGCCAACCGTCCCGTATGCTCCCATGCGCCCTGCAGCCGCCAATAGGCGATGCGATGCGCCAGCGACTGGCCGAGCCATGTCTCGAGTTCGGCCTGATCGGCTGCGCTCCAGTTCCAGAAATGGCGGCGGCGAAACCATGCGGCCGCATTCGTTTCGATATCCGATGCGCTGATGGCGGGTGCGGCGCGATTTGCTTCGCTCATTTCGCCCTCGGCTTCTCGGCAAATTCGCCATAGACCATGTCGGCCAGCGCACGCAGGCCATAATCCAGATGATGTGAAACCGCGGATTCCGTGATGCCCATACGTTGCGCGATCTGCCGCCCGGTGAGGCCATCAATGCGCGCCATCACGACAGCTTCGCGGCAGCGCGGCGGCAGGCGATCGATTGCGGCCTGCAAGCGGCGCAATTCGGCGCGCGCGGCGGCGCCTCGATCCGGCCCCGGCTCATCCGCCGGCACATTCAGCGCATCGAGATCGGTCACCGCATCGATGGGAATGATTTGCGCGCGGCGCACACGGTCAATCAACAGATTGCGCGCGATCGCAAACACAAACGGCTTGGCGGGTCGTGGAATCTGCTTCATCGCTGCTTCGCAGACGCGCAGATAAATATCCTGCCGCAGATCGGCGATGTCGCCCGCATTGCGCCAATTGTGATGCAGAAACTGCATCAAGGCTGCTTCCAGCGGAAACACCTCATGGATGAACCACGCGCCCACCTCCGCCGTATCGGCAGCGGCGCTGTTCAGGAAATCGGGATTTTCGCCCGTGGTTTCCGATGGTCCGGCCATGCCCGCCCGTTCTCAGCCTTCAAAGATCAAGCCCACATATCTTAAACGATTGAGGCTGCCGTACCTTGAGGTGGACGGAAGACGGACGGACAATTTTATCCGGCGTTGCCGGATTGTTCCCGGCCCGGGACATTTTCGGATTCCGATGCGCGCACTTTTATAATGCGGTTTCGCGGCGGCGATTGAACACCGCCGCGAACGACTGTCTGCCTATCCGCCGAGACCGATGCTGACGCTGGCAAACGGGCCATAAAAACCGACGGTTTCTGTTTTGCGCGCATCGATGCCGCCATCCATCGCGCCGAAGAAAAAATCGCCGCGATAACCCACGCTGACTTTCACATTGGTGAAATTGAAAGATACGCCAGCGAAACCTCCCACATTAGGAACGACAAGTGCGCGCGACCTGTTGAAGCCACCCATGCCCGTGTGCTGCGTTGCATGCACTGAAGGCGGCATACGTGATATATGATAGTAGCTGGAGGTGTGATGATTGCCGCTCGCGCGCTGCCGGCCGAATAACAGCGCCACATTGGCCCCCCAATCGACGTTCAGTCTGCCTCCGGGTTCTTCTCCCACAACAGGCAGCGAAGCATTCCAGGAAACGGTTGGGCCGACGCCGTGGAAGTTTCGTTGGTTTTGGAAGGAAGCGAAATAATCGTGATGACCCTGACCCGCATGGCAGAATTTTGCACCCGGAAAGCGAGAGACCAACGTATAATAAATGTATGTTGGGCACCAACTTACAAATTTGGCGTCCGGTCGGGCCTCAATGGAACCAGACGCTTTTGCTGCGAATTGGGCGAAGCGCACTCCAACGCTGAAATCGGATGTGCCCCCTTTCCCGAACATGCCGAGGCCAACATCCTTTCCGGCGGCAAAATCGACAACTGTGTGGCTCTGGCTCTGCTTAATTTGAGCCCTCGCGAATTCGGTAATCGTGCGCGTGCGGGTCACCATCTTGGGGCGGGCGCAATGATAGCCGCCCGGACAGCCCGGGGTGTAATATGGAAAAACCGTGTAATGGTTGACGTGCGATGCCTTCTTGGTCTGAGTGAAATTTCGGGGTCCCGTCGACCTTCCGTAGCGAACAGATGCCGAAAACACCCAGTCCGTATGAGACGGTTCAAAGGTGAGCTTTGCGTCGCCGCCATTGCTGAAGAGTGGCGCTTTCACGACGTCAAATGGAGAAATGGGCTTGTATGCTGGAGAGTCTGGATTGTTGACCACAAATGAAGGCAAGTACGGGTCGCCTTGCCCCGTTTGCTGTTCCAGCTGCCCACCAAGTTCTACCCAGAACACCGGGCGATCTGCGTCCTCATCTGCTTTCGCTTGGCGGGTCGCGTAGACATTCCCGATCAACGTCAGCGCCGAGACGGTTGTCAGCAATTGCCACCGGTAATTATTGCGGCTGTTACAGTTGTCGATCGATTCGCTCATAGTTTTCCCCTTACCAATTTTTCGTGACGCGGATGCCGATCAGTTTCGGATCGGTCAAGAATACGTTGGTCGTCAGCCCGCTATCATCGCTGTTCAGGAAATCGCCGGTAATGGCTGTCGTGTCGAACACGTTCTTATCATACAGCATCACCTGCCAACCATTCTGGTTGGTGAAGATCAATGTCAGATTGACATTGGTGTAGCCACGCAGGCGATCATAAGGATTATCGTTGAATATGCGCGCCCACGAATAATCCTGCCAGTAGTAGTCCGCACGCGCTGTACCCGCCCAATCCGATGTCAGCGGAAGCGTGTATTGTGCTCCAGCGGAGACGGTAAGTGGCGGTGCATTGGGTAGTTGATTGCCGCTCAGATCTTTGTTGATCCCTTCCCCGTTGTTGAGCAAAGGGTTGGCGGATGGATCAAAACCCGTATACCCCGGAGGGACATATCGTGCGAATCCGCTTGCGCCATCACCGGTCGCAGTGGGACTTGCCACATAGGAAGCCCCCGTTACCGGATCATTGTCCAGATGATAAGCTTCGCCGCACGCTTGCGCGATATATACGCCCATGGAATCGAAATTTGGATTCTGCAGTAACGCTGCAACGACATATGTTGGCAGAATACAGTTCGACGCCTGCGTGGGATAAGGTTTGAGCACGATATAATTGGAATTGCCGGCCGTACGATCCATCAGGTCGATCCCCATGGCACCTTTCGCGACAGCCGTGCTCTCCCACCCGCCCGCGAAGTTAAGGCGCAAACCGGGTAGCGGTTCGTAAGTCCCCTCGACTTCTGCGCCTTTCACATGCGCGTCATAATTGTTGTTGATCGCTGTGCGATCGACAATTTCCGAAATCTGATAGTTTTCGTAATTGTAGTAGAATACATCGCCGTTCAACGTCAGCGAACCGTCGAGCAGCGTATTCTTAGAGCCCAATTCGAAGGCGTCGATGAATTCGGGTTTGAACGTCACCGGATGATCTGGAAAATTTACGTTTCCATTTGAGTTCCCGATAAGCGCCGCCCCCGGAGGATTTGCGCCGCCAGCCTTGTATCCGTGCGCATAGGATGCGTAGACCAATGTCTGATCGGTGAATTCAAGCTTGGGCGTCCAGTTAAGCGCGGCCCGGCCGGTAAATTGATCCCATTGCTGGTTCACCACGCCCGTCTTGAAATACCCATAACCGTCCGTGAGAAGCTCGCTCGGGATATCAACAAAGTGCTTCTGGTCTTCAGTCCATCGTAGTCCCGTCGTCAGCTTCAGATCATCAAAAACATTGTAGTAGACCTCACCAAATGCCGCGTACGAATTCAGGCCATAAGGATTTTGACTCAGGAAATAATTGTGCCCTTGATTGTTCAAACGCGATATCGGATTGGGATCGATATAGTTGCACTGACTTTGCGAAGGTGCGCTGATATATGTTCTCGGATCAAGAGGTTGGTAGCCATACCCATACGCAAGAAGGCACTCGTGATTGTCAGTTACGCCCGGCACATAAGGCTGGTTTTGTATGGGATTTGGTGTGAAATCGAACGAACTTAATGTGTAAAGTGTCAATGTATTGATGAAGACGTAGTAATTTTCTTCGGTTTCGTAATGAAGGTAATTCCCGCCTATACTGAAGTTGAGAGGTCCGCTGAAATTGGAAGCAAGGCGAAATTCCTGGTTCAACTGCCAGGCATGCTCATCAGACAAATCCTGGGCGACAAGTCTATTGGAGCAACCAAGTTGTGGATCACAGAAAATACCATTTGAATCAATTTCGTTCGGACGGCCGCTATACGGAGCAAAAATTCCTGGCACCGTGTCGAAGCGGTTGTAGTCTTCATTCGAAAACAGGAAATCGTGGTTGAAGCCCGTTTGAGATGTAAACGTCAGCAATGGTGTAACCGCATAATCCGCGTTGAATTCAACGACATCATTCTTGGCGCTGTAATGCGGGTTGACAGTCGTTTCTATAACCCGAAGGTTCGTGGATTGCGTTGTGCCCGCGTATGGATCTGATACAGCAATGTTCCCCGTGAATTTTGCCGCCGCGATAAAGCTCAATGAATTGCCGTTGGGAACTTCAAACGCGTCCGGGGAATACAACGATGTAAGCTCACAATCCTGACTAAAATAGTATCTGGGATCAAACGCGCCGCCAAAATCTCCGGAGGATCCAAAAGGAGGGACAGAAACGCCGCCCACCGAACCGGCGTTTGGAGCAGTTTTGCAAAGCTGTTTGCTGCTTCTCAGTCGGTCGTCGTCTTCGGAAAAATGCTCCCAAACAAAATTAGTCTGGAGCTTTGCGAATGGCTTAAAGGCAATCGACAGGCGACCCGACCACAGGTCGCGGCCATCGGTGCGGTCGTTGGTGAGTGCGTTGAAGGAATAGCCTTGACGCTTGGTCCATTCACCAGCAATACGAACGTCGAACCGATCATCGACAATCGGGATATTGATCATGCCTTCAGGGCGACGTTCACTATAATTACCAACATCAAGAGAAGCCATCGCCTCAAATTGATCGGTGGGCTTGGCAGAAATGAGATTGACAACACCGGCAGTGGCATTGCGGCCATAGAGCGTGCCTTGCGGTCCGCGCAGAACCTCCACTTGGCTCACGTCGTAGAATTCCTGTTCAAAGAAATGATTGCGGATGAAGGGCATGTCGTTGAATGCAACGGCTACGGCTGGATCGGTTGTCACGGAGATGGCTTGCGTACCGATCCCGCGAAGTTGGATGCTGTATCCGCTAAAATTCGTCTTCGTGAAAGTCATATTTGGTACTTGCTTCACAAGGTCCGGCCCACCCGCAGTTTGCGTTGCCGTCAACTGTTCCTGCGAAAGCGCCGTGATTGAAATAGGGATATTCTGCACATCGCCGCCGATTTTCGACGATGTAACGGTAACCGTCTCAAGTGCCGCGCCTGATACAGTCGGCGCAGAGGCTGCCGCAATATGCGTAAGCCGCGTATCGTCAAGTGCTGCATGTCCGTCACGAATGATTTGAACAACTCCCGAAGCGCCTCTGCTCGAGGCGAAGCCCGTTCCCCTCAAAATGCGCGCCAGTGCATCGGTTTCGGAAAAATCTCCTTTGGCGCCGCCCGTGCGTACTCCTTTGATCGCCGCGTTCGAAACGAGCAACGGCACGCCCGTTTGTTCCGAGTATGCATTGAGGGCCGACTCAAGATCCCCGCCTGGAACATTGATCTGCTCGGCCAAAGCGCTTGCAGCAAGAGTGGCAGCGCAGACGACGCCGGCCAAGCCAGACCTCAAAAAATGAAGTGTTTTCACATGTCCCCCTTTGTGTTGGCGTCGGGTGCCCCCGCGCGTTACTACGATCAGTGGATAAACACGATGGTATCGCCACGCTTTACCGGGCGCAGATCGAAGAAATTTTGCGCCATGCGCGTAAATTCCTGCAAATCGCCAACTGGAAGCGCGCCGTTTATCGTGGCCCGCGCGGCGTTCGTGTCGGCCACGACGATCGTTTCCCGGCTATAACGATTAAATTCCGCTGCCGCCGCCGCCAATGTTGTGTGACGAAAGATCAGCATTCCGCGCCGCCACCCCAAATCGCTTGCCAGATCTTGATATGATCGTCTCACAAGCGTCGTCGTACCTGACTGCGTGACCGCAACGTCACCGGGATTGAGAAATTCAACATGCTGATTGCGATCCTCTAGGGGTTCGAAGCGTACACGGCCTTCCATCAACCTGACTTCCAACCGGTTAGGATCATTTCGGATAACGAACTTAGTTCCGATGTCCGTCACACGATGCCCTGCTACAAAGACTGCAAACGGATCGGTTTCATTGTGCCGAATATCAAAATACGCTTCGCCCCGATCGAGCCAGGCCTTTCTCTGATGATTGCTATCCGAAACCCGAAGCACTGTGTCAGTGTTCAGTTCAATTACAGAACCATCGCTGAGAGACAATCTTTCGTGCCCCCCCACAGTCGTGACATAGGTTTGGTAACGCGGGGCGGACAGATAGGCAGCGGTTACTGAAGCCATCGCCGTAAAAGCGACCAGGGTTATTGCGACGCGAAGGAAAAGTGAGCGACGTGATTTGCTCGCAGCCGACGAAGCATCCCGCGGGGCCGAGCTGCCCAAAGCACGCAAACGGTTCGCACGACTCCAAACATCTTCAATCCGAAGGAAGGCCACAGCATGTGCAGATGACGCCGATAACCAGTGATCCAGTTCTGCACAATCCTTCTCGCTCCAGTCTTCACATTCCCTACGTTCCAACCACGTCGAAGCTAGGGTTTCGATTTCGTCCACGCCGCCGACCGAGATACTTTCCTCGCTCATGGACGCCTCCACTTTTCAGTCGATTCGTCGTGGAACAGATTGGTCAGGGCTGCCATGCCCGCAGCGAGATGCTGCGAAACGGTCGCCTCCGCAATTCCCATTCGAGCAGCGATTTCCTGTCGTGATAGGCATTCTATCTTTCGCATAATCACCGCATCCCGCCACCGATGCGGTAAGCGGTTGAGCGCGGATTGAAGCTGATGCAATTCTTGTCGGGCCATTACGCTTCGGTCGGGCCCAGGTTCGTCTACGGCGATTCCCAAAGCGTCGAGATCCGCTACTGCATCGATCGATACTACCTGCGCACGGCGCGCGCGGTCGATAAGCAAGTTACGCGCGACTGTGAAAACAAAGGGTTTGGCTGGGCGTGGAATTTCTTTCTTTGCCTCCTCATAGACCTCGGCATACACGTCCTGACGCAAATCCTTAATGTCGCTCTCATTGCGCCAACCGCGACGTAAAAAGCGGACCAATGCTACCTCCAACGGCAATACTTCCCGAACAAACCAGGCGCTGACGTCAGAGTCAGTCATCGGCGTGCCGCCGTGACGACGACCGGCACCCTCTCCGCTGACGTCGGATTTCTCTGCCATCCCGTTGAGCTTTCCGCCTCACAAGACTTAAGCTTACGCTCACACGGACTAAAGCGAACGAGGTAGGCCAGTTTATGTAGTTTCGCGAACTTTATTCGCAGACGAAGCGAATACGACGCGCAATCTTCTTACAAATCACCTTAGGAATCGGACACGGGTGGCCGTCGCTTTATGCTGTAATGTGCCCTGAACGAATTTGAGCTGTGATTAATTCGCGCCGAGTTCTAGGCTGGCCCTATAGTCGCCATAACGTTGAACAGGCAGATCAAAGATGAAGTGATTTCCCGCACCGTCCCATACGGCTGCGTGACGAAAGTCTATGCCATTACGGTGGATGCCGTGGATTTCAGCCTGAACAAGGCCGATGTGGACGGTTACAAAGTTTCCGGTGACATCGCTCTCGGTGACTCGCAGGCGCGGTTGAATGATGTCTGTCCCCACGCGTATAGATTAAGACCGTGGCCCTTCGAGCTGCGGTCTTAATGCATGAGATGAGAGGAATTGACTGCGGTAGTTGTTCCTTCAGTTAGGCGACAACTGCCAACCTACTTCTCCGTCATCTATATCGCTGCAACCGTCATCGTCCGACGCAATAAGTGCGTCTAGGCTTAGATGATTGACATTTGATGATTCTATGATTATAAAGAATCCCAAGCTCGATCTTGGAGCATGGCATGAGCAAGTATGGCATCGGCGTAGGTGAGGAATTTCCCGTCGACGAATCTCCCAATTCTCCACCAGAGAATATCAACGAAGCACGAATGAGATCGCGTTATCGGCGTAGCCATCACTTCTATCGCCTATTGGCACGAATAGCGCTGATTACGCTGGTTATTTCCATGATCGCATGTCTGTTTGGGCCACACTATTACTATCCCGATTCTTTCGTGACCTATCGCTCTTATCCGAACCCGTATTTCGTCTACCCACATCACTTCTTTTTCCCGCTCTTTTCGATGCTGTTGGTGGCAATCCTGATCGCGTTCGTCTGGCGCTGCGGCAGTTACAGCAGGCGACGTTGGCATGATGAAGCGCGCGACGACCGCGCTGAAGGAGCCTGATATGCACAAACGCCGCCGTCATCACCGCAGCGAGATCGCCACGGGAGACGGCGAGCGCACCACAACACGCGTACAGCTTGAACTGCCGCCGCAAGCCATGGAGCGCCTGCAACGTTTGAAAGAGCGGACAGAAGCCGCGTCCTATGCGGAAGTCATCCGCAGCGCGCTGCGCTTGTTTGAAGCGTTGGTGGAAGAACACGAGAAAGGCTCCGAATTCTCGCTGAAACGCGTGAATGGCGAGACGATGGCATACAAGATTTTCGTGTGAGAGCAAGAGAAGGCGTTCAATCGACCTGCAGTCTCCTGATTGTGCTTGGACAACACAGGAGCAGACGTTAGTGGTCAAACAAAATCGATCTGAGGAGGTATTCGTGGAAACCATCGAACAACGTGATGAGGCAGTCTTGGGTGTGGCACCTGCCCCGTCGGCGCACGCTGTTCGGCTGCCCTACAAGAACCTCGTGTATATCGAAGACGGCTCGGTCGCGCGGCTCACGTTGAACCGACCGCATGCTCGCAATGCGCTGTCGATTCAATTGTCCGATGAACTGATCCACGCGCTGGAGCATGTGCGAGACAGTACGACGCTCAAGATATTAGTAATCCAGGGCGCGGGTGGTACGTTCTGCGCCGGGGACGACATCACTGAGATGTTTCGGTGGGGCAATGCCAATCAGATTATGCGTAGAGTCGCCGGTTATCAGCACATGGCCGACACACTCGAAGAGCTAGACAAGACCACGATAGCCAGAGTGGACGGTTACGCGGTAGGCGGCGGTCTTGAAATCACGATGGCGTGCGATTTCGTTGTAGCAGCGACCAGCGCGAAATGGGGCATGCCAGAAGTCGACGTTGGCATAACGCCCGGTTGGGGCGGCACGACACGGATGGCGCGGCTAATCGGGCGACGATTGACCAAGGAGATTAACTTGCTTGGTGCGCTTCATCCCGCGTCGAGAGCCGCCGGGTTGAACCTTTGGAATCGGGTTGTTCCAGATGCCGAACTCGACAACGCGGTCGACAACTTGGTGGAGCTTCTGTTGAGCAAGAACCAGCGAGCTGTGCGACAACTGAAATTCATCATCAACAACGGTGTCGAAGCTGACCTGAAGACCGCCCAAGCCTTCGAAAAGCTTTCCGCGGGCCTGACAGGAGCAGTCAATGGCGCTTGGCAGGTGCCGGATGCCGATCGGCTAGCTGGAATTGTTGGATTCGGCGAAAAGAATACGCTGTGGCAGGACCGGCGTCGGCTTGCTCGCGACTTCTGGATCGATGGCCCCATCGTCGAGCGGTGATCGGAAAACCCCAACATAAAACAGGAAAAGCGTCGTCAACCTTCCGCAAATCGACTCAGCCTGCGCCGCGCGGTTATCAAGGCCAAACAAATGAAGCAAATTACGCGTATATCGGTGAGGCATCGCCTGATTTTGGTTGTGCTTAGCAGTTTCATTTTGAGCGCCCCTGCCTCTGCCGCCGTTGGGCCACATACCGCTTCCGATTTATGGCGGGCGGGCAAATATGAACAGGCTATCGAAGCGGGCAAGACCGAGAACACCGCAGAAAGCCTCTCTGTTGCGGCGCGCGCGGCCGTGTCCGATATGATGACGCGCATTCCGCCGTGCCTTGATTGCGTACTACGCGCGCAGGATCTCGCGCGCAGGGCAATTGCTGCTGATCCGAAAGCACCTTTACCGCATGTTTATCTGGCGGTGTCGCTTGGCTACGAAGCGCGCATTGTCGGTCTACTGGAATCGCAAAGCAAAGGTATTCCCGAAGAATCCAAGAGTGCACTTGAAGCCGCGATTGCCTTCGACCCCAAAAATACCCTCGCAATCGCTACGCTTGGAGGCTGGAATATCGATGCGGTGCGGATCGGCGGTGCGATGCTGGCCCGGCTGACCTATGGTGCCAGAATCGACGACGGCATTGCGTACTTTACCCAAGCTATCGCGATGGACCCCGGCGATTTCGTCATTCGTTATCAATATGCGCTTTCGTTGGCGAGCTACGACGTTGACAAATATCACGATGTCATTGCCGACCAACTTGCGCGCGCAACGGAAACGAAGTCCGCGTCGGTTTACGAAAGTGTCTCGCAGAGCCGCGCAAGCGATCTGCTCGACCTTTTGAAGGCTGGCGACCGGCAAGCGTTCGCCAGCCAGGTCAAACTGTATATGGGAATTCCTGAATAGGTATAGCATCCAAAGTATCGAGGCCAACGTTGGTTTTACGGAATTACCCAACTTCGGAGCACGTCATGAGCAGAAAAACGCAAACTCCCGCCGAACTCGTCATCCGTCCCAGGGACTTGGCTTTCGGCCGGAATATGACCCATTCGCGCTGGTGGATGGGGAGCGATCCGGTCGCGACGGCCTATCTCAACACATTGTCTGCGTCCTTTCCGCAAGGCGAGCGCTTCTTCATTGAATCGGTCCGTGCTTTCAAAAATGCCGCCTCGCCCGAGCTTCAAACCCAGATCGCCGCCTTTGCATCACAGGAATCTATCCATGCCCGCGAGCATGTCCTATTCAACAGACAGGCAGCAAATGCCGGTTACGACCTGTCGAAGATCGAAGCTTTCGTGAAGCGCGAGCTGGATTTCGGCCGAACTCGTGAACCTATCGAACAGCTCGCCATTACGATCGCGCTGGAGCATTTCACCGCGATTTTCGCACATTCCGCGCTCACCGATCCGCGCCTTCTCGAAGGCGCATCGCCGGAAAATCAACGGCTGTGGCGCTGGCACGCCATGGAAGAAATCGAGCACAAGGCTGTCGCGTTCGACACCTATCTGGCTGCAACGAAAAACTGGTCGCCATTCCGTCGCTGGATGAAGCGAACCAGCGTAATGTTCTTATCAACGTTTCTTTTCTTCGCCGAAATTTTTGTCGGCGTGCGCGAGCATTTTAGGCAGGACGGTATCAACACGCCGCGCACATGGCTGCGGCTGCTGCACTATCTGTTCGTGAAACCTGGCGGCTTACGCCAGGTGATGGGTCACTATTTTTCTTTCTACTGTCCCGGATTCCATCCCTGGCAACGCGATGACCGCGCGCTGATTGCGGATTTAGAAACCATGCTTCCGGCCCGATATACCTCGGCTTAAACAATGAATGGCGATTAGTCCGGTTCACGGGCCGCCGAAGATACTTCAGGAATGGCTGAAGCTTCGGTTATACGCGGTGATCACTGACGGCGAGGTTATCGGACGAGGACTTGACCTCTCTACAGCCCATTACAGAAATCCCACACTGAGGCTAGCGAACGGCCCATAGAAGCCCTGATTTTCGTTCTTCACCGTATCGACACCGCCGTCCATGGCGCCGAAGAAGAAGTCGGCGCGATAGCCTGCACTAACTTTGAAGTTCTCAACACGGAACGTCAGCCCCGCAAAGCCGCCGACATTTGGCACCGTCACGAAACGCGAGCGCGCGGGCGGGTCGGCGGAGTAGTGGGACACAACATAACGGTGTGCGTATTTCACATTGGGTCGGTATTGGGCGGTTGCCTGATGATGC
Organism: Rhizomicrobium sp.; assembly: GCA_036510185.1. Lineage (GTDB taxonomy): Bacteria > Pseudomonadota > Alphaproteobacteria > Micropepsales > Micropepsaceae > Rhizomicrobium. The sequence continues at coordinate 1,296 of DATCEI010000139.1, read as the reverse complement.
ACATGAGCCTTTTGCCTGCCGAACAACACCGCGGCATTTACGCCCCAATCGAACAGGAGTTCGCCGCTTTTTGAGCTTCCGGCAAACGGCGCGGATGCGTTCCACGATAGTGAAGGGCCAACACCGTGAAAGCTGCGCGCGGCGTGCAGGCTGGCCGCATTGCTATGATAGAGCTGCCCGTTGACAAGTTTCTCGTTGTGTATGCCAGCACTAGGGTAGTTCACATATTTGTAGAAACGGCGCCAATCGGGATCGGATTTCAAGGCAATGTTGGACGTGTCACTGAATTGCGCAAACCGAACACCGAGACTGAACACCGACGATCCGCTCCCGCCCCCAAACATGCCAAGCCCAACATCCTTACCCGCCTGAAAATCCAGAGTGAGATGATGCTCGCCATTCTGTACGCTCGTGTCGGCGAACCGGGCAGCATCGGGGCGGCCGGAATACAAGGTAACTGTCTTGGGGACTCCGCCGCTGCTGTAATGGAAGTGGGTTGGCTCCGGATTCGTTTGCTGGTTGATATCCTTTTTGCTAACCGAGTGACCGTATCGAACGGAGGCGGAGAAAACCCAATCGGAGCCATCCGGTTCGAAAGAAACCATTCCGGTTTCGTCGAGGCTGTAGAGCGGCGGTCGCTCGAATCCTTGCGACGGTGAAAAAATCGAGGGCCGTTGTGGTGATTTAGGAAAAATCGGGACAAAGGTTTCCTGCCCTTCATCCAGCTGGCTCAATTGTCCGCCCAGTGCGATCCAGACCGCCGGATGATCGTTGTCGCCGTCTGCTGCACGAGCATCGCTCGTTCCAATGGAAAATCCGATTAGGGCCATTGCCGATGCCGTCGCCAGCAATTGCAGACGAAAGTTCTTTCCGGCTTCCCGTGTGTTTAAATGTTCGCTCATTATCTTCCCCTACCAGTTCTTCGTGACGCGGATGCCGATCAGTTTGGGATCGGTTAGGAACACATTCGTCGTCAGCCCGCTGTCGTCGCTGTTGAGGAAGTCGCCGGTGATCGCTGTGACGTTGAACACATTCTTGTCGTAGAGCATCACCTGCCAGCCGCTCTGGTTGGTGAAGATCAGCGTGAGATTGACATTGGTGTAGCCGCGCAACCGATCGTAAGGATTGTCGTTGAAGACGCGCGCCCAGGAATAATCCTGCCAGTAGTAATCGCCGCGTAACGTGCCTGCCCAATCGGTCGTCAATGGAATCGTGTATTGCGCGCCAGCCGAGACCGTGAACGGCGGGGCATTAGGCAGCTTATTGCCACTCAGATCTTTGTAGAAGCCCTCGCCA
>DATCEI010000138.1:0-10363 GCA_036510185.1 Rhizomicrobium sp. | reverse complement strand
AGGTCGAGATCAGGCCGATGATGTATCTGGCCCTGTCCTATGACCATCGCCTCGTGGACGGGCGCGAAGCCGTGACGTTTCTGGTGCGCGTGAAAGAAAATCTGGAAGACCCGCAAAGATTGCTGTTGGACATCTGACCTCTTCTTAAAAAAGAGGCCCTGATCTTCGCGCGGCCGCGCAGGAAGGAGGGCGTTCTGATTTCCTCGCTACACAGCAGGCAAACGGAAGGCCGCAAAGCCGACCGCAAGCACTCTCGCTTCAATCTCCCCGGTGTTGCGAGAGAAGGAAAATTCGCGCCCGGCGCATTGAAAGGCGCAACATTTTCGCTCTCGCGCGGGCGCACGCAAGCTTGCGCCCTCACCTGTCTGTTCTTGCGGTATCGCTATGTCAAATGAATGCGCTCCAAATCCATACGAAACAGATGGTGAACGGGAATCGTGGTTTCAAGGGTTGTTGCGGAGGATTTTATGACAAATTGTCAGCTCGAAAAGGAGCTGGAGCCGTTTCGAGTTGAACTGAATCATCCCCCGTCATGGCCGGATTTAATCCGGCCATCCATCCAAGGCGTGTCCATGCGTTGAAGAAACTCTTTTACGCTCGCAGACGCGAGCGCGATGGGTGGCCGGGTCAAGCCCGGCCATGACGGCTGAGTTTTTGTTGAAGTAAAGAGTTCTAAGCCACGCGCCTATCCGCGCGTTCGAGTTTTGCGAGTTCGACGCGGGCGCGCAATTCGATTTCGTCCAGCACGCCCTGCAATTTCGGATCGGCGAAATTCTCCTGACGGCGGCCGACCGCGTTGGCGATGCGGTTGAGCGTGGCGCGCGGAATTCCACCCGCAAGCAATCCGTCACGCACTTCATCGAGCATCTCGAGCAGGTTCGTGCCGTGGGCCACCGCGCGTGCTCGGCCCGATGTGGAATCGTCCATCCCCTGCAACATGAGAATATTATCAACCGCCGCGATTGGCCCCGGCCCCGTTACCGTCGAGGCGCGCGGCGCATCGGCCGTGTCGGAGACTTTGAAACTGTCGCCACCCTGCGATGTGCGCGACGCACGGCGAACGGTGACCGAATCGATCCTTCCGCTGCCTTTGATTTCCATCTGGGGTTGTCCCAATGCGACGGCTGAGTTTGTGCTTCTTTGGTTAACACTCGGCTAACGGCGCGGCGTTCCGTTTACGCCCGGTGATAGGGATGGCCCGCCAGAATGGTGAGCGCGCGGTAGATCTGCTCGGCCAGCATCGCGCGCACCAGCAGATGCGGCCAGGTCTGCGGCCCGAAAGCGAGGCTGCGGCCCGCGCGGATGCCGGGCAGCGCCGCCAGCCCGTCCGGCCCGCCGATGACGAAACACAGATCGCGCGTGCCCGCGTCGCGCAGCGCGCCCAGCATGTCGGCGAATTCCTCGGAAATCATGCCTTTGCCCTTGGCGTCCAGCATGACGATATGCGCGCCATCGGGCACGCGGGCGGCGAGGCGCGCGCATTCCTCCGCTATGCGGGATTTCGCATCCTGCTTTTTGGAAACGGCAATTTCGTCAACGGCGACGGCGGTAAATCCCATGCGCCGTCCCATGGCGACAGCGCGGCCGATGAAATCTTCCGTGAGAGCGGCTTCCTGTGTGCCGCGCGCATGACCGACGGCGAGAACAAGCAACCGCATGGCGAATTATTCCGCTGCTGCGCGAACAGATGCTTTCTTCGGCTTCTTTACAGCCTTCTTCGCTTCCCTGGATTTTTTCTCGCGTTCGGCCCACATGCCTTCAAGATCGTAATAGTCACGCACTTCGGGCCGGAAAATATGCACGATCACATCGCCCGCATCGACCAGAACCCAATCGCCTTGCGGCAACCCGTCCATGGGCCGCGTGCCGTAACCGGCTTCTTTCAATCGCCGCGCCAGATGCTCCGCAATCGAGGACACATGCCGCGCCGAACGCCCATTGGCGATGACGAACGCATCGGCAAACGCCGAGCGGCCTTCCAGATCGATGGTGACAATCTCTTCGGCTTTGTCGTCGTCAAGGGATTTGAGAATGCGGTCGAGCAGCGTGTGCTCCGGCTTTTCCTGTTTTGGTTGGGCGCGCCTGGGTGACGCTTTCTTCGGCGCGCGCCTGGCGGCGGGGGCTTTGCGGGTCAGGATGTCGTCCTCTCGTTACGAACGCGCCATTCTAACATGGCGGAATCGCGCGCACCAAGGCCTCGTCGCGCAAAGCGGCCTCGCGAATTGCGGTGGCGCTTTGCCGGTTGCGGGGGCCATCGATGAAGGCAATCGCGGGCGGTTTTGCCATGGCAAGTCGTTTGAGCGGGATGTTCCGCGCGCCGTGAAAGCGGATAAACGGCTTGGCGCAGAGCGAGGCCAACGCACAACCCGGCCGCGTCACGACCGCGACAGGCACGCTTTGCATGATGTCGGCCCAGCGTTTCCAGCGATGGAAATTTTTCAGATTGTCGCTGCCCATAAGCCAGACGAAATGCACATCGCGAAAGCGACGTTTGAGTTTCGTCAGTGTGTCGATTGTGTAACGTGTGCCCAACGCATGTTCGATATCCATCACGACGATGCGGCTGTGCCGCGCGGCGAGCGCTTCGGCAAACGCGACACGCCGGTTCAGCGATTCCATTCCGGCGACAGGCTTCAGCGGATTTTGCGGCGCGACCAGCCACCACACATAATCGAGGCCGAGGCGTTTGCGCGCCATCTCGCTGATATGCAGATGGCCTTCATGCGCGGGATTGAACGAACCGCCGAGCAGCCCGATCTTCAACCCGCGCGCGGCGGGGCCGGGCGGCGCGATCCAGTTTGACCGCGCGCGTTTCACGGCCGTGTCTGGCCCGTGCCGCGCACGACATATTTGAATGTCGTGAGCTGTTCGACGCCCACCGGCCCGCGCGCATGCAGCTTGCCCGTGCCGATGCCGATTTCCGCGCCCATGCCGAACTCGCCGCCATCGGCGAATTGCGTGGAGGCATTCCACAACACAATCGCGGAATCGAGCGCGGAGAGAAAGCGTTCGGCGGCGCGCGCATCTTCCGTGACGATGGCTTCGGTGTGATGCGAGCCGTAGGTCTCGATATGGCGGATTGCCTCTTCGATGCCGTCCACGGATTTCACTGAAATGATCGCATCGAGATATTCGGTGCGCCAATCTTCTTCGCTGGCCGGTTTCGCGTGCGGAAAAATCGCGCGCACGGATTCGTCGGCGCGGATTTCGCAGCCGGCGTTTTGTAGATCGGAAAGAATGGATGGCGCGTGCGATTTGAGAATCGCTTTGTCGATGAGCAGGGTTTCCGCGGCGCCACAAATTCCCGTCCGCCGCATTTTGGCATTCAGCGCAATCGCGCGCGCCATCGCGAGGTCTGCTTTCTCATGGATGTAAACGTGACAAATGCCTTCGAGATGGGCGAGTACAGGCACACGCGCTTCATCCTGCACGCGCGCAACCAATCCCTTACCGCCGCGCGGAATGATGAGATCGATGGCGCCGTCGAGGCCCTTCAGCATCAAACCAACCGCAGCACGATCCGGTGTGGGAACAAGTTGAATTGTTGTGTCCGCTAACTGCGCGGCGCGCAAACCTTTGACAAACGCGGCATGAATGGCGACAGACGAACGCGCGGATTCCGAACCGCCGCGCAGGATCGCGGCGTTGCCGGATTTGAGGCATAGCGCGGCTGCATCCGCAGTCACGTTGGGCCTGCTCTCGTAAATGATTCCGATGACGCCAATAGGCGTCGACACACGCGCGATATCCAGACCATTGGGTCGCGTCCAGCGCGCAAGCTCGCGCCCGACGGGATCGGGAAGCGTTGCAACAGATTCGACACCCGCCGCCATTGCTTCAATGCGTTTTTCGTCGAGCGCCAGACGATCGAGCATCGCGGACGAAAGACCGGCGGCTTTCGCCGCGTTCAAATCCTGCGCGTTCGCCGCAAGAATTTCTTTCCTGTGCGCGCGGATCGCAGAGGCTGCGGCAACGAGCGCACGATTCTTCTGATCCGTTGAAGCCTCGCGCAACACACGCGCCGCATCGCGCGCGGCAATGCCGGTTGCGCGCATTTCTGCGGCGAGCGCATCCTGTGCATTGTCGCGGATATTCATTCTTCCGCTCCGAGTGTTGAGGTCAGCGCGAGATCGTCGCGATGGATCATTTCATCGCGGCCACGATAGCCCAGAATGGCCTCGATATCGACCGTGCGCTTGCCCGCGATGCGGCCCGCGTCGTCCGCGCCGTAAGCGGCAAGCCCGCGCGCGATTTCGCGGCCCGCGCGGTCGCGTATCGCAACAGCATCGCCGCGCCCGAACGCGCCATCCACCGATTTGATGCCCGCAGGCAAAAGGCTTTTGCCTTCGCCGAGGGCGCGCACGGCGCCGTCGTCGATGACAAGAACGCCTTGCGGTTTCAGCCCGCCCGCGATCCAGCGTTTGCGCGCGGCGGCGGGCGTCGTGCTGGCGTGAAAGCGCGTCGCGCGCGAGCCTTTGCGGATCGCGGCAATCGCGTGATCGACCTTGCCTTTGGCAATGATGACTTCGCAGCCAGCAGCGGTGGCGATTTTCGCGGCGATCAGTTTCGACGCCATGCCGCCGCGGCCGACACCGGAAATCGATTCGCCAGCCATCGCTTCTATTGCGGGCGTGATCGCGGACACATCGGCGATGTGTTCGGCGTTGGGATCGCGCGAGGGATCGGCGCTGTAGAGTCCATCCACATCGGAGAGCAGCACGAGACGGTCGGCCTCCATCATACTCGCGACGCGCGCGGCCAGACGATCATTGTCACCGAAGCGGATTTCCGCCGTCGCCACCGTGTCGTTCTCGTTGATGACCGGCACGCTGCCGAGCGCCAGCAAAGTTTTCAACGTCGCGCGCGCGTTGAGATAACGCCTGCGCTCTTCCGTATCGCCCAGCGTGAGCAAGATTTGCGAAGCGACGATGTTTTCGCCCGCGAGGTTTTCGGCGTAGGCTTGCGCAAGGCGTACCTGACCTGCGGCGGCGGCAGCCTGACTTTCTTCCAGCCGCAGCGATCCGGATTTCAAATTAAGTGCGCGGCGGCCAAGCGCAATCGCGCCGGAAGACACAAGGATAACCTCGCGCCCTTCGCGTTTCAGCGCAGCCACATCGGTACACAGAGAAGCAAGCCATTCGCGGCGCAACGCACCCGTTTCCGCATCGACCAGTAGAGCCGAACCGATCTTGATGACAATGCAATGCGCGCCGTCGAGAAGATCGCTCATGGCGACCATGCCTCTATTTGCGCCAATTCTTCTTTGCCGCCTTCGCGGCGCTTGATGATTTCACGGGCGAGCGCGCGCAACACATCGTCCACGCCTTCGCCGCTGACGCCGGACATCGGGAAAACCGCATGGCCACTGGCTTTTTCGAGGGCCGCCTGCTTCTTGGCGCGGGCGGCGGGTGTGATTGCGTCGATCTTGTTGAGTACGAGAATTTCGGGTTTCTCGGTCAACCCATGCCCGAACGCTTCCAGCTCGCGCCGGATAGTTTTGTAGGCGCGCACAATTTCGCTTTCCGTGGCATCGATCAGATGCAGGATCGCGCCGCAGCGTTCGGCGTGACCCAGAAATTTATCGCCCAGTCCCACGCCTTCATGCGCGCCTTCGATCAATCCGGGCAGATCGGCCAGCACAAAATCGGTTTGACCGATGCGCACCACGCCCAATTGCGGCGCCAGCGTCGTGAACGGATAGTCCGCAATCTTGGGCCGTGCAGCGGACACACGCGACAGGAATGTCGATTTGCCCGCGTTCGGCAACCCGATCAGTCCGACATCGGCGATCAGCTTCAATTGCAATATGATGGTTTTCTCTTCACCGGGCTGGCCGGGATTGGCGTGTCGCGGCGCCTGATTGGTCGAGCTTTTGAAATGCGCGTTGCCGAAGCCGCCATTGCCGCCTTTAAGCAGCTTCACGCGGTCGCCCGTATGCGCCAGATCGGCGATCAGCGTTTCGCCGTCCTCCTCGAAAATCTGCGTGCCGGACGGCACACGCAACACCGCATCGGCCCCGCCCGCGCCGGACATCAATTTGCCCTTGCCGCCTTCGCCGTTTTTCGCGCGCATATGTTGCTGGAAGCGGTAGTCGATGAGCGTGTTGAGATTGTCCACCGCTTCGGCCCAGACATCGCCGCCCCTTCCGCCATCGCCGCCGTAAGGGCCGCCATATTCGATGAATTTCTCGCGCCGAAAAGCGACGCAGCCGTTTCCGCCTGCGCCGCTTGAAATGTAAACCTTGGCAATATCGAGAAATTTCATGCAGCATTCTTTCGCGCGCGCCCGAAATCCTCGCGGTCGAGCATCGTCAGGTGGCAATTAACGGCCTGGCCGCGCGCAAGGCAATTGCGCGGTTCGGCGCGAAGGGTGCGAAAGCCGAGCTTTTCCAGCACGTGCCCCGAGGCCGGATTGTCATGGAACCACCACGCCCAGACGGTGCGCGCGGCAAGATCGTGAAAGGCAAAGTCGAGCACGCGGGCCGCCGCCTCGCTGGCATAACCGCGCGCCCAATAGGGTTTGCCCAGCCAATAGCCCAGTTCGAACGCGCCCTGTTCCAGCCGCAAACCCACCCCGCCAATATAGGCGCCATCGGTTTTTTGCGTCACGGCGAAGGGCCAAACTTCGCCCCTGGCGCGGCCATCGTCCATCCGGGCATAGAAATCGCGCGCATGCGCCTCGGTATAGGGATGGGCGACGTTGCCCAGATTCTTCGACACGTCGTAATCCCCCAGCAAAGCGATGAGCGTGGGCGCATCCCCCCGTTCGGGTGGGCGCAAGAGCAATCTGTCCGTCTGCAATCTCGACATGGCATGTCCCTCTTTGCCGAGGGACAAAAAAGGGAGATGGCGGACCATCTCCCTCGCCTCATGGGCCGCCAATTCATGGCGGCCTCCTGTTACGAGCCGCCTATTTTGCCGCCACCTTCGCCGGCGCTTGCATCGTGTCCGCCGTGAGGACGGATACGAATGTGCGGCGCTTGTAGCCGGTGTGGAATTGCACCTTGCCGCCTCGCGTGGCGAACAGCGTGTGGTCTTTGCCCATGCCGACGCCTTCGCCCGGGAAGAATTTCGTGCCGCGTTGGCGCACGATGACGTTGCCGGGCGTGATTGCTTCGCCGCCAAACTTCTTCACGCCGAGCCGTTGACCCGCTGAGTCGCGCCCGTTGCGTGAGGAACCGCCTGCTTTTTTGTGCGCCATGGGATTAGCCTGCCGAAATTGACGTGATTTTGAGCGTCGTGAAATGCGTGCGCGAACCCCGCTTGCGATGGGTGTTCTTGCGGCGCTTTTTCTTGAACGCGACGACCTTGGGACCGCGTCCGTGTTCGACGATCTCCGCTTCCACCAGCGCGCCCGAAACGAAGGGAGCACCGGATTGGGGGGCATCGCCGCCCAGCATGAGAACCTCGGCGAGCTTCAGCGTCGCTCCGACATCGCCGTCAAGCTTGGAGACGGTGAGCACATCGTCCTTGACAACCCGATATTGTTTTCCGCCGGTGCGGATGACCGCAAACATGATGCAATTCCCTAAGATTTGCGCGCATTACGCCAGAAAAGCGCTCCGCGCAAGGCGGCGCACTATAGTCAGGGCGGGCCTTGGGTCAAGGCAGCGCCACGGCACTTCTCCTTTGTTTTTAGGCCAACGCGACCGGTTCGGAGAAGATAGGCGAACCGCAGGAACATTTCAAGAACATATCTGACCTGCCGGCATTGCATATCTCTTTCACAATTCCTATTTATGAAAAGGAAACGGAAATATCTCGGTTGGAGACGATGGCGACGGCAGTGGCGAGTATTCTGGATGTCCTGCGCAAGCGCGGGGGCCTGAAAAGCATGGACGTGGCCAATATGGCGACCGTTTCGCCCGCAACCGTTTCGCGGTGGACGCAAGGTAAGGCCTCGCCCCACCCCAAAACCCAATTGCTGATTTCGGACCTGCGCTATGTCGTGGACCGGCTCGCCGAATTCTATTCGCCGGAAGAAACCCGGATCTGGCTCTATTCGAAACATCGCATGCTGAACGGCGAGCGCGCCATCGATCTCATTCACAATGGCCGCGCCGATGAAGTGCTGAACGTCATCGAAAGTCTGGATCAGGCGACGTTTACGTGAGATGCCGGGCGCGCGCATGCATGACCGGGCCGTTCTCGACGCGCTCGAAGATTTAAAACCCGAACCGTTCAAGGGCGATGTCTGGCGCGTGACGGGCGCGGGTCGCGATCCGTTGCGCGGTTCGACCGCACATGGGCGCTGGAGTCCGCCCGGTGAATTTGAAGTGCTTTACACCAGCCTTTCGCGCGAGGGCGCAATCGAGGAAATCGGCTACCGGCTTTCGCTGGAACCGGTTTGGCCCAGCCGCATCAAGCACGAGATTCACACACTCGCGGCCAGCACCAAACGCACGCTGCGCTTTGCCGATGTGGAGGCGCTGGTGCCGCTGGGCGTGAACGCGGCGCGCTATTCTTCGTTCGCCTATGAGGCGACGCAGGCCATCGCAGCGGCGGCGAATTTTCTGAGCTTCGACGGATTGCTCGTGCCGAGTGCGCGATATCCGGCGACCAATCTTGTCGTTTTCAAGGATCAGCTTGATTCCAAGTTCAGCGTGCGCGGGACGCAAAGTCTCGATTGGACGGAGTGGCGCAAGAAGCACGGGCGATAGGGAACTTTTCGCGTGGCCCCTGCGTTGTTGCCGCCAGAGCGGGGTTTCATGCTGAAATTCGGGATGATGAATTGCGCGTGCGGGCTGGCGTTGCTGGCGTGTGCCATCGCACCTGCCCATGCCGACCAGCCGGAGGACGGCACGGTCAGCCTGATGTTCGAGAATGACCTCTTCTACAAAACCGACCGCGACTACACCAATGGCGCGCAGGCCGCGTGGACAAGTCCGCCGGTGGATACCGCCAACTGGGCCGTGGATACCGCGCGCCTCATTCCGTTTTTCGCGCAGAGCGGTGAAGTGCGAGCCTCTTATGCGCTGGGCCAGAACATCTATACGCCGAGCAATCTCGCGGCAGCCAATCCGCCGCTCGATCAGCGGCCTTATGCGGGTTTCTCTTACGCTTCGTTCGGCCTGATCGACGAAAGCGACGACAAGAGCAGGCTGGACCAGATTGAGCTTCAGATCGGCGTCATCGGGCCGATGTCGGGCGCGGAGGAAGTGCAGAAATTCGTTCACCGCCTTATCCATGACCGCATTCCGCAAGGCTGGCATTATCAGCTGCGCGACGAACCGGGATTGGTGCTGTCTTACGACCGCAGCGTGAAAGTGTTTCCGCGCCTGACCGAAGGGCCGATTGGGTTCGATGTGGAGCCGGATTTCGGCGGCGCAATCGGCAATGTTTATGATTATGTGAGCGGTGGCGCGATGGCGCGCATCGGATTCAATCTGCCGGACGATTACGGCCCGGTGCGTATCGAGCCGAGCCTGCCCGGCTCCAATTTCTTCGAACCGCAAAGCGCGCTGGGCGCTTATATTTTCGCAGGTGTGGAGGGCCGCGCGATTGCGCGCAATCTGTTCCTCGACGGCAACACATTCGAGTCCAGCCGCAGCGTGCAAAAAATTCCGTTCGTCGGCGACATGCAATTGGGCGCGGCGATTGCGTTTCGCGCTTTCCGGCTGACCTTCACGCATGTCTTCCGCAGCAAGGAATACAAGACGCAAACATCCGCCGATCAGTTCGGCGCGATCAATCTTTCGTTTCGGTACTGACGGGCTTGCGCAGGAAGCGCCCGGCAAGTCCCATCAACGCCATCGCGATGCCGACGATCACGCAAATCCATTTGGCGCTTGTCATCGAGAAACTGATCGACGCCATCTGATCGGTGGGCGCGCCGAGCAACATGGAGAGTTCAAAACTGTTCTCCATCACGTCGAACACGGCACCCGCAAGCGGGGCTGCCGCGAACATCGTGGCGAGGCGGCGCAGCGTGCCTTCCTTCGGCGCAAACGCCTCGCGCGCGGCGATGCCGCCATAGAAGAGCGCAAAGCCGTAAAGCGGCATGAACAGGAAATCGAGGCCGAGATTGAAACCCGCCAGCACCGCATCGGGCCGCGCGATCCAGGCGGACGCAATCGCCTTCACCTGCACTGCCGTCTGCGCCTTTTGCAGATCGATGGTGCCGTAACCGGTATGCGCCTTCAGCCTGAGATCGAGAAATGCAAGCGCGCCCCACGCCGCCAGCGACGCCAGCGTCGTCCATCCCCAGCGCGCGTTCAGCGCCTTCGTCGAAATCTGCATGGGCTTTCCCCCTGACCCCGGAACCATGCTAACCCGGCGCTTGCCATGCGCAAACCGCTCGACATTCTCTACAATTTCCACTGGGTCGTGCCCGGCGAGGCGGGCCGCGCGGCGCAGGCCTATAT
>DATCEI010000137.1:0-14840 GCA_036510185.1 Rhizomicrobium sp. | reverse complement strand
GGCACGGCGCTGAAGCTCGACGGGCGGCTCACTGTGCAAAGCAAAAGCGACGGGCCGCTCGATCTTGTGACCGTGGATTATTACGGCGCGGATGGCGGGCGGCCTGCGGGTCTGCGCGGCTATGCGCGATTGGACAAGGAGCGTTTTGCCGAATTGAAAGACACGCGTTACACCGATCTCGTCGGCGACGGCGCGCTTGCAATCACGATTGAGCCGCGGCGCGGCGAACAGACCTATCAAGGCATCGTGGAATTATCGGGCGACGTGGCGTCATCGGCGGAAACCTATTTCGTGCAATCCGAGCAATTGCCGACGGCGATGCGTTTGGCGGCGGCGCCCGTTTATACGCCCGGCAACGCGCAACCGTCATGGCGTGCGGGCGGCATCATGTTGCAGGCGACGCCCGAACGTGCGCGCGACGATGACGAATGGGAGCGGTTGGCGCTGTTTCTGAAAACAATTGAAGACGTCGAACTCGTGGATGAAACACTGCCGCCGGAATCACTCCTGTGGCGGCTGTTCCACGAAGACGAGGTGCATGTTCAGCGCGCGGAGGCGCTGGAGTTTCGCTGCGACTGCGGATCTTCACGCATCGCGGCTGTGCTGAAATCCTATGGCGAGGAAGAACGCGCAGACCTCGCCGATCCCGACGGCGTTATTCGCGCGCGCTGCGAATTTTGCGGCAAGGTCCACGAAATCGCGCCAGACGAGCTTAGTCTTTCAGATTCGCAAACGGATTGAGGAATGTCGTCAACTCGTTCCAGCGCGAGACGATCCTGTTTCGTTGCACGCGCCGTACGACCACTTCCAATCGCATTCCGTCCGGATCACTGAAGAAAATCGCGTAATAATCCGGTGCATATTCGGGATAGAGCGCAGGCTCCATCACGGCAATTCCGGCGGCGCTCAGCAATTTCGCCAACCTGTCAATATCGTCATTTGAAGAAACCTGGAGGCAAAGATGATGCAGCCCCGGCGCATAGGGATCGTGCCGCGCATCGCCGCGCGCGGGCCTTATGCTGATCTGCATGACTTTGTTGAAATAATGCCGATGCCGGTCGCCGCCAATCTCGCGGTCGCCTTTACGGAAATCCATCAATGACAGAACAGTATCGTAGAATTTCTCGGATTTATCGAAATCCGAAACCGTCAGGTAAATATGATCGACAGCAACGATTTCGACGCGCTCCGGCGGCAGCGCATTCATTATGCGTCCGCGCTCGAAGCCGGATTGCCGATGACGTGCAGGAATTCGCGGCGCGTCAACGCATTCTCGCGGAATTCGCCCAGCATCATCGATGTCACCATGCTGACGCCCGCTTTGTGAACGCCGCGCGTGGTCATGCATTGATGGGCCGCCTCGATCACAACGCCGACGCCCTTGGGCTCCAGCACGGTCTGAATGCAATGCGCGATTTGCGCGTTCATTTTTTCCTGCACCTGCAGGCGTCGCGCAAATGCTTCGACCACACGCGCGAGCTTGGAAATGCCGACGACCTTGTTGTTGGGCAGATAACCGACATGCACGCGGCCGATGATAGGTGCCAGATGATGTTCGCAATGGGATTCGAAACGAATGTCCTTCAGTACGATCATCTCGTCATAGCCGTCCACCTCTTCGAAGGTGCGGGCGAGATAGGCTTCGGGGTCTTCGCGATAACCGGCGAACCATTCTTCGTAAGCGCGCGCGACGCGGGCCGGCGTATCGCGCAAACCTTCGCGGTCAGGGTCGTCGCCTGCCCACAGCAGCATCGTGCGGATCGCGCGCTCGGCTTCCTCGCGCGATGGACGCGGATCTTTCGGCTCAGGCGGCTTGGCGCAAACGGCGTTTCGTCTGGCAATATCGTTCATAAAAATCTCGCGAGAAAAGACGGCGGCACTCTAATGTATTTGGCGACGCTCATGCGGGCTTTCAAGCAGGAAGGGCGGAATTTCTGCTTCAAAGGCTTCGCCGTTCGCCACCTGCATATGGTATTTGCCGGCCATGATGCCCGAGGATGTGGGAAGCGGGCAACCGCTTGTATATTCAAAGCTTTGGCCGGGCTGCAAAATGGGCTGCGAACCCACAACGCCCGGTCCGCGCACTTCCTGCACGCGTCCTTGCGCATCCGTTATGCGCCAATAGCGGGACAGAAGCTGCACGGTCTCACCGCCGCGATTTTCAATCGTGATCGTGTAGGACCACAGATATTTGCCCTGCTCGGGTTCGGATTCTTCGCCGAGGAAAGCGGGCTTGACGGCAACACGAATGCCGCGCGTGACACGTTCGTACATAGCGCGATTATCGCCCGTGGCGGGCGGGGCTTGCAAGCTCACGCGCGCGGCTCGATGGCGATGGCGGTGTTGACGGAATTGGCGATGAAACAATCGGCATGCGCCAGATGGTGCAACTGATCGAGCGTTACGCTGTCCACGTCGCTTGCAAAACGCACGCGCGGTTTGAGGATGACGCGTGTGATCCACAATTTCGGCCTGTCGCCTTTTTCGAGAAAGCCCACGGCATCGTCTTCATAGGATTCCACGGTCAGTCGCTTGCGCGCGCAGATGGCGAGGAAGGTGAGCATATGGCAGCTGGAGAGAGCCGCGACGTAAGCCTCTTCGGGATCGACGCGGTCCGCGTCGCCGCGAAAGGCCGGCGCGCCGGATGCCGGTATCGCGATCTCGCCATGCTTGAACTGCATTTCATGCGCGCGATTGTAGGTGTCGTAGGTGAAATCGGCGCTGGTGCGTTTCCAGACGACGCTGGCACGGTGCTCGGAGATCATCAGACGGCCTTCAGGGCTTGCCCGATATCCTCGCACAAATCGGCCGGGTCTTCGAGGCCCACGGACAGCCGCATCATGCCTTCGGTAATGCCCAGCGCGGCGCGCGCCTCCGGCGAAAGGCGTTGATGCGTGGTCGTAGCCGGATGGGTGATGAGGCTTTTGGTGTCACCCAGATTGTTGGAGATGTCGATGAGCTTGAGCGCATTGGCGAAACGGTACGCAGCCTCCTTGCCGCCTGCAATGTCGAAAGTCACGACGCCGCCGCCGCCGCCTTCCATTTGCGCGCGCGCCAACACCGCCTGCGGATGATCGGCACGGAAAGGATACAATACGCGCGAGATTTTGCTTTGCTCGGCGAGAAAATTCGCCACCGTCAACGCATTCTCGCAATGCGCGCGCATGCGCAAATCCAGCGTCTCAAGGCTTTTCAGATGCACCCAGGCATTGAACGGGCTCATGCTGGGTCCGGTGTTGCGAAGGAAAACCTGCAAATGATCTTTCAGAAAATCTTTCCCACACAGGATCACGCCGCCAAGGCAGCGGCCTTGTCCGTCGATATATTTGGTGGAGGAATGCACCACGATATGCGCACCGGATTCCATCGGCCGCTGCAATGCAGGCGTGGCAAACGCATTGTCCACGACAAGCAGCGCGGCCGCCTTGTCCGCGATTTTCGCGACCGCTTTCAGATCAACAATCGCAAGCGTCGGGTTCGCGGGCGTTTCCAGAAACAGCATTTTGGTTTCGGGCCGCACCGCCGCCGCCCATGCACCGAGATCGCCGCCATCGACAATCGTGTTGGTGATGCCATAGCGCGGCAGAATATCTTCGATCACGTAGCGGCAGGCGCCGAACATCGCTTTCGCGCCGATGATATGATCGCCGGATCGCAGCGCACACAGAAAGGTCGCCGTCACCGCGGCCATGCCGCTGGCGGTGGCGCGCGCAACGGGTGCGCCCTCCAGCGCCGCCATGCGCTGCTCGAACATCGTAACTGTGGGATTGCCGAAGCGCGTGTATTGATAGCCCTCAGCCTCGCCCTTGAAGCGGGCCTCGGCTTCCTCCGCCGCCTCATAGGCATAGCCGGAAGTCAGGAACAGCGCCTCGGCGGTTTCCTGAAACGGCGTGCGCGTTTGCCCGCCACGCACAGCCAGTGTGCGCGCGCGCCATTTGCCCGGTTTTTTGTTCGTCGCCATGGGGTCCGTCATGCCGCGCCTTGCCCGGCCGGGTCAAGCCGAATAAGGTCGCGGCCCCTCGCGAAACACCATGATGAAGCGGCTTTTTCTCTTGCGCCACGCCAAGGCGGTTGCGGCCGATGCCCATACCGAGGACAGCGCGCGCGTGCTCGCCGAACGCGGACGAAGCGATGCGCTGCGCATGGGGGAGTATCTGCGCAAAACGCATGGCATGCCCGATCTCGTATTGTGCTCGACGGCGGCGCGCACGATGGAGACTTGGCAGCTCGCCTCGCGCGCCTTCGAGACACTGCCAAAAGTGCAGTTCATGGATGCGCTTTATCTGGCACCGTGGTCCGCGATCCTGAAGCTCGCGCGCGCAGCACCGGACAATGCGGCCTCGCTGCTCATCATCGGCCACAATCCGGGCATGGAAAATCTCGCCGACATTCTCGCGCGCGAACCAAAAGGCAGCAGCGAGAAGAGGCGCGCGAATTCGCTGGAAGAGAAATTCCCGACCGCCGCGCTCGCAGTCTTTCATTTCGACGCGCAGAAATGGAAGAACATTGCGGCAGGCGAGGGCGTGCTCGCAGATTTCAGGCGGCCGAAAGATATCTAGCGCAATCCCGCGAAGTGGGAACCGGTTCGCGTCAGATTGCGCGATAATTGTTAACGCGCTTCGCTGCGTTCCTTAACGGCCAACCTGCGCCAGCCAAATGCCGCTTCGGGCGTGGCTTCGCCCATCAGCCGCGTCGTGCGTTCTGCGATCAAGCGTCCGCCCAACCGTTCATAAAAAAAACGCGCCGGATTTTTCGCATGCGCCCAGATGATGCAGGAAGAATATCCGCGCTTGCGCAATTCGGTGAACGCGCCCGCCATCAGCGCGCGGCCCGCGCCATGTCCGAGAAATGCAGGGTCCACGTAAAGTGTGTAAATCTCGCCGTCGAGGCCCAGTCCGCCGTCGCGCGCAGGTCCGAAACTCGTCATGCCGATCACGCCGTGCTGCGCATGTTCTGCGATAAACACCGCTTCGCGGCCCTTCGCGCGAATAGCAGCATGCCAGCGCGCCTGCTGCCCTTTCGGCGTCATCGCGCACAACAGCGCGCTCGGCACCACGCCGGGATAGGTATCGTGCCAGGATTCAATATAAACGCGCGCGATTTGCGCGGCGTCATCGGCACGCGCGGGCCGTATCGCGGGGACGGGCTCGCTCATCGCCCCAAGCTTGCCGCCGTAAATCGCGCCGTGCAAGTGGTTCATGTGCGGTTCAGCCGCCGCAGCGTATCGTCAACATTATGGCCGGGTGCGTTAAAGATGTATCGCTATTGCGCTTTTTAGCGGAGACGAACGGGTTTACACTCCGATTCGTTCGCCGTCGAAGGGTGCAATATGATCGGCGATTGCGAAGATTCAGAAAAACCGTTTCCGGCGGAACGCCGCGCTCGTGCCTTGTGCGCGGGGCGGCGGAATATTGCGGTCAGGGAACTCTTGGGAAGAGTACGGAATTAAACAGAGGTGGTTTTCGGCACGTGCGATTGCAAATGGTCTTGAAAAAAGCCTTCGGGCACACGCCCTCCAATTCAGGACGGCGTGCAGGACAAGCAAGGAGCGGGATCGATGAGCACGCTTGACGTTTTCGACATCTTCACTAGGGATTACGCGCGCGAGCGTTTCGAGACGATGAGTCTCAGGGATTGGCTGCTCGCCGCGCGCGACGACAAAATGCTTTACGCCACGCCGTCCGAACGCATGGTCGCCGCCATCGGCGAACCGGAATTGGTGGACACCGCGCAGGATTCGCGGCTGGGCCGCATCTTCTTCAACCGCACGATCAAGCGTTATCCCGTGTTCGAAGGCTTCTATGGGATGGAAGACACGATCGAACGCATCGTGGGTTACTTCAAGCACGCAGCACAGGGTTTGGAAGAGCGCCGCCAGATTCTCTATCTGCTGGGGCCTGTCGGTGGTGGCAAATCCTCACTCGCCGAGCGGCTGAAAGATCTGATGGAAAAACATCCGATCTATGTGCTGAAAGCGGGCGATGAAATCAGCCCCGTGTTTGAATCGCCGCTGGGGTTATTTCGCTCCGGCGAGTTGATTGACCTGTTGGCCGACCGTTACGGCATCGACAAATATCGTGTCGGCGGCGTGATGAGCCCATGGGCGGTGAAGCGGTTGGATCAGTTCGGCGGCGACATTTCCAAATTCGAAGTGGCGCGGCTTTATCCTTCCAAACTGCGCCAGATCGCGATAGCTAAAACCGAGCCGGGTGACGAGAACAACCAGGATATTTCCGCGCTGGTCGGCAAGGTGGACATTCGAAAACTCGAACATTTCAGCCAGAACGATCCGGACGCCTATTCCTTCTCCGGCGGGCTATGCCACGCCAATCAGGGGCTGCTGGAATTTGTCGAAATGTTCAAGGCACCGATCAAGGTGCTGCATCCGTTGCTCACCGCCACGCAAGAAGGCAATTACATCGGCACCGAAACGCTGGGGCCGATTCCGTTCAACGGCACGATTCTGGCCCATTCCAACGAAGCGGAATGGACAGTGTTCAAGGCCAACAAGAACAATGAAGCGTTCCTCGACCGCATCTGTGTGGTGACCGTGCCTTATTGCCTGCGCGTGACGGACGAAGCGCGGATCTACAAAAAATTGCTCAGCGGCAGCAATCTGGACTCCGCGCATTGCGCGCCGGAAACGCTGGAAATGCTGGCGAAATTCTGCGTCATGACGCGGCTGAAGGAGCATGAGAATTCCAATCTCACCGCAAAGATGCGCGTCTATGACGGCGAGAAGCTGAAGGACACCGATCCCAAAGCCAAGACCATGCAGGAATACAAGGACGCGGCGGGCGTGGACGAAGGCATGACCGGCATCTCCACGCGCTTTGCCTACAAGACGCTGTCGGAGATTTTCAATTACGACGTCACAGAAATCGCCGCCGACCCCGTGCATCTGATGTATGTGCTGGAACAGTCGCTGCGCCGCGAACAATATGCCGACGATGTGGAGAAGCGGTATCTCGAATTCATCAAGGCGGAACTGGCGCCACGCTACGCCGAATTCATCGGCAAGGAAATCCAGAAAGCGTATCTGGAATCCTATGGCGAATATGGCCAGAACCTGTTCGACCGCTACATCTCTTATGCGGATGCGTGGATCGAAGATCAGGATTACAAGGATGCGGACACGGGGCAAATGCTCGACCGCGCGGCGCTCGACAACGAACTGTCCAAAATCGAAAAACCCGCGGGAATCGCGAATCCCAAGGATTTCCGCAACGAGGTCGTCAAATTTGCGCTGCGTTATCGCGCGCAGAATGAAGGCAAGAATCCGGCCTGGACCGTGTACGAGAAAATCCGCAGCGTGATCGAAAAACGCATGTTCACGCAGGTTGAGGATTTGCTGCCCGTCATCAGCTTCGAGTCCAAAAAGGACAGCGACACCGAGACCAAGCACAATGAATTCGTGAAACGGATGCTCTCGCGTGGATACACGCCGCGTCAGGTGCGCCGCCTCGTCGAATGGTACATGCGCGTGAACAAGGCGGGGTAGAGCGAGGTTCGCGGTGACCCACTTCATCGATCGCCGCCTCAATCCCAAAGGCAAAAGCCTTGGCAATCGTCAGCGATTCATTCGCCGTGCGCGCGCGCAAATTCGTGATGCGGTGCAGAAATCGCTGAAGGATTCTGCCGTCGCCGATCTCGCCAAGGATCGCAAGATCAAGATTTCGGCGAAGGGCACGCGGGAGCCACGTTTCCGCCTCGATCCGAAATCCTCCGGCGAGCAGGATTTTGTGCTGCCCGGCAATAAGGAATTCACGCCCGGCGACGAGATCAAGAAACCGCCCAAGGGCGAGGATGGCGCGCGGGGCAAGCAGGCATCCGATTCCGGCGAAGGCGAAGACGATTTCGAATTCACGATGAGCGAAGAAGAAGTGCTGGACATCTTCTTCGAAGACCTCGAACTGCCCAATCTCGTGCGTACGACATTGAAGGAAACGCCAAGCCGCACTTGGCGGCGCGCTGGGATAACGACGTCCGGCTCGCCGACGCAGATCAATCTGCTGCGCACCATGCGCAATTCCTATGGCCGCAGACTGGCGCTGAAACGGCCAAGCTTGAAGGACGTGGCCGTGCTCGAAGCGCAGCTTGAAGCCGGCGAGCGCATCGATCCGCAAACGCCGGAAACGCAGGAGCAGGTCGCCGCGCTGAAAGAACAATTGGCGAAGGTCAATTCCAAGCGCAAATGGATTGCTTTCGTTGATCCCATCGATGTGCGGTTCAATTCCTTCACCGAACAGCCCATCCCCACCAGTCAGGCGGTGATGTTCTGCCTGATGGACGTATCGGGTTCGATGGGTGAGCGTGAAAAGGATTTGGCGAAGCGGTTTTATATGCTTCTGCACCTGTTCCTGAAGCGCCGTTACAAGAAAGTGGATGTCGTTTTCATTCGCCACACGCATGACGCGCAAGAAGTGGACGAACGCGAGTTCTTTTACTCGCGGCAATCGGGCGGCACAGTCGTTTCCACCGCGCTAGACAAGATGCTGGAAATCCAGCGCGAGCGCTACGCCACCGCCGACTGGAATATTTATGCCGCGCAGGCGTCGGACGGTTACACGCAATCCGGCGATGCGCGCCGTTGTGTGGACATGCTAAACGGCGAGATCATGCCGCTGTGCCAATACTACGCCTACATCGAAATTCTCGACGAGCGCGAGATGGAAGTTTTCGCATCCGAAGATTCCGGCGCCGAACTCTGGCGCGCCTATCGTACGGTCTGCGAATTATGGCCCAATTTCGCCACCAAACGCATCTCGCGCCCCTCCGATATTTTTCCCGTGTTTCGCGAGTTGTTCAAAAAGGCGGAGGCGTAATGGCCACGCCCCTTTTCACAGAAGCGGAGTGGGATTTCGCGACGCTCGACCGCACGCTGAAAGCGATCGAGGACATCGCGCTCAACGATCTGAAACTTGATATTTACCCCAACCAGATCGAGGTGATTTCGTCGGAGCAGATGCTGGACGCCTATTCCTCCTTCGGCATGCCGCTAATGTACAATCACTGGTCTTTCGGCAAATTGTTCGCGCGCGAGGAAACGATGTATCGCGCGGGCCATAGCGCGCTTGCTTACGAAATCGTCATCAATTCCAATCCGTGTATTTCCTATCTGCTTGAAGAAAACACGATGACGATGCAGGCCCTCGTCATCGCTCATGCCGCCTTCGGACACAATCATTTCTTCAAAAACAACTATCTGTTCCGGCAATGGACGAACGCGGAAGGCATTCACGATTATCTCGCTTTCTCCAAGCGTTATATCTCGGCTTGCGAAGAACGCTATGGCCGCGATGAGGTGGAAGCGGTTCTGGATTCCGCCCACGCAATCATGAATCAGGGCGTGTTCCGCTATCGCCGCCCGCCGCGCCCGTCGCGCGAACGTGTGCTGGAAAAACGCCGCCGCCGCGAGGAATATCAGGACGAAACCTACAACGAGCTGTGGCGCACGCTGCCCGCGAACGCCACGCCGCCCGCGGCCCCCGTGCGCGATCCGGACGATGACAATTTCAGCGACGAAGCGAAACTGCCGGAAGAAAATCTTCTTTATTTTCTGGAAAAATATTCGCCGGTGCTGAAGCCGTGGCAGCGTGAAACGCTGCGCATCGTGCGCAATCTGGCGCAATATTTCTATCCGCAACGCCAAACCAAGGTAATGAACGAAGGTTGCGCGACCTTCGTGCATTTCACGATCATGAACCTGCTTTATGATCGTGGTCTGATCGGCGAAGGCTCAATTTTCGAGTTTCTGCACAGCCACACAAGCGTGATCTTCCAGCCCGAATTCGATGACCGCCGTTATTATGGACTCAATCCTTACGCATTGGGCTACGCGATGATGGCCGATATTCGTCGTATCTGCGAAAAGCCTACGGACGAGGACCGCGAATGGTTTCCGCAATTCGCGGGGTCCGGTGATTTTATGGCGGCGCTAAAAGATGCGTGGGCGAATTATCGCGACGAGAGTTTCATCGAACAATTTCTTTCACCGAAAGTCATGCGTGATTTCCGGCTATTCGGTCTGCACGACAAGGCCGATGACGCGACCTACAAAGTCTCAGCCATACATAATGAGAATGGCTATCGGCGTGTGCGCGCAACGCTAGCCCGCCAATACGATGCGGGCGCCAGCGATCCGGATATTCAGGTTGTCGGCGCGGACCTCAAAGGCAGCCGTAAGCTTTATCTGGAACATCGCATGAATCGCGGCGTGCCGCTGCATCATCCCACCATGGAGTTGGTAAAAACACATATCGAGCGGCTATGGGGTCACGACGTCGCGCTTGAAGAAATTGCAGATATTTAAGCGGAAATCGCATCTTCGTGCGGCGCGGCGCGGCTTGCCGGATAATGCGCCGTCATCGTCGTGCCCGCGTTTGGCTCGCTGGTCACAAGCAATTCGCCGCCATGCAATTCCAGCAGCGAGCGGCAAATGGGCAGGCCCAGCCCCGTGCCGTGATGTTCCCGCGCGATTTGCGAGTCGATCTGGCCGAAAGGTGATAGCGCGATCTTGATATCCTCCGCGCTCATGCCGATGCCCGTGTCGGTGACGGCGACGCTGAAACCCGTGCGCGGCGAGTAAGACAAGGTCGTCGTCACGCGGCCACCCTTGGGCGTGAATTTCACGGCGTTGGAGAGAAGATTCAGCAACACCTGTTTTGTCGAACGCTCGTCCGCACGCAATGCCGGCAGATCGGGTGGAATTTCCGTTAGCAACTCCACGCCGCCCGCTGTTGCTTTATTTCGGAGCAGCATCAGGCAGTTCTCTACCACTTTCGGCAGCGAGATCGCCGTTTCACGCAGTTCAAGCTTGCCGGCTTCCAGCTTCGACAGGTCCAGAATGTCGTTGATGAGTTCCAGCAAATGTTCGCCGCTGGCATGAATATCCTGCGCATATTCGATGTAGCGCTTCTGGCCCACGGGACCGAACATCTCTTCGCGGATCACTTCGGAAAAGCCAAGAATTGCGTTCAGCGGCGTGCGCAATTCGTGACTCATATTGGCGAGGAACTCGGTCTTGGTGCGATTGGCGAATTCGGCGGCGTCCTTGCTGCGCATGAGTTCGGCTTCCATGCGCTTGCGATGCGTGACGTCGTTCATCCAGGACAGCGAGGCGGGTTTGCCGTTCCAGCGCACAAAAGCGGCGCGCGTCTCCGTCCACACAACGGAGCCGTCGCGGCGGACGAGGCGAAGGTCGTAATGCGACATCACCTCTTTGCCCGCCAGCCGCGCACGCAAGCGTTCGCTCACGCGCTCGCGGTCGTCGGGATGGATCATCGAGTTGGGGTCGCGCGATTGCAGCTGCGTGCCTTCCTGCGCATCTGCATAACCGATCATCCGAGCAAACGCGTCATTGATATAGAGGACGCCAGTCTGGTCGATGACGACGACGCCTTGCGCCGAACCTTCGACCACATTGCGCATCTGCGCTTCGGCGCGTCGCATGGCTTCGGCTTCGTCGCCGATCAGTTTCATGTCGATTGAGCCGTTGCTGCGTCGGCGCAGCGACGCCATGCAATTCGACCAGCGCCCGCTCGCCCGCAGCCAGCGCAGCGCCAGCGTGCCTTCGTAATTGCCGCGTTCGTGGACCAGCCGCAGATTGGTTTCAAAGAAGGCGCGGTCGCCGGCGTGAATGCGCGGAGCGATGCTTTCGCCCTTCACGACATCCTTGAGCAGCCATTCGCCCGCGCCGGCAGAGCCGTGCGCATCCAGCACAGTGCCGTTTGCATCCAGCACCAGATCGGCAAATCCCGCGAGCGTATGCTCTGACGCGTCCACCGCCACACTCCCCATGGCGCGGCAGGCAAACGCCTTCGCGCCGTTGGTTAATGTAGCCGAGGGCTCGTTAAGGAGGTTTTACAGCGAGTTGTAAGGACTCGTTTACACTCTCAATGCGGGATCACTTAAGGCTTTGATATTTCAGCCCGTGACGGGTTTGTCCTGCAGGCGCGCCATAAATTTTTGCGTCTGCTCGCCGCCCATTGTGTAGTGCCGCGCGGTCGCGAAGTCGGCGATCTTCGACCAATACTCCGCAACCGTGTCCGCGGTTGCGCCATGGCCGAGATTGATTCCGTCCGTCTCCACCAGTTGAGCGGCGGCGAAAATGCCCGCGCCCGCGGTGAGGATCGTGCCGGTCGGGGCGTCGTCGCTGGCCAGATACACCACACCCGGCGTCACGAATTCGGGCTTCAGCATATCCAGCATGGCGGGCGGCATGAGGTTTTCGGTCATGCGGGTGGCGGCCACGGGGCAGATGGCGTTGACCTTGATGTTATCCTTCGCGCCTTCCAGCTTCAGCGTGTTCATGAAACCGACGAGCGCCAGCTTGGCCGCGCCGTAATTGGTCTGGCCGAAATTGCCGTAGAGGCCGGTGGACGAGGTCGTCACGACGATGCGGCCATATTGCTGGTCGCGCATGATCTGCCACAGCGCCTTGGCGGGCTTCACCGTGCCCATGACGTGAACGGCCATGACGGCATCGAAATCCTTGATCTCCATTTTGGAGAAGCTCTTGTCGCGCAAGATTCCGGCATTCGCGATCAACACATCCACGCGGCCGAACGCATCCATGGTCTGTTTGACGAGGTGGGCTACGCCCGCGTCGTCGGTGACGGATGCGCCGTTGGCGATGGCCACACCACCCGCATCGGTGATTTCCTTCACCACGGCTTCGGCGGCGGTGGAATTACCGCCCGAGCCGTCCACCGATCCGCCCAGATCGTTGACCACGACCTTCGCGCCGCGCTTGGCGAATTCCAGCGCGTGCGCCCGGCCCAGGCCGCCGCCTGCGCCGGTGACGATGACGACCTTGCCGTCGTAGCGAATGGTCATGGAAAGCTCCTCATTTGATAGGGAATTTGGCGGGGCGGATTGATGGCGGAAGCAGCCCCGCCGGTCAAGCGGCGGGCCGGGCGATAAGCCGCCGCAGCCGAGCATTGGCGGGGTTTTCGATCCAGATTGTAAGAAGCGCCCCCACCCCAACGCAGACCAGCAACAGGCAAACAGCTTCCGCGCGATGGACGGTGGCGTCGGTGAGCCATTGCGGCGGATAGAACTGGCGGATCGTACGAAGAACCTGCAGCAACGGATATTGCACCAGATAGATCGCATAAGACCATTCGCTGAGCCGCAGCAGCGGCTTCGTCTGCATCACGCGTGCAATCGCGCCCCGGTCGAAGGCCAGCAGGAACACGAACGCCATGATGGGCAGCGCCACAAACAGATCGTTGCCCGTACGCGCCGGGCCGCCGAGATAAATGCCGGCGGCAAGCGCCACGAGGGCCATGAGCTGAACACGGGTCAGCAGCCCATTGGAAATGCGCAGCGAACTTTTGCGGATGCTGCGAAAGATCACCGCGAAACCGACGCCCACGGAAAAGGCGGCCATGCCCCGGAAAATGCTGTTGTGAAAAGTGAGATCAAGGCCGCGGCTGGAAAACGCCAACACCACGCGCAATCCCGCCACGCCCGCCACGACAAGGAAAATCCCGCGCAGCAGATTGCCCCGCGACAGCGCGGCGTATAGCGGAAACAGAAGGCACAGCAGGAATTCCACGCTGACGAACCACGCGGGCGCATTCCACGAAAGTTCGGAAAAGATATTCCACGCCTGCACCAGAAACAGGTCCGCGATGAAACTGGGCACGGTGAGAACCGGATGATAAGGCAGGTCGAAAATCGACACGAAATCAAACGCGGCGGCGAGCGCCCGCGCCACGACCGCGATCACAAGCAGCAACAGCAGCGTCGTCAGATGCAGCGGATAAAGCCGCGCCAATCTTGTGCCCATAAAGCGCAGATATTCGCGCGGCCGCCACAGAGCGTTGGCGCGTGCGCCGTAAACGTGAATGAGAATGAAACCCGACAGCGCGAAGAAGAACTCGACCCACAGATAACCCTTGCCGATCAGGTCATCGAGCACGCGCACGCCGAAATATCCCGTCTGCTCGCAGAAATGAAACAGCACAAGCACCAGCGGCGGCAAAGCGCGCGCGCCTGCGAGGGCTGCGATTTCTTTTGGACGGGACGAACCTGACATTAACCCCCAACTCAAATGTCATGGCCCGCCGGAGTGCGGGCCATCCAGTTGAAACCGCTTCGACTCGGCAAGGCAATGCCACCCCATTCCGTCGTTGCCCGGTCCTGAGCTTTTGCGAAGGATCCGGGCAACCCATTTTCCTTTTCCGGAAAAATAAATTGGATCGCCCGGACGTGCCGGGCAATGACGGAAAAAGAGAAGTGGTTCTAAAGTGGGCATAAGGGGAATCACCTTATGGCACATCTCCAATCCGGCCTCGGCATCATCACTATCCTTGCAGCCGCGTGGCTGTTCTCCGAGAACCGCCGCGCTTTTCCCTTTCGCACGGTCGCGGCAGGCCTTGTGTTGCAAATCGCGCTCGCATTGCTGTTGCTCGATGTGCCGGTGGCGCGCAATGCGCTGTTCGCGCTCAACGGCGTCGTCGACGCACTGATGCAGGCCACGCGCGCAGGCACATCCTTCGTCTTCGGGGCTGCCGGAGGTGCGCCGCCGCCTTTCGCCGTGACGAACCCCGCCGGTCTTTCCAGCTTCGCGTTTCAGATATTGCCGTTGGTGATCGTGATTTCGGCGCTGGCCGCGTTGCTCTGGCACTGGCGTATATTGCCCATACTCGTGCGTGGCTTCGCATTTGTGTTGCGCAAAATATTGGGCATCGGCGGCGCGGTAGGCCTCGGCGCTGCTGCGACCATCTTCCTCGGCATGATCGAAGCCCCACTTCTGATCCGTCCGTATCTTGCGAGGCTGTCGCGTTCCGAATTGTTCATGCTGTTCACGGTGGGCCTCTCCACCGTCGCGG
>DATCEI010000136.1:0-13023 GCA_036510185.1 Rhizomicrobium sp. | reverse complement strand
GGGCAACATGGTCTACAAACACACAAGGCCGCAGCGTTACGGATAGCGGGGCGCGGCACTTTTGCCGCTATCATAATGCGATCTATACGGCAGAAATTCGACACCATACTTATGATGCAGGTCGCTAGGAAAACAACATGGCAGAAGCTTTAGATCCTGCGGGCACACCGCCGCCCCAAACACCAGACCCGATTTCTGCTGAAGAACTCGTGAAAGTCGTTTCCGCGATGAATCGGTTCCTTTCAAAATTCGCGGCGATGAAAGCTTTTACCGACGCACGTCTTACCGTTGCCGACTGGACGCGGCTCATGCATTTGTCAGAGGCGAAAGAGACCACGTATGGGGCTCTTGCCATGTTTACAGGCATATCAGGTCAACGTGTTGTACGCATGGTGGAAACGCTCGTGACGGCAGGATTGATTACGAGCACACCATCTACCGACCCGGCGGTTCCAAATCCACTCCTGTCGTTGAGTGATGCTGGAAAATCTCGTTTGAGCGCCCTGAACGACGCGCTGAAGCCTCTTCTGCTGAAGGCGTTCGAGAGTACTCCGAAGTATCTCCCCAACATCAAAGGTGGCCTTCTGCCTCTTATGCGTATAATTCCATCATAAAAGACTGCGCCATCGCAGTTTATAAATTCTTTCGTTACGCCGATGTCATCGAAGCAAACAGCTTTTCGGCATCCGCAAGATCGATGGAAAAATTTGCGGACCGGCCTTTGGTTTGTTTATCAACCGCGACGCCAAAGACGTAGGAAATGGGCTGGCCGGTCACGCCGCAAAGCGATCCCTGTATCAAGGAGCCATTGGCGTCAGAGCGGAAATTTCCAACGCGCAAATTCGAATGGGCGAACAAACTCATGTGAAGGGCTGACCCATCTTCGCCCGCAACGCATTCGGCATTTGCGAACAACGCCACCTGATCCGGGAAACTGAGAATTTCGGGTTGCACGCAATGGAAGCCGAAATTCTTTGCCGCGTCTTCGATTTCGCCGGCATTCGTGAGCACACGAAAGTTTTTTCCTTTCTCCGCATGCCATGCTCGCCGGCTGATCCATATCCTTCTGTGAGTTTCGATGCGCGACATTTCCGGAAAAAGCTTTTCGCGGATATCGAGAGCGAAATCCTTCAACATGGGATGGCTGAATTGATTGAATCGAAGGGGCGAAATCATCCATAGGCATGGGACGTCAAGAGCGCCCTGTTTTCGATCCCAGCGAAGCAACCTGTTCTCCGCGATGCCCAAATACCGCAACAGCTGAATCGCAAACAGCGGGGCTTCCGTCGAAAGCAGGAAATTCATTTCGCCTGGCCGCTCTTTTTCCGCCAGCCATGCAATCGGAAGCAAATCGACAAGCCAATGCCCAAAAATATGGTCCCCGGGTCGCACGAGGCAAACAAGCGGTCGCGATCCGTCGTGCTTCCCGGTGGACGGAAACTGACCGGCCGGCATCCCTTTCAACCATTGTTGCCGAATTGTGGCGGGACTAAATTGACGACAACTGAAAACCATCTGCCCCGCGTGCGTCACGGCCAATCCTGGTGGCACGAGCCTGGCATTTCGCAACTCGACGAGATTCAACCCGGGAAGCGGCTCCAATCGTGCACGGTGATTTTCCGAAAACGCAGCAGGATACGGACCCCATATCACAGAGGGGGACATCAGCGCAGTTGAGGTTCGTTTGCGGAGACACGCCAGATGCGAAATATCGGATTTCGCCCGCTTGTATGTTTCCGGACGATCGAGGTCGATGATTTCGGCATCAATTCTATCCAGTTTTTCCTGAACAAAACTGTTGCGGCGAACCCGGTTTAGGACCTTCCGGCCGAAATTTCCCCAGCGCCGAATTAATTGGACGATGGCCTCCAAGGCTTCACTCCAATTCCAATCGCGGGAAGGATTCCGGCATTAGCCGCCAAATTTCTTTTTCAAGATATTATAGAGCGCGATGTCGTCTTCATTCAAAGCGCAAATTTCTTCGTAAAAATCCATGCCCAAGTGGTATTTTATTTTTTCGAGGCGCGTCTCAAGGTCGTTTTCCCGTGAACGGGCAACATTCCTGTGCACATTAATCGCAAGAAAATCCGGGAATATCGGCGTCAATAATTGCTCGAGCAAGGCGATGGAACGATCATAGGCTTCCACCAGACCGATGAAAGATAGTGTTTCCAACGCGCGCTTGGCGCGCTCGCACTCCGGGTCGGGTCCGTTGCGCTCGTTAAGCGCAAGCCTGAACGTCTGGAAATTGCGCGCTTGCCGATGATGCTTGTTCTTGAGAAGTTCGCGCAGATATCCGCCG
Source organism: Rhizomicrobium sp. (assembly GCA_036510185.1). Classification (GTDB taxonomy): domain Bacteria; phylum Pseudomonadota; class Alphaproteobacteria; order Micropepsales; family Micropepsaceae; genus Rhizomicrobium. The sequence continues at coordinate 10,721 of DATCEI010000136.1, read as the reverse complement.
AAATCATGAGCCTTTGCCAATTTCGCACCTAGCGTATCGACCTCCTGAATTCGTTCGAACTCATATGCTGAACGAAGCCTGTCGATAGGATGACGGATAAAAACCAAGGAAAAGAAATCGATGCCCTTGATCCGCGGCGCGGGCAAAAGCGCAGTATGAGAGGACACCGCCAGAAGATCGTTCGGCTCCCGGAAAAAATCCATTATTGCTGTGGGAATATCGTGCCAAGGAACGTCGAATTCCCGCGCTTGCCAGCGCCTGCCGAAATTTTTCTTCAGAATTTCGTCCACCGACGTGCCGGCATTCTTGAACAGATGGTAATGAAAAACGAGGGTGCGCGGTTTGAGCTCCGATGAAGTCTGCTGGCCACCCATCAATTGATTGCTGTTCTCCGCACTCACGATACGTCTGCTCCGGTTCTAATTACTGTCCTGATTCCGCCGCGATAAGTTCTTCCAGATATTTCTTGTACCCAGAATTCCTCATACCTTGCACTAGCGCACGGAATTGTTCTTCGGAGAGAAATTCCTGCCTCCAGGCGATTTCCTCTAGGCATGCGATTTTGAGGCTTTGCGTTTCTTCGATCAGGCGGATGAAATTCGCCGCATCCAGCAGCGCCTCATGCGTGCCGGTATCGAACCACGCGATGCCCCGGCTCAGGCGTTCGACCTGAAGATCGCCGCGCTCGCGATAGAGGTTCATCAGATCGACAATTTCATATTCGTTGCGTCTGGAAAGCTTGAGGCTTGCCGCGAAATCGGCGACACGGCCGTCGAAGAAATAAAGCCCCGCCAACGCCCAATCCGAACGCGGCTTTGTGGGCTTTTCTTCGATAGATATCACTTTCCCGCCCGCGTCGAATTCTACAACGCCGAAGCGCGCTGGATCGCGCACGCGATAGCCGAAAACGGTAGCACCCGTTTTGCGCGCCACCGCGTTGCGCAGCAGCGTCGTCAGACCCGCGCCGTGGAAAATATTGTCACCCAGCACCAGCGCCACGTCATCGCCTGCCACAAATTCGCGGCCGATGACGAAGGCCTGTGCCAAGCCATCCGGCGCGGGTTGGATGGCGTAACTAATCTGCATGCCCCATTGGCTGCCATCGCCCAGCAGCTTGATAAAATTCGCATTATCCTCCGGCGTCGTGATGATGAGCACTTCGCGAATACCCGCCAGCATCAGCGTGGACAGCGGATAATAGACCATTGGCTTGTCATAGACGGGCAGAAGCTGCTTGCTGACCACGAGCGTCAGCGGATGAAGCCGCGTGCCCGCGCCGCCTGCGAGAATAATGCCCTTCATAGCGCACCGCCCGCGGCCAGACCGAGCCTGCCGCCACGATAGGACTCGATATTCCGCCACCAATCGCTGTTGTCGATATACCAGCGCACGGTTTTTTCGAGGCCGGCCGCGAAATCCTCGCGCGGTTGCCAGCCCAATTCGTTGCGGATTTTCGTGGCGTCCATCGCGTAACGCTTGTCATGCGCGGGACGATCTTCCACGAATTTTATCAACTCCCGGCGCGGCGCGCGGCCCTTGGCCGGCGCCAGCGTATCGACAGAATCGCAAATCGCCTCCACCACGTCGATATTCCGCCGCTCGGCATTGCCGCCGACATTATAGCTTTCACCTACCCGCCCCCGCGTGAGCACAGCATGAAGCGCGCGCGCGTGGTCCTCCACATGCAACCAGTCGCGGATGTTGTCGCCTTTGCCGTAAACCGGCAGGCTTTCGTGATTGAGAGATTTCACAATCATCAGCGGAATGAGCTTTTCTGGAAATTGCCACGGGCCATAATTGTTGGAGCAGTTCGACAACACCACCGGCACGCCATAGGTCGCAGCCCACGCGCGCACGAGATGATCCGCGCTCGCCTTCGATGCGGAATAGGGTGAGTTGGGTGCGTAAGCACTTGTCTCGCTGAACGATCCTTCCGCGCCCAACGATCCGAACACTTCATCGGTGGAAATGTGGTGAAAGCGGAATCGCGCGGCCTCGCCCGCTCGCAACCCGGAAAGATAAACGCGCACTTCTTCCAGCAGCGTATAAGTGCCGAAAATATTGGTTTTGATGAAATCCGCCGGGCCGTCGATAGAACGGTCCACATGACTTTCCGCCGCCAGATGCATCACCGCATCGGGGCGATGCTGATCGAAAATCGCTTTCAGCGCCGCACGATCCGTCACACAGGCTTTCACGAAACGATAGCGCGGATGTTTTTCGAATTGCGCCAGCGCCGCCGGATTGGCGGCATAGGTGAGCTTGTCGAGATTGATGATCGTGGCGCCGGTTTCGGCAAGCAGATGGCGGATCGTCGCGGCGCCGATGAACCCCGCCCCGCCTGTCACCAGAATGGCCGAAAGTTTCGGCTCAGCCACGCGCGCGTCTCCCCATCAAAAACAATCCGGCAGCGCGTGCAGCGGCAGCGCGTTCCGGTCCCGCTCGTTCAGGATCGCCTCATCCGCGCCGATGGGCCACGCAATGCCCAACGCCGGATCGTTCCACAACAACGCGCGCTCATGCTCGCGCGAATAGGACGCGTCCACCTTGTAGAGCACTTCGGTATTCGGCTCCAACGTGCAGTAGCCATGCGCAAAACCTGCAGGCACAAAGAGCTGGCCGCCATCGTCCGCGCTGAGCGCAACGCCGATGCTTTTACCCCAGGTCGGCGAAGCGCGGCGCAAATCCACCGCCACGTCAAAGATGCTGCCCCGTAGAACCCGCACCAGCTTGGCCTGCGCGAAAGGCGAGGTCTGGAAATGCAAGCCCCTTATGGTGCCCCGGTCGCGGGAAAAGGACTGGTTGTCCTGAAGGAAGCCGGCGGGGACGCCCGCTTCCGCGAAGGCGGCCTGATTGTAAGTCTCGGAGAAATAGCCGCGCGCATCGCCGTGGCGCGGAGGGGTGATACGCAGCACGCCCGGCAGGGGCAGTTTCTCAACCTGTAGATGTGACACGCAACGACGCCCCTAAACCGCGACCGGCAACGCAAGTCTAGCAGCCGCGCCGGTCCTCACAAATCCGGGCCAATCTCGGCCAGAACCTCGGCCAACGACGCCCGCCAGGAGGGCTGGGCCAGCCCATAGGCCTGCCGGATGCGGCCGCAATCCAGTACCGAATTGGCCGGGCGGCGGGCGGGCGTGGGGCGTTCAGCCGTGGTGATCGGTGTGACTTTCGGCCGCGTGGGGCCAAGGCCCGCCACGATGGCCTCGGCAAAGCCGTGCCAGGTGGTGGGCTCGGCACTCGTGAAATGGAACGTGCCCCATTGGGCTTTGCCCACGGCAATGGCCTCCGCGATGGTGGCCAGCGCGCGGGCGATGTCGCGCGCGGCGGTCGGCGCGCCATGCTGATCCGCCACGACGCGCAATTCAGGTTGCGTTGCGGCCAGCCGCAACATCGTTTTCACGAAATTCTCGCCATGCGCCGAAAATACCCAGGAGGTGCGCACGATGATATGTTTGTCATGCGCTGCACGAATGGCTGCTTCGCCCGCTTCCTTCGTGCGGCCATACACGGAGAGCGGATTGACCGGATCGTTCTCGACATAGGCTCCATGTTTCGTGCCGTCGAACACATAGTCGGTGGACAGGTGAATCAGGGCCGCACCAATCTTCGCGCAGATGCGCGCCAATTCTCCCGGCGCGCGCCCGTTCACAAGCGTCGCAAGTTCGGATTCGGATTCCGCGCGATCGACTGCGGTATGGGCTGCCGCATTGATCACGATGTCCGGCGTATGCGCCTCGACGATCCGCACGATGGACGCAATACCCGACAGATCGCATTGTTCACGGCCCAATTGCGTGACGTTAAAATGCGCGGACCATTCCTGCCGCGCAAGCTCGCGCGCCACCTGCCCGGTCTTGCCAATGATGAGCACACGCACCGGTCAGGCCACGTAATCGCGCAACTCACCAATCGCACAAGCGATGTGATAGAGCGAGCTTGCAGGCGACGGCTCGTCGATGAATGTCCCGTCGGGCCGCATCTTGTCGCGCCAGAGGCCCGGCGCCTGCATTTGCAGATAATAGGAAAGTCCGCGCGCAGCGGCGAGTGCTGCGTTTTCCAGACCGGCGCGTTGTGCGCCATCGTCGGCGCGTGCGGCGAGCGCGAGGGCAGCCTTCAGCCGTTCAGTCTGGGGCCAAAGCCGCGCCTGACGCGACAGCGGCAAGAAATCGTCCGAAATCGCGTCGATGGCGACACCGCGCTGCGCGTCCACGCCATGCGCCTCGCCCAGTTGCTGCAATACCCGCGCGGCTTCGAGCGCAGATGCATCGCCACGCAAGCCGGACCATCGCGCCAGCAACCACGCCCACTCGAACAGATGGCCTGGCTCCACAATATGCCCTGCCGCACCGGCCATGGGATTTCCCGCATCATCGAAAAATTCCCGCAACGCGCCTGTTTGCTTATCCAGAAAATGGCGCGTGCACAGAAGCACGATGGAATCAGCAAGCTTGCCCCATTCCGATTTCGGCTGCACTTCGTCCCACGCTAGCGCCGCTTCCAGAAGATGCATGTGAGGATTCGATTGCAGTTTTGAACCATGCGCGGGCAATTCCCAGAATCCACCGCCTTCGCGCGCGCGTTTCGCAAATAACAATTCCCGCAGATGGGCGGCTTCGGTTATGCACGCTTCACGGTCAATGCCTGCTTTCGCAGCGGACGCCAGCGCCAGAAGCACAAAGGCCTGGTCGTATAAAAACACCGCGTCGTCGCCGGGCGCACCATCATCCTTCACCTGCGTGCGATAGAATCCATCTGCGAGGCGGAATCGTGTTTTGAGATAATCAAGGCCTAACCCCGCAGCCGCTTTCCACGGCCCGTTCGTGCCCACGGCATTCGCAAAGACGTAGATTTGACGCGCTTGCACGCGAAGCCTGCGCGGCACGGCAAGTGCGCGTGCGTCACGATCGAGCAGTTCGTAAAACCCGCTACGCCCGTGATCGGCACCCGCCGTCCACCAAAGCGAAAGCGCGGAAGATTGCAGCCAGCGCGATAATTCGCGCGCTGCGCCTATGAGATTTGTGAAATGCCCGTCCGCCGCAACGCCGCCGCGAAACGCCTCTGCGCGGCCTTTCGCACGCAACGCATCGACCGCGCCTTTGACGGATGCGCTTGCATCGAGTCTGCAAACCACAACGCCATCGGGTTCGGCGATCACGCCAATATTTTTCAGGCCGATCACCGCTACGGGAACATGCGAAGCGCGGACGAGACAATCATCGGAATCGATAATCACCGCGCCGTCGCCGGAAACCGCGTTGCCGCGCGCATCCTTCCCGCTCTCGGCATGGATGGCATCCCACGCGCCCAGATCCGACCAGCGAAAATTTGCGGGCACGACAGCCGCAAGCTTCGTGTGCTCCATCACCGCATGGTCGAGCGATTTCTTTTTCGAACGGCTGAATGATTCCGGATCGAGCCGCACGACATTTCCGTTGCGCCTTGCATTTGCGATGGCGCTTTCCACGCATTCGGCAATCGCGGGTTCGAATTTCCGCATCTCATCCAGCAAGACCTGCGGTTTGAACGCGAAGATGCCACTGTTCCAGACATAGCCGCGCGTCAGATATTCGGTTGCTCTTTCACGCGACGGCTTTTCGGCAAAATGACTGACGGCGGAAACACCCGGCGCCTGCGAAAGCGGGCCAGCAGGCGCGATATAGCCGTAGGAAATTTCCGGCCCCGTCGGCGTGATGCCGAATGTGACGATGAAGCCAGCGTCCGCCGCGGTTGCGGCGAGAGTTGCCGCATGCTGGAATTTTTCGATATCGGGAATGTAATGATCCGCGGGCTGCATGATGGCGATGCAATCGGGCGATACGCTGGCAAGATGAACCGCAGCCGCCAATACCGCCGGCCCGGAATCACGACCCTCCGGTTCGAGAATGATCGTGGCGTCGAGTGACAATTCCTCAAGCTGACGCCGCACTATCATTTCATGCGCCGTGCCGGTAACGATCACGGGCGCGCCCGCTCCGTCCATTTTGCTGAGGCGCAGCGCAGCCTGCTGAAAGCAGGAATGCGCGCCTAAAAGGGTGACGAACTGCTTGGGGAAATCGCGCCGCGAAACAGGCCACAGGCGCGAGCCTTCGCCGCCGCAAAGAATAACCGGGATGACGGTTGGATTTTTCATCGACGTGCCGAAACCATGTGAAGGAACAATTCGATCATAAGGATTTTTTCGCCTTTCGCCATCGGAATTGAGCTGCAATCATTCCAGCACATTCACGCCGAAACGCGCGGCGAGGAAACCCGCTAACTGGCGGAGCATCGCGCCGCGGGCATGCGGGTTGGCGGCGTGGCGCGCGCGGGCGATTTTCACGGCTTGCCGCAGGCGCGGCCGGTTGGCCGCATAGCTGAATTCCGAAAGAAAAAGCTCGCGGCGTAGGCTGCGCGCCAAATCGTTTTCCGCAAGTGCGATGTTATCAATCGCATTGCGAAGCTCTTCGTCGGTATCGATGGGTTGAACAGCGCCGGATGCGATGAGATCCGCAAACGGTGTGACGCGGCTAGCGAGCACGGGGAGGCCCATCGCCAACGCCTCGCTGAGTTTTGCGGGAATTTGGAAATCCGAAATCGGCGAAGATGTGTCCTGCAACAAACACACCGCGTCACCCGCGCGAATAAATTCCGGCAATCGTGCAAATGATTGCGGCGGGAACACGCGCACAGTCTTCGGATCGGCCATACCGAATTCTTTCCGGAAGGCGATCTCGTTTTCGGCACCCACGATGCAAAGGACAATTTTGTCGTCGCCGCGCGCAACGAGCGCGGAAGCAATTCGCTCAAGGCCCTTATGCGGGCGCGGCGTGCCGACAAACATGATGACCGTTTGATCGTCGCGAAGACCCAATTCGCGACGCACTTCCAGCCGCCCTTTTTCATCCGGAAAAAATATTGTCTCGTCGCGTGCGTGACGAACCAGCGTGCCGCCATATCGCGCCTGCAACGCTTCATTGGAAACCGTCACGGCGTCCGCAACGCCGATCAGCGTGTCCGCAAAGCGAGTCCACAACTCGCTGGCGGGATCGTTGTCTTGTTTGGGATCGAGCGCAATTTGGCGAGTGAGATCGCTAAACGCCAACGGAGATTGGTTCTTTAAGAAACCCAGTTCGAGATCGTCGATATCGAGCAGCAGCGGACAATTGCGTTTCGCGCTCAACAGCATTCCCAGAAACAGGCTCGGAAAACGCGGCTTGCCGACATAGACGATTTCGCAGTCCGTGGACTCAACGAGAGCACGCGCGCTTATCAGATACGAAGCCATATCCTCGGCAACAAAACCGCGCACGGGAATTTTTGTGTCGCGTAGCGGAGGCCAGAGTTCGCTTCCGCGGCGCGGGAACAGCGGGCCGGCCAGTTCGACACTGAAATCGGCCCGCGCCAGATCGGCAAGCGTGTGCGCCCGGCCAACAGGGTTGTGACCAAGGCTCCAGCTGAGGACGGACATGCGCGGTTTGCCGGCGTCGCTCTGCTTTGCCGCCGTCTGAGGGTTGAGAAGTTTGACTTCAGGCGTCGATGTTGTCCGGCGCGATTTGAGAGGAATACTTCCATTTCGATCCAAATATTGAATCGGCAACCGTCCGAAACCGGCGATCTTCTGTGTTTCTCGTGCGGTTGTGGGCGACATCGGTTTTGATGGTTCGCGAGATCGCCGCAACCAGTTCGCCTCATGTGCAACACAAATAAGCGGTATTGCATTCTCGTAACAATGTGCTGCGAAACTCAAATCGGAAAGCAGACCTGAATTTCTCATAGCCTCCAAAACGCGCGCTTCCGAGCCACGGCAAAGAACGGTAGCAATGTCCAATTTATTTACGAGCTGGTGTTCCGACAATTTCTCGTCGCTGGAAAAAAGCAATTGCGAAGTCGCTTGCCCGTCGAAGAAATCGGAATAGATAATGCCTTCGACGCCGACGGCCTTCCGATTGATTGCAATGTTGTGAAACGCATTAAGCATGTGCTCGACGTAGTCGGTGGGATAATCAACCTCGTTGTCCAGGAAAAAGACGAAATCATCGTCGGCAACTGCCGGGAGAATTCTATGTGCGTCTCCGGCGTCCTTCGGCGCGACAAGCACATTGCCGATTGCGGATGCCCATGACGGAACTTCCCCAGCCTCAAGCACGAGGTTGAGCCGTTCAACTTGCGATGCGATAGCGCGCACGGATTTCTGCAAACCATTGGCGCGCCTTGCGGTCATGTTCGCTACGATCACGGATCAGGCCTGGTTCACGGCGTCGATGCCGCTGGGTTCGACGAGAATTTCTTCGTCCACGAAAGCTTCGGTGATTTCAGTTTCCGGCACGAGCGCTTCGCCGAGAAGCCGTTGCCGCGTGGTGATTTCGGAAAAGCGCCGCCGCTTCGGGCCGCGATAACCATCGGCAAACGACTCGCCGCCGCCCGATTGCGTGAGCGAACTGGAAGACCAGAGGCCGAAAACGATGGGTTGCGGCAATTGCAAAACGGCGGCATCGCCTTGCGCAATCCGGATGCGCTCCTTGAATTCGGTATCGCCGCCGAAGCGGACAGAGCGATACGGGCCATAGCGAAGAAACACGGCTTTCGGCGCCATGATCGAGACAAGGCAATTGCGTAGCGCCGAACGGTCGCGAAAAAAAATCACTTCGCCGGACGGACGCATGCGAATCCAGCGTCCGACGGCGGCGCTTGCCTTTTTTTCTATGAGATTTTGGAGTTGGCGACCGATGCGCGAGGGCAGCGCAAGATCGTCGGAGTCGCGAAACGTGATGTAATCTCCGCTCGCTTCCCGCACCAGCGCATTGCGGATATTGTAGGTGCCCTGATTGCGGCGCGAACGGAAAATGCGCACGCGAGCGTCGCTTCCCGCCGCGGCACGGATCGCATCCATCGTGCCGTCATTGCTTGCGTCATCGCAAACCAGCAATTCGACATTGCGATAATTCTGGTCAAGGACCGATTTCATCGCATAAGTGATCGTGCCGGCGGAATTGAAGGCCGACATGATGACCGATACGCGCGGCCCGTGGACAATGTTCGTCTCAGGCCGGAATGCAATGCCGGTGAGCATATTCGAGGAAAATTCAAGCGATGTAATTTCGCCCGCATCGTATTTCGCCAGAAACCGGTTCAGGAATTCGCGATAGTGCGTGGGCGACGTTTCCCGCGCCGCATTGCAGAGCAGCAGAAGGTTCTGCGGGTCGCGCTCGAAAAGATGTGGTTTGCTTTTATAGAGTTGGTGCAATTCTTCGGCGCGTTTCGTGGCGGAGCACGAAAGCGCGTAGGCGTTGAGCTTGCCGGATGGCAGAAGCGCGGGCTGCGCGCCTGTGTCATTCGCAAGCACGGCGAAAATGCCGGCGATGCGGTCATCGTTGCGTAGCGCATGCCGATGCACATTGAGGAATGTCAGCGCGTCATCCCTGGCGCCGATCGCGATGAAGGCTTCTGCGATAGGCGCGACAAACTGTTGCTGCCGCGCGGGCGCAAATTGCGCCCATATCGCGAGGGCGTAGCGCGCAAGCCGTTCGGCGGTTTCGTAGCATTCATAGTCGAGCGCAAATTGCAGTTCTTGCGCCAGCCATCCGCCAAGATCGTTCTTTGCGCGTTTGGAAAGGTCCGCGTTGAGCGCGCGCAGATCGCCCGGCGTGCGGCTATATCGCACGCCGCGCAACGCCGCCAATTTTCTTGGCAGCGCCGAACGCGCGCGGCGAAAACCGGCGGCGAGTTTGTCACGCATGATGTGTGAAGTCCCGCATGGCCGCCTTGTAAAAACTCATCGAACAATCCTAGCCGAGATCGACATAGCTGCGCGTGCGAATTCCAACCCAGTAGTCAACGATACTGCCGAGGTCAAGCGCGATGCCGCCGCGCGCTTTGGCGAGCCCCGTCAGCCATTTTCCGAGATAGCCCGCGCCCACGATCACGAGTTTTCCGCGCGGCATATCGCCCAGCCTGTCCGCCACTTCGTGGATCATTTCCGGCAATGCGCGGGTTTCGGAAATGCGCCGCTTGATCACGGGCAGCGAGGCGTGGCGCGGCGGCACGAGAACATTGCCCGCGACGCGAATTGCGAAGCGCTGTTCCATCATTTCGGCAAGGCCCGGATGACAGGAAATGAGAACTACGTCGCGCACGCCGTGCAGAAGCTCAGGATAAAGATTCCAGCGCCCGAGATCCTGATGCAGATGGCACGAAGCGAAAATCGGCGGCGGCAAATGCGTGGGGCGAAAACGCTCGATGTGTTCGAGGGCCGACAACGCCGCGCGCAGGCCGCGGCCCGTGCGTCCGCCTTCCAGCGCGTCGTCCTGTTCCAATCGGATGTCGCGCAGGAAGCGCGAAACGGTCGGCACGCCGATACAATCGGCATCCCAGATCGCGCCGGCGACAAGCGCGGATAATTCCGTGCGGCTTGCCGGATCGAGCGGCTTACCCCACCAGGTGCGTTCGCGATCCGCGGCGTCGCCTGCCGCGAAATGTTCGAGATGCGGTTCATAGGGTAAGCATGTCGCTTCGCCATCGCCAACGCGAATGAATGAAAACGGTTCGCGTGCCGCCAGCCGCGCGCGCACAATTTCGATGAACGTGCGGCACTGCGCGGGCGAGACGTGGGTGTCCAGCAGCGCGGGCGGAAATTTCGCCGTCAGCGCATGCTCGACCGCAATAACACGCCTGAGCAATTCTTTCGGTTTCTGCGCGGCGGGCGAACGGTCGAGCATTCTGCGGAAATGATAATCGAACCC
>DATCEI010000135.1:0-12410 GCA_036510185.1 Rhizomicrobium sp. | reverse complement strand
GTTACGGCTTGGTTAACCGTGAGTCTTTTTGCCGTGATTTCGCGGCACGGGATTCTCGCTCACCGCGGGCGGCGGAGGCGGCGGCGTGTCCAACAGATCGACGGCATAGCGAAGCTGGAAATCGTCCTCGTTCGCGTCCGGCTCGGCCTTGATGACCGCGCCCTGCGCCCTCGTCGGCATGCCGTCTTCGGCTTCGAGATGATGGGCGAGCGAGGCTTCGCGAATGATATGCACGGTGTCTTCGCCGGGCTTGGGCGGCTGCTGCACCGTGATATCGGGAATGATGCCCAGCGACTGAATCGAATGGCCGGACGGCGTGTAATAGCGCGCGGTCGTCAGATGCAGCGCGCCGCCGTCGCCGCCATTCAGCGGAATGATCGTCTGCACCGAACCCTTGCCGAATGACACGGTGCCCAGAATTTTCGCGCGTCCGTGATCCTGCACCGCGCCCGCAAAAATTTCCGATGCGGACGCGGTGCCTGCATTGATCAGCACGACCAGCGGCAGACCGTTGATGATGTCGCCGGGCTTGGCGTCATAGCGCGTTTCGTCCTGCGGATTGCGGCCGCGCGTGGAAACGATTTCGCCGCCGTCGAGGAAATCATCGGCCACCGCAACGGAGGCATCGAGCAGGCCGCCGCCATTGTTACGCAGATCGATAATGTAACCCTTGATCCCCGGATTCTCGGCGGTCATTTCCTTGACGCCTTCTTCCACGCCGCCCGCCGTGTGATCGTTGAACGCGGGGATACGCAGATAACCGATGTCGCCGACGGTTTTCCACGTCACGGGTTCGACTTCGACTTCAGCGCGCTTCAGCGCCACGTCGAACACAAGTCCCGTCGTGGGCCGCTTGACGGTGAGCGCAATCGTGGTGCCCGCGGCGCCGCGCAATTTGCCCTGCACCGCATCGAGATCGAGGCCCGCCATCGGTGTTTTGTCGACGGCGATCAGAATGTCGCCCGTCTTGATGCCGGCCTTCGCGGCAGGCGCGCCCTGCATGGGCGTCACCACTTTCACGATGCCGCCGTCCACCGCCACGATCAGTCCGATGCCGCCGTAATTGCCTTCGGTCTGGACCAGCATTTCGGAATAGGTTTGCGGATCGAAGTAACTGGAATGCGCGTCGAGATTGGTGAGCATTCCGTCGATGGCGCCTTCGATCAGATCGAAATCGTCGGGCTGGGTGATGTAGGACGCACGCACGCGCGCAAAAGCGGTTGCGAAACGGTCGAGGTCTTTATAGGCCGGGACATGCGCGGGCGCATCGGCATGGGCGAAATGAAGCACGCCCACCGCGCAAAACACTCCGGCAACCGCGCCCAGCAAAGTGAGCCGAAGCCGATCCATTCCTGATCCTCCGACGGCCACGGCCCCCCCGGCCGCGCCCCACCACATGAGAAGATTCGAAGCTTTCCCTAATCCGCCTTTGCGCTCTCTTGCGAGACGGCGCTCACCGTCAATTTTCCCCTGAGCAGATCTTCGGCATAGGAAAGCTGGAAGTCGTCGTATTTTTTCCCCGGCGCCGGACGAATGATCGGCACGGCCTGTTTTTTGGCAGCATTGTCGTTGCTGAGATGGCCGGGAAGATCGGCCTCGCTGGGACGCTCGATCTTGGGGATCTGATCCTCGTCGGATTGCGCCACCGCGATATCAGGCACGATGCCCTGCGCCTGAATGGAATGACCGGAGGGCGTGTAATAGCGCGCGGTCGTCAGCCGCAACGCGCCGCCGCCTTCGCCCAGCGGAATGACAGTCTGCACGGAGCCTTTGCCGAACGAGGTCAGGCCCACGACAGCGGCGCGGCGATTGTCCTGCAACGCGCCGGCCACGATTTCCGACGCCGATGCCGTGCCGCCATTGATCAGCACGACGATGGGCTTGCCGCTTGTGATGTCACCGGGACGCGCATCGTAACGCTGCGTATCTTCGGGATGACGGCCGCGCGTGGAAACGATTTCTTCGGTGCCGTTCAGCAGATCGTCGGACACCGAAATCGCCTGATCGAGCAGGCCGCCCGGATTGTTGCGCAGATCGAGCACGTAACCTTTCAGGCCCGGACCGATCTGGCGTTGCAGATCCTTCACGGCTTTTTCCATGCCGGAATCGGTCTGCTCGTTGAAGCCGGTCAGACGGATGTAACCGATATCGCCGTCGCGATGCCATTTCACGCTATCGACCTGCACGATGGCGCGCACGAGTGTAACGTCGAACGGCTTCTTCTGGCCCGTGCGTAGCATGGTCAGCGTGACCTTGGTGCCTTCCGGCCCGCGCATGCGCGCGATGGAATCGTTGAGCGACATGCCCTGCACGGGCGTGTTGTCGATGGCGGCGATGTAATCGCCGGTCTTGATGCCTGCCTTGGCGGCGGGCGTATCGTCGATGGGCGTCACCACCTTGACGAGATTGTCTTCCATCGTGACTTCGATGCCGAGGCCGCCGAATTCGCCCTTGGTCTGAATCTGCATGTCGCCGAAACTTTTCGCGTCCATGTAGCTGGAATGCGGATCGAGCGAGGACACCATGCCCTGAATGGCGGCGTCGATCAGTTCGCCATCATCGACGGGGCGCACATAATTGGCGCGCACGCGCTCAAACGCATCGGAGAAAAGATCGAGCTGGCGATACGCGCCGGTATCGTTGGCACCTTCGGCCGCGGGCAGCACCATCACGGCTGCGCCGAATCCCAAGACCGCACCGCCCATAAGGAACGCCATACGCTTCATGATTTTTTCCTCGACTCGCCTGCCAACCACGGCGCGGGGCTCGCGCCTTTCCCTTTATATCTCAGCTCGAAGTAGAGCCTTGGCTGAGCCGTATCCGGCATCGTGCCAAGCGGTTCTCCCGCAAGCAACTGGTCTCCCGGCCGCACCGCCACGCGGTTAAGGCCTGCAAGCACAAGATCGTATCCGCCAGCGGTTTCCAAGATCAAGACTTGTCCCGTTTTATGGTAAGGACCGGCAAAAAGCACCTGCCCGTCCGCGGGCGTGACAACATGCGCCCCGGAATCTGTCAAAAACGTGATGCCCGGCGCTTCGCCCCCACCCACGCCTTCGACACCGCCCTGCGCGAAAGTTCCGGCCACAGGTCTTAACAACGCGCCTTTCGCCAGCATGCCTTCAAAACCGCCATTTTCGGCGGCGACGACGACGACATTCTGCCTTGCGGGTGTGCGGCGCAATTCGGAAACGCGGGCCAGCAGCGCCTGAAGATCGGAGGCCTGTTCGGCGATGGTGTCGAGCCGGTTCTGGAGATTGCCGTACTGGTTTTCGGCCTCGCTGGCGGCGGCCTGTTTCGTCGCGAGAAGTTGATCGAGCTGGTTGCGCGCGACGGTGAGCTGGGCAGCATTTTTCGCGCTTTCGGCGCGGCGTTCGACAAGTTCCTTGCGCGTGTCGCGCAGCGCATCGATGCGGCGGGCGAGTGCTGCCGCTGCCCCATAGACCCGCGGCAGCGAGGCACCCATCAGCATGGCGGTATGCACCGCGCCCAACGCGTCATCGGATTTGAGCACGACAATGGGCGGCATGTCGTGCTGGAGGCGCTCGAGGATCGCAAGCAGGCGGCTGACCGCCACGCGATCATTGGCAAAACCGGCAGAGAGACTTTGTTCTTCGGCGGCGAGTGAAACGATGCGCGCATCGAGCGTGATCTTGTCGCTTTCCAATTGCTGAACGCGCGCGGCGGTTACGATCAATTGCGTGCGCAAAGATTTGGCTTGTGAAGCGAGTTGCGCGCTTTTCACTTTTGCGGCGGCGACAGCAGGGCGGTTCGCCTCAAGCTGTTTCTGCAGCGTTTGATATTGCTGTTCGGTAGACGGCAGTTTCGACGCATCGCTTGCGGGTACCGCATCGCCCATGTCGCGAATGGAAGGCTGCGAATTGTCCTGTTGCGCGGATGCGGGCTTGGGATGTGCGCGTGCGTGGCGCGCGAAAGCAGGCGTTGCAATCATGGAAACAGCGACAAGGAGAGAAGCGAGTCTCAGGCGACTTTCTCCCGCGTCCGTTCGGCGAGCGAATGACCGCTCATCGCATCCGGCTTCGGCAATCCCATCAGCGACAGCAGCGTGGGGGCCACATCGGCCAGACGGCCATGTGTCAGCGAGAGTGCATCCTTCGCGTTGACGACAATGATCGGCACGTCGAGCGTGGTGTGCGCGGTGTGCGGCTCGCCCGTCACCTGATCCTTCATCAATTCGATATTGCCGTGATCGGCGGTGATGAGCAGCACGCCGCCCATTTTCTCCACCGCAGCGCGCAACCGGCCAAGGCATTTGTCGATGGCGGTGACGGCTTTTATCGCCGCATCCATCATGCCCGTATGTCCCACCATGTCGGGATTGGCATAATTGACGACGATGAGATCGTATTTGCCGGAAAGTACCGCCGTTTCGAGCTTTTCCGTCACTTCGAAGGCCGACATTTCGGGCTGTTCGTCGTAAGTCGCGATTCTGGGTGACGGCACCATGATGCGATCTTCGCCCACGAACGGCGTTTCGCGCCCACCGTTCAGAAAGAACGTGACATGGGCATATTTCTCCGTCTCCGCGATGCGCAATTGCGTGAGGCCAAGCCCGGCAACATATTCGCCGATGGTCTCGCGAATGTCCTCCGCCGGAAACAGCGCGCCCATCAATTTGTTCAGCTCTCCGGAATATTCCGTGAGGCCCGCAGCGGTGGAAAATTTCGCAACACGCGCGCGCGTGAAACCGCCGAAATGCAGATCGAGCAGTGCGGTGGAAATTTCACGGGCGCGGTCGGCGCGGAAATTGGCGAACAGCAGCGCGTCGCCGTCGCTGACGCCTGCATAATCGGCGATCACGCGCGGCAACACGAATTCATCGGTGATATTGTCGGCGTAGGACGCTTCAATCGCTTCCATGCCATTGGCGAAACGCGCGCCTTTCGCATCCACAATCGCATCATAGGCTTTGGATACGCGATCCCAACGCTTGTCACGATCCATCGCGTAATAGCGGCCCGACACGGTCGCCAAGCGCACACCCGGCACGCCCGCAATCGCGGCTTCAAAATCCGCGAGATATTCAAGCGCGCTTTTCGGCGGCGTGTCGCGGCCATCCAGAAACGCATGCACGAAGACGGGCAATCCCTCCGCCGCAATCGCGCGCACCAAAGCCGCGATATGCGCCTGATGACTATGCACGCCGCCCGGCGACATGAGACCCATCACATGCACCGCGTGACCGCGCGCTTTCGCGATCAGATCACGCAGCACCGGCAATCGCGCCAGCGAACCATCCGCCACGGCGTCGTCGATGCGCGGCAGATCCTGCATCACCACGCGGCCCGCGCCGATATTCATATGGCCGACTTCGGAATTGCCCATCTGGCCATCGGGCAGGCCGACCGCGCGGCCCGAAGTGGACAGCAGCGCATGGGGGCAATCGGCGATCATCCGGTCGAAATTGGGCATCAGGCCCGCCCGGCTCGCCTCGGCGATGGCGTTGTCCTTCACCTCCGGCCGCCAGCCGAAGCCGTCCAGAATGCACAGCACACCCGGTCTTTGGCGGAGTTGGGGAGGCATCGGCGCATCTCTTTGGCGGCAAATCGAAAATAAGGACGGGCGCTTCCCAAGTCCATGCGGCCAGACTTGCCGCGGAAAATCTTGCCGCCACCGGATTTGCGGCCCCCGATCGCGTCTTCAAGCCATTGTTATATAGAGATAATTTCACGCCCCTCCCCGGCACGGGACTGGCAAGGAGGCACGCGGCTACATCCAGGGCGCGATTCATGCTTCGCCGACGCACACATATAGTAAGAGCCGTCGCTTTCGTGGCGGGTGCGCTGGTGGCGCTGGCCCCGTTTCAGGCAATGGCCTTTTCCCGCATCAAGGATCTGGCCGAGATCGAAGGCATTCGCGACAACATGCTGGTCGGCTATGGCTTGGTGGTCGGGCTGAACGGCTCCGGCGACAGCCTTCGCAATGCGCCGTTCACGCAGCTTTCCATCCAGACCATGCTGGAGCGGCTGGGCGTCAACACGCGCGGCCAGCAGATGCAGACCAAGAACGTCGCCGCCGTGATGGTGACGGCGAACCTGCCCGCTTTTGCAGCCCAAGGCGGACGCATCGACGTTTCGGTGAGCGCGCTGGGCGATGCCAAAAGCCTGCAGGGCGGCACGTTGCTGGTGACGCCGCTGTTCGGCGCGGACGGACAGATTTATGCGCTGGCCCAAGGCCCCGTCTCCATCGGCGGTTTCGTGGCGCAAGGTGCGGCCGCCAGCGTCACGCGCGGCGTGCCCACGGCGGGGCGCATCGCCAACGGCGCGATTGTCGAAAAGGAAGTGGGCTTCCAGCTCGCTGCCCAAACCAACGTCAAGCTCGCGCTGCACAATCCCGATCTCACCACGGCTACGCGCGTCGCCAGCGCGGTCAACAAATTCCTCGGCAGCACCGTCGCCACCGCCAACGATCCTTCGACCATCAGTCTTGCGGTCCCTGCGAATTACCCCAACGGCGTTATGGGACTTCTCACAGATGTGGAGCAGATCGGCATCGACCCCGACCAGCCCGCGAAGGTCATCATCGACGAGCAATCCGGCGTCATCGTGATGGGGTCGGATGTGCGCGTGTCCACCGTTGCGATTGCACAAGGCAACCTCACCATCCGCGTCAACGAAGACGCGACCGTCAGCCAGCCCACGGCATTTTCAACGGGCGGAACAACACAAACGACGCCACACACCTCCATTCAGGTCGATGACAGCAAGGGCAACAAGATGGCCGTGCTCAGCGAAGGCGTGAGTTTGCAGAACCTTGTCGATGGATTGAACGCGCTGGGCGTGGGACCGCGCGATGTGATCTCCATCCTTCAGGCGATCAAGGCCGCGGGCGCGTTGCAGGCCGATATCGAGGTCATTGGATGAGTGATTCGGGCATGCAGAGTGCGATGGCGATGGTGCAGGCAGCGCCCGTACAGACGCCGCATGCGCAATCCACCCTCGCCGCCGCCAAGAAAGCCGCCCAGCAATTCGAAAGCGTGTTCATCTCGCAATTCCTGGGGTCCATGTTCGAGGGCATCAAGACCGACGGCGAATTCGGCGGCGGGCAGGGCGAAGAAATGTTTCGTTCACTGATGCTGGACGAATATGGCAAGCAGATCGTGCAGCGGGGCGGCTTCGGCCTTTCCGCCGAGATCACGAAACAATTGCTGTCGCATCAGGAAAAACCGCAATGAGCGCGGATGTGCAAAAGATCGAACGCCTGATCGCGATGGCCGAGCGGCTGGTCGCGGCGCTTGATGCCGATATCGCCGCGCTGGAACGCGGCAAGCCCGGCGAAATGCGCACGCTCGATCCGGAAATCCAGAAATTGTCGGCGGTGTATGGGCGCGAAGCGGCGGGGCTGAACGCAGCGGCGGCGAAAGCCGCACCCGGCGAATTGCGCACGCAGCTGACCGCCATCACCAAGCGCTTCACCGAAACGCTCGCGCGCCACAAGCGTCTTGTCACGCGCGTGAAGAACGCCAGCGAAGGCATGATCCGCGCCATCGCCGAAGAAGTCGATAAACGTCGCGCCTCCTCGCGGCCCTATGCGCCCACGACTACAAAAAACGCGCGGCCCGTTTCGGCGATGATTTATAATAAAGTTGTTTGAGCGGCTTTTCTGTGAGCATCATTTATCCGCTCCCTACTTTTCTCGAAGACAAGATAGAGCGCGCAGTCTATATGCGTTGGCTCCATCGCAAAGCAGTTGCGCATGCAAAGCGCGATCGGAAACGATCTGACGATAAAATCGCAATTGCTGACTACAAGCCCCAAATTCACAAAGCCGTTTGTCAATCGGACGGCATCGATTGGTATACGGGCGAGCAATTGGAATGGGAAAAGATCAGCACATACGACAACGACCAATCGAAAGCAGAGCGTTCAATATACAAAGCATCATTGGCGCTGCTTCCAACTGTCGATCATGTTTCGCGTGAGGACAAAGGTTGGGATTTCGTTATATGTAGTTGGCGAACGAATGACGCAAAGAATGATTTGAACTACGCGGATTTCGTCGCCCTATGCCAGCGCGTACTACTGCGTCATCAAACGAAAACTAAGGCTGATTCTGATATATAAAATAAACCCAGCTTGTCATTCCCGGCCGAGCGACCGGTTGGGAGCGAGGGGAAGGGAATCCAGGTATCGACATCATTCGGTGTTTGATACCTAGGTCCCCTTGACCTCGCGCGAATGAATTCGCGCTCGCCGGGGATGACAGTTATGGGGTTCATGCAAAGCAAACAATCTTAGCCGACAAAAAATTCAACCACTTAACCCCCAAGAGCGAATCGCTGCTCACATTTTCGCGAAAAAAATCTCACCTCGCCCCTTGAAGCGAAACGCTGCGATACCCAAATTCGTTAAATCCGGAAAATGCCGTTCAGGCCGACGAAGAAGAATTCGCGCCGGGGAACATCGACAACGCAAGCTGGTAATTCGCAACCTGTGCCGTGAGGTAAGCAGGCGCGGGGCCGGTTTGCGTGTTGGTGGATGCCGACGCCGCGGGCGGCGCATTGGATGTGCGATAGGCGTTGCGGATATTCGTGAGAATATTCTGCAATTGCGCGCCCGCCGCGCCCGCATCCGTGCTCGTGGAAATATCCATCGTGCCGCTGAAGCCGAGGCCGAACACTTGTGAAGAAGCAGACGACGATGATGTCGAAGACGAACTTGTTGTCGAAGGCGCGTTGGCAATCGTGCCCGCCGCAAGACCAAGCCGCCCCAGCGCGTCGGAATTCGCCGGTCCCGCGATGAGATTGGCGGACACGCCGTTGTTGACGGCGATCTTCAACGCCTCGCCACCATTGGCGTAGGTCACGGTCGCCTTGCCCTTGGACAGCAGCACATTGTTGATCTTCTGCGCCAGCGATTGCAGCGTTTCACCCGCTTCGACGGTGACGGTGCCCGTGTAAGCACCCGTGCCCTGAAGCGCGATCTTGAAGGAATCGCCCGTGCGCAGCGTGGTGCTCGACGAAAGCGTGACGGACTGGTTGACGGAAACCGTGCCGCGCGGCAGACCCAGCGCATCAAGCACGCTCGACCCTTGCGTATCGATGGCGACGCTTTGGCCCGTTGAGGTTCCGTCCGCGCCGCCGAATTGCCGCGTCCAGTTCACCGTGCCGTTCGAAGCAATCGCGGCCACAAACGCATTGTTCGTGTTGGCGGCGTTGCGCGACTGGCCCGCGAAGGTGCCGTTGGTGGTACCTGCGAGATAAACAGTGCCGTCCGAACCAACCGTGAGCGAGCCGCCCTTGTCCGCGGCACTTGTGCCGACATAACTCACCTGATTGGCGGTGACGCTTGTGCCATTGTCGGTGAGGCCGAATACGAAAGCATCCTGCCCGCCGGAACTGGCCGCAGCAATGCTGGCTGCACCGCCCGCGTTGAGCGAAGCATTCGATGTCGTACCGGACACATAAATATTGTTGCCTGAAACGGCGAGGCCGCCGATGCCGCCGCCGTTTTGCAGCGCGCCGAGATCCTGCGTCCACACGGGCGCGGATGTCGCGTCGCCATTGGCATATTTGGAGATGATCGCATGACCGTTTTGCACACTCGCAACCACCAACCCGCCATCGGATGTGGTGGCGGTTGCCGCAACAGAATCGGCGCCAGTCGTGCCGAGCTGTTGTTCGTAAAGCAGTTTGCCGGTCGAACTGAGCTTGGCGACATAACCGTCCTGTCCGCCCGCACTCGTTTGCCCCGCGCCGATGGTGCCGGTGACCTGTCCGCCGAGATAGACATTGCCGCTCGAATCCACGCTGACGGCATTGGCCTGATTGGCGTTCAGCGTTTGAATTTGCTGCGTCCAGGTCTGGTTGCCGCTTGCGTCATACGAAGTGACGAAACTGTCGTTCTTGCCATTGGCAATCGCGGTTGTCGTGAGATCGGCGGTCGTGGAACCGGCCACGACCACGCCGCCCGTGCCCGGATTGAGCGCCAGCGAATAGCCGGATGCGGTGCCCGCGCTGCCCAGCAATTGCGTCCATTGCAGATTGCCCGCGGAATCATATTTCGTCAGGTAAACGTCCTGCGTGCCCTGATTGAGTTCATTGCCGAAATTGCCCGTGGCGTTGCCGACGACATAGACGTTGCCGTTGGCATCCACGACGGTAGATTGCGCGGTGGTGTTGCCGATCGAAGGATCGACGGTCGCGTTGAACGCGCCCTGCGGCGAAGAATCGAGATTGGTGAGTTTGACGAGACGGCCCTGCTGATCGGGCGCGGAAGTTGTGGTCGTCGTGCCCGTTGTGGTGACGGAACCAACAGCCGAACCCGTATTGCCCGCGAGATAAAGCGCCGGTGTCGCACCCGCCGACGACAACGAAATTGTTTCGCTCGGCGCCTGCGTGATGCTGATGCCATAGCTTGCCTTCGTCGGATCGTCGATGGAGCCTTGCGTGAGCACACGCTGGAATCGCGTGCTGAAACCGCCCGCCGAAAGCTGCTGGTTCACATAGGATACGATATTGTCGATGGTCAGCCCGCCCTGCACCTGCGAAAGATCGATGTTCACATCGCTCGTGACGCCATTCTTCTTCACCGAAATGTCGAAGCTCTGGCTCGCGCTGACATTGGCGAGCGGATTGGAAATGTTCGCATCGGCGACGACCGTGCCGCCGGTATAGGAAAACGGCGCAAACGGAATCGCGACCTGGCTGGTTTCGGACGCGGCGGGCGTTGTCGCCTGCAGTGTGAAATTGTTGAAGCTCGTACTCGAAAGATAGGATTGCACCTGCTGCAATCCGGATTGAAAGCGCGTGTTGTAACCCGCGAGCTGACCCGCCGTTGCGGTTTTTGTTTGCGACAGCGAAGCCAGCAACGCCAGATTGTTTACCGCATTGTAGAGCGAGAACAGTTTCTGATTGTCCTGTTCGGTTTTCTGGTCCGCGGTCGAGTTGAGCGTGGGCACATTGGTCGTGTTGAAGAAATTGGTGAGACCGAGAACGGTTGCATCCTGCGACTGCTGCGAGGGCGGGGTGAGATTCTCCCAGGGTGGGGAATCATTCGCGGTGGCGCTGGGCGAACTGCTCGCCGTCGCGCTGCTCCCCGTCGAATTTTGCTGCGAATTTGCCGTGCGCGCAGCCGCCGTCTGCAGCTGGGACGCGAACACGTTCAGCAACAGCGTAGAATTCAAACCGATCGAGCCGGCACTGCTCATCGAGCGTCCTTCCGCACCAATGCGGAATTATCGGGCGCGCGGCCTTAACGCACTGCTAAGAAAGGGTTGATCATGCTTAACGCAACCTTAACGGCGCCTCTGCAAAGAAGGCGCATGAACGTACCCTGCGCGCGCGATCCCTATGCCGAAGGTGTAAGGCTTTCCGCCGCCGCGCGCCACAGCGAGGCCATTGCCTGTTTCGAACAGGCGCTGGCCGCAATGCCGGACGACACGCGGGTTCTGTTTGCACTCGGCAACACCGCCCGCGCGCTCGGCATGGCGGGAGCGGCCGAAAACTTTTTTCGCCGGGTGCTGGCGCTGGAACCCGCGCGCCTTGAAGCCCTCGTCAATCTCGCCAATCTGTTGCGGGCAAATGGCCAGAGCGAAGCCGCCGAATCATTGCTTGCGCCCGCGCTTTCGCGTTCGCCCGATGCGCCGGAACTATGGCTGACGCTGGGTTCGCTTTATCGCGAACGCGGCGATGCCGTCAAAGCCGAACAACATTATCGCGAGGCGCTGGCGCGCAACGCATCCTGTGCGCCCGCCCTCGGAAATCTCGCCGATTTACTTGCCGACCGCGGCGAAGTGGATGAGGCGTTTGCGCTTTATGACCGCGCGCTGAAATCGGATTCACGCAACGCGCAATTGCGCCTCAACCGCGCAATCCTGCATTTGCTGCGCGGCAATCTGAAAGACGGCTGGCGCGATTATGCCGCCCGTCTGGATGTGCCCGGCAAAGCGCCGGTTTGCGATCACGGATTGCCGCGCTGGAACGGCGAGCCGCGCAAGGGCAAACGCCTTCTCGTGACCGGCGAACAGGGCGTCGGCGATCAGCTGATGTTCGCAAGCCTCATTCCCGAACTCGCGGCGAAAGAAAATGTAATTCTGGATTGCGAGCCGCGCCTCGTTTCGCTGTTCGCGCGATCCTTTCCGAATGTCTCGGTCAAGCCGCAACAGATGGAAACAAAAGGCGGTGTGACGCGCGCGCATTATGGCTGGCTGAAAGCGGCGGGCGGCGCGAACGCCGCAACCGAAATGGGAAGTCTGCCGCGAATCCTGCGCCGCGAGATTTCCGCGTTTCCCAATCCGCATTCCTATCTGGTTGCCGACGAACAGGAAAAGACTCGCTGGCGCGAAACTTTTGCGGGCGCAGGCAATGGCCAGAGCATCGGCATTTGCTGGCGAAGCGGCAAAACTAATGGTCTTCGCGGATTGCAATATGCGCCGCTGGAAATTTGGGCCGA
>DATCEI010000134.1:0-29478 GCA_036510185.1 Rhizomicrobium sp. | reverse complement strand
ATCCGTTTAGTAATTAAACGAGATACCGCACGATCAGAAACCCCAGGACGATCAGCGTCAGGAATCCGATCAGCACGATCTCCAGATATTTCTCGATGAAGCGGCGCACCGGCTCGCCGAACGCGTAAAGCAGCGCCGTCTCGGCGAAGAACCGCGCGCTGCGCGTGATCGCGGAGAACAGCATGAACAGCGCGAAATTGAATCCGGCAAAGCCCGAGGCAATCGTCACGAGCTTGTAGGGAATGGGCGTCAGCCCCTGCACCATGATCCAGTAGCCATATTTGGCGTACGCCGCGCGGAACGCATCGATCCCGCCGCCCATGCCATAGACATGGATCAGCCACTGGCCGACCGTGTTGAACAAAGTGGCCCCGATCACATAGCCGAGCGCGCCGCCCAGCACCGACCACAGCGCGCACCATCCCGCTACCAGAAACGCGCGTTGCCGGTTCGCCAGCACCATCGGCACCAGCATGAAATCCGGCGGAATGGGAAAGAACGAGGCTTCGGCGAACGCCACCACCGCCAGCATCGCCCAGGCGTACCGTCCCGCCGCCTGCCGCATCAGCCAGAAATAAAGCGTGTGGAACGGGCCGGTGCGCGCAACTTCGCTTTGCATGGATGATCCCGAAAGAAGTGCTCTTTCCTATCAATGCGCCGCGCCCGCGTCCATGCTTGCCGCGTTGCAGCAGATTCTTTAGCGTTCGCGCGATTTCAGCGATGCAAGCAGGATATGGTGAAGCGTAAATCGAAGCGGCCCGGCAAAAGCCGCGCGGCCAAAGCGCCGGTCAAAAAGAAAAAAGCCAAAGCGGCGAGACCCGCGCCAAAGCCTGCGTCGAAACGCGCTGCAAGGCGCATGCCCGCCGCGCGCCCGCGCAAAGCGGCTCGCAAACAACCGGCCAATCCGCGCCCTGCGCCGCAATTGTTTAAGGCGAAATCGCAATCGCCTTATGACCGCGATCTCGACCGCAACGCAGCGAATTATCAGTCGCTGACACCGATGACATTTCTGGAACGCGCGGCCGCTGTGTTTCCGGAGCGCGTGGCCGTCATTCACGGCTCGCAGCGTTTGACCTATGCGGAGTTTTACGCGCGCACGCGCAAGCTGGCCTCGGCGCTGTCGCGCGCTGGGATACGCAGAGGCGACACAGTTGCGGTGATGCTCGCCAACACGCCGCCCATGCTGGAAGCGCATTACGGTGTGCCCATGACGGGTGGTGTGCTCAACACGCTGAACACGCGGCTCGACGCCACGGCCATCGCCTTCATGCTGGATCACGGCGATGCCAAAATCCTCATCACCGACCGCGAATTCGCGCCGACGATCAAGCAGGCGCTGAAACTCGCGAAAGTGAAACCGCTGGTCATTGATTACGACGACCGCGAATTCCGCCAGACCGGCGAGTTCGTGGGCAAAATAGACTACGAAGATTTTGTTGAAAGCGGCGACGCGGATTTCGAATGGTCTTACCCGGACGATGAATGGAACGCGATTGCGTTGAATTACACCTCCGGCACGACGGGCAATCCCAAGGGCGTGGTGTTCCACCATCGCGGGGCGACACTGATGGGGTACGGCAATATTCTCGCGGCTGGCATGGGCAAGCATCCGGTTTTTCTGTGGACCCTGCCGATGTTTCATTGCAATGGCTGGTGCTTTCCGTGGTCGCTTTCGGTGGTCGCGGGCACGCATGTCTGTCTGCGCTGGGTGCGCGCCCGCGCGATCCATGACGCCATCGCCGAATATGGCGTCACGCATATGGCGGGCGCGCCGATAGTCATGTCCACATTGCTCAACGCCGCACCGGAAGAAAAACGCGCGTTCAATCGCCGCGTGGAATTCATCACTGCTGCCGCACCGCCGCCCGAAGCCGTGCTCGCCGCGATGACAGAGGCGGGCTTCAATGTCACGCATGTGTATGGCCTCACCGAAACTTACGGCCCGGCCGTCGTGAACGAATGGAAATCGGCGTGGGATGAATTGGACAAAGGCCCGCGCGCAGCAAAAAAGGCGCGTCAGGGCGTGCGTTATCACGCGCTCGATGCGCTGACCGTGATGGACCCGGAAACGATGGAAACCGTGCCCGCCGACGGCGAAACCATCGGCGAAGTGATGTTTCGCGGCAATATCGTGATGAAAGGCTATCTGAAAAATCCCAGGGCGACGCAGGAAGCATTCGCAGGCGGCTGGTTTCACTCCGGTGATCTCGGTGTTCTGCATCCCGACGGCTATGTGCAACTGAAAGACCGCTCGAAAGACATCATTATTTCCGGCGGCGAGAATATTTCCTCCATCGAAGTCGAAGACACGCTCAACAAACATCCCGCTGTGATGTTTGTCGCTGTTGTTGCTCGCCCTGATGAGAAATGGGGCGAAACGCCGTGCGCGTTTGTCGAGCGCAAAATGGGCTATGAGAATGTCACCGCTGACGATCTCATCGCCTGGTGCCGCGCCAACCTCGCCCATTACAAATGCCCGCGCCATATCGTGTTCAGCGAATTGCCGAAGACGTCCACGGGCAAGATCCAGAAATTCAAGCTGCGCGAAATGGCGAGAACGGTATGACCGACGAAGCGCCAAGCAAACACGCGCTCACCTTCATCTTCATCGCGATGCTGATCGACACCATCGGCCTTGGCATCATCATTCCCGTCACGCCGAAACTCATCGCGCAACTCACCCATCAGGGCATGAGTGCCGCCGCCGTCTGGGGCGGCTGGTTGTCCATGGTCTATGCGCTGATGCAATTCCTCTGCGCGCCGATCATCGGAAATCTCAGCGACCGTTTCGGGCGCAGGCCCGTGCTTATTCTTTCAATTGCCATGCTCGGCATCGACTACGCGATCACGGGACTGGCGCCGACGATTGCGTGGCTGTTCATCGGCCGCTTTCTTTCGGGGGCTGCGGGCGCATCCTATTCCACGGCCAATGCCTATATCGCCGATGTGAGTCCGCCGGAAAAACGCGCGGCGAATTTCGGCCTCATAGGGGCCGCATTCGGCATAGGTTTTGTGCTGGGGCCGGTGATTGGCGGCATCATCGGCGATTATTTCGGACCGCGCACGCCGTTTTTCGTGTCCGCCGTGTTTGCCCTGTGCAACGCGATTTACGGCCTTGTCGTGCTGAAGGAATCCCTGCCACCATCGCGCAGGCGGCCGTTCGAATTGTGGCGCGCCAATCCGCTCGGCGCACTAAAATCGATGCGGCGTTTTCCGATGTTCGCAAGCATGATCGGCGTTGTCGCACTCATGCGCCTTGCGCACGACGCAAACCCGTCCATCTGGAGTTATTACACGATCCTCAAATTCCACTGGACGCCCGCGCAAGTGGGCTATTCGCTGATGGCGGTGGGCATCAGCATTTCGCTCGTGTTCGGGTTCCTCACGCGCATTGTCATTCCGCGTATCGGCGAAACGAGTTCGGTCATTGCGGGTTTGGCTTGCGCTGCCGCCGGTTTCTTCGGCTATGCCTATGCGTCGCAAGGCTGGATGCTGTTTGTGTGGCTTCCCATATGGTCGTTGAGCGGACTCGCCACACCCTCCATCAACGCTATCCTGTCGAAACAGGTCGGCCCGCATGAGCAGGGCGAATTGCAGGGCGCGCTTGCCAGTATCGGCGGCCTTACGTCGATCATAGCACCGGCGTTCATGACGAGCCTGTTCGGCTATTTCACGAGCGGACGCGCGCCGATCTATTTTCCCGGCGCGTCTTTCTTCGCAGCAGCATTGTGCGAACTGGGCGCGATGGCGATCTTCCTCGCCATGCTTCAACGCGCAGCGCCGCAGCCTGCGGAATAACGCTCAGCAGGAAATCAGTGAACGCTGCTTCGCAGTCGTTCCAGTTCGTCTTTGATGCGGAGTTTTTCTTTTTTCATGGCCGCTACCCTGACTTCGTCCCAATCGGGGTGGGCCATTTCAGATTCTATGAGTTGTTCGAGACGTCTGTGTTTGTCGGAGAGTTCCGTGATATGCCCTTGCAGTGCCATCAGTCGCACCTCGTTGCTAATCGGAGACGGAATTAAAACACCAACCGGGGCGTCTGTCACGAAATTCTTCTATTTATGCCTAGCCGCGATTAACCAAGATTAATACCGAAAAATCTGGCAAATTGGGGAACCGAAGCAGGTGTGAAACGGCGGGTGCTGCCCTGGCCGATTCGGGAAAAAGAGTGAGATTTCCGACGGATGACACAGGCTGAGGAGTCTTCGCTGCGGCTGCGACTCGCCACAATGTTGCGCGAGCATCGCGAACTGGACATCGCCATCGCCGCCATGATCGAGCAGGGCGTCGCCGATCAGGTCCAATTGACGCGGCTGAAAAAACGCAAGCTGCAGTTGAAGGATGAGATCTCGCGCATCAACGACACGCTGCTGCCGGATATAATTGCGTAGTTAGAAACAGTGGCGGACTTAAACCTCATTGTCATGGCCCACCGGAGTGTGGGCCACCCAGGTGACACGAGTTCTGTAGTCAAAGAATTTTCTCAGTTCGATTTTCGCAAAGCAGCACAAACTTCAACTGGGTGGCCCACACTCCGGTGGGCCATGACAAGTGAGGGTGTGATTTCGTTCTGCCGAAACTCTATTAGCGCGTCGTTGTCGCTCTTTTATGCGCATACATCGCTTCGTCGGCGCGCGCCATTGCGGTTTCCGCGCTTTCGCCGGGGCGCAATTCAAACGCGCCATAGGAAAATGTCAGCGGAATCTTTTTCCCGTTCCATTCCGTCGGCGAGTCTTTCAACTTTGCCGCGAGTGCATCGGCTTTCTTGTGCGCCTGTTCCTGCGTGACATGCGAAAGAATAACGGCGAATTCGTCGCCGCCAAGCCTGCCGACAATATCGCTGTTGCGCACATGGGCGTTCAGCGTTTCGGCGAAATGCAGCAGCACCGCATCGCCGCCCGCATGACCATGCAAATCGTTGATGGCCTTGAAGCCATCGAGATCGAAATAGACGAGGCTGGCGGGCGTGCCGTAACGATCCGAATAGGCGATGTAGCGCATCAGCTCGCGCACAAACGCGCGGCGGTTCAGCAGCGGCAGCAAATGATCCTGATCCGCTGCCTTCTCCGAGGTGTCGAGCCGTGCCTTGGTTTGCTGCAATTCGCGGCGCAGCGATTCGACTTCCGCCATCAGCGCCATGATCGCGTCACGCACGCGCGGGGTGAATTCGCTTTCGGGAATGCCGAGCACGGTTGCGCTGGCCGCACTTGCAGGCTGCACGGCCTGGGGCGAAGCCGATGCCTCCACCTGACGCGAATAGGCCGCCGTACCCACGGCGCGAACGCCTCCCGGTCCCTTGCTGCTCTCGACTTTCACGGCACGTCCAGACTCGATCCCCTTAACAATCAGTTGAGTGTGGTTCCTAAAAGGTTAACGGTTGTATCAATCGCCCTTCCCTATCTTTTCGCTGGAAGTATAGTGCGGCGCTTCTTTGCGGCTCCCAAGAGCCAGACAGACCAGATAGGCAGGAAGCATGTCCCCCAAAGCGCCGGTCGTCGGCCTCATCATGGGCAGCCAGTCGGATTGGCCCACGCTTAAACCCGCATCCGAGATTTTGGCCGCGCTGGGCGTGGCCCATGAAACCCGCATCGTTTCGGCCCACCGCACACCGGAGCGGCTTTATGCCTATGCCCGCGAGGCGGCGGGGCGCGGGCTGAAGGTGATTATCGCGGGCGCGGGGGGCGCGGCGCACCTGCCCGGGATGACGGCCTCCATGACCACCCTGCCCGTGCTGGGCGTGCCCATCGAATCGAAGGCGCTGAAGGGGATGGATAGTCTCCTCTCCATCGTCCAGATGCCGGGCGGCGTGCCGGTGGCGACGTTTGCCATCGGCGAGGCGGGCGCCAAGAACGCCGCACTGCACGCCGCCGCCATCCTCGCGCTCAGCGACAAGGCGCTGGCGAAGCAGCTGGCCAAATGGCGCGAGAAGCAGACCAGCGACGTGGCGGAACGCCCCGCCCAATGAGCGAGACTTTGCGTTTGTCCGCGCCCGTCGCGCCGGGCGGCACAATCGGAATCCTCGGCGGCGGCCAATTGGGGCGCATGCTGGCGCTCGCCGCCGCGCGGTTGGGGTTGAAAGTGTGCATCTATTCCGACGATGCGGACGCACCCGCTTTTCAAGTGGCGGCGCATCATCGCGTGGGCCGTTATGACGATGAAGCGGCGCTGGCGGCGTTCGCATCCGCATGCGATGCCGTGACATTCGAATTCGAGAATGTGCCGGGTGCAACCGCGGCGTTTCTTGCGACCCATGTACCGGTCAATCCATCACCGCATGCGCTTGCCGTTTCGCAGGACCGCTGGGACGAAAAGAATTTCGTCGCGAAACTGGGATTGAAGACACCACCTTTCGCCACGGTGCTTTCGCATGACGAAGCGAAAGCCGCGTTCGCGAAGATCGGCGGCCCCGCCGTGCTCAAGACACGCCGCATGGGTTACGACGGCAAAGGCCAGGCGAAGGTGTTTTCGGCGGAAGACACGATCCATGCCTTCGACCGCTTTCATGGGGCACCCTGTATCCTTGAAGGCTTTGTCGATTTCGAGTTCGAAGCCTCGGTCGTGGCCGCGCGCGGCATTGACGGCACATTCGCTGCTTACGATCCGCCGGAGAATGTGCACGAGCATCACATCCTCCGCCGCTCGACCGTGCCGTCGCGATTGAGCCAAGCGCAAAGCGAAGAAGCGCAGATCATAGTGCAACGCATCGCCGATGCGTTCGATTACGTCGGCGTGCTGGCGGTGGAATTGTTCGTGACGCGCGACGGCGCGTTGCTCATCAACGAGATCGCGCCGCGCGTCCACAATTCGGGGCATTGGACATTGGAAGCCTGCGCCGTCAGTCAGTTCGAACAGCACATCCGCGCCGTCGCATGCTGGCCGCTCGGCGATGCCTCACGTCATTCCGACGCCGTGATGGAAAACATCATCGGCGAAGAAGCAAACGACTGGGAAGCGTTGGCCGCGCGCGGTGGTGCGCTGCATCTCTACGGCAAAACCGACCCGCGCCCGGGCCGTAAGATGGGGCATATTACTTGGGTCAGAGAGCGCGAGTAAAATACCCAACACCGTCATTGCCCGGCTTGTCCGGGCAATCCATTTTCTGCCTTCAGCAAAAAACAAATTGGATCACCCGGACAAGCCGGGTGATGACGGATTTTTGTTTGAGTTCGACACAACCTCACTGTCATGGCCCGCCGAGTGCGGGCCACCCAGGTGACACAAACGCTGTGTTGAAGAATTTTCTCAGTCTTATTTTGTTCGAAATGTGTGGGCTTCAACTGGGTGGCCCACACTCCGGTGGGTGGGCCATGACAAGGGAGCTTAAACCGTCGGCCTTCGATTAAACCCGTTCAACACCTCAGTCAGCGTCGGCAGTTTCGCCAGCTCACCCTTCACCTGCGCCTTGAACTTCTCGAACTGCATGACGTTTTCGATGCGCGCGTCGAGGAAGGCGCTGGTTTCGGATTCATCATCCGTCTTGTCGGTGAACCAGCGCATCAGCGTCGCCGAATAGACGCCCGCGAGAATCCCGCGCTTCGTATAAAAATTGAAATCCGTCGCCGTGTCGCCGACGCTGCGCCACATCAGATCGACGCTGCGCCAGACCAATCGCGCGCCCAGCCCCGCATGCGGCGGCAAAGTGAGAAACGCCGCCGCGCGCCGTGCGGCTTCCTTGTTTGGTTTCAGAACCGCAAGCCGCGTTTTCACCGCCGTGGCGATACGGTCGCGAATGCGCATGTCCTTGAAATCGATTTTGGCGAGGCGCGCTTCCATCTCGCGGTCGGCGGCGGCGGAAAACTCCTCCACCAGACTCAATTCACGGCGCGGGAACAATCGCGCCAGCGTTTCGGCATCCACCTCCGCCTCGTCGGCGGAACTCTTCAAGGCTTTTTCCGAAAACCCGTCGAACATCACATTGACGAGTGCTGCCTTCAGCACGGCCTCTTTCGTTGCCGCATCGTCGCGCGCCGGTTTGGCCTTCTTCGCCATTACATCTCCGCGATCTTCACCCAATGCCGCGTTTCGGATTCGAAGATGAGCTTGTTCATGTCGGTCATCCGCGAAGGATACAGGATTCCATCCAGATGGTCGCATTCATGCTGCACAACGCGGGCGTGAAAACCGCGCGCATTGCGGGCGATGGGCCGGCCTTCCTGATCGAAACCGCGATAGCGGATATGGGCGGGGCGGTCGACAAAGCCGCGCAGGCCCGGCACGGATAGACAGCCTTCCCAGCCGCCCTCTGTTTCCGGCCCGGCGATCTCGATTTCCGGGTTGATGAGGATGGTCAGGGGTGCTGTATGGTCAAAACGCTCCTCGGCGGTCAGGTCCGTTTCGGAGCGGCCGTCCGGGGCCTGGAACACCACCACCCGCAGGGGAACATGCACTTGGGGGGCGGCGAGCCCTGCCCCATTGGCGTCGATCATGGTTTCCACCATGTCGGCCACCAGACGGCGGATTTCCGGCGCGGTCGGGTTCTCCACGGGTTCCGCCTTGCGGCCCAGCACGGGATGTCCCATGCGCGCGATCTTCAGAATTGCCATGCCTTAAACAAACTCTCTCAAGGGGTTACGCGCCCGTTCACCGGGCTTAAACTCCCTTACATATAGGTAGATAAAGTCCATCCCGAAAGGTGGACAGGTCAAAACCCTTCTGTTATCACCCGCGCCCTTGACGTGCCCTCAGGAGAAGCCTTTGCAGATCATCGTTCGCGACAACAACATCGACCAGGCGCTGAAGGCGCTGAAGAAGAAGATGCAGCGCGAAGGCATTTTCCGCGAGATGAAACTCCGGGGCCATTACGAGAAGCCGAGCGAGAAACGCGCCCGTGAGCGCGCCGAGGCCATCCGCCGCTATCGCAAGCTGCAGCGCAAGCGCCTGCAGCGCGAGGGCGTGCTGCCGCGTTAAGCGGGTTCAACTAAATCTACCTACTCCGTCATGGCCGGGCTTGACCCGGCCACCCATCGCGCTCGCGTCTGCGAGCGCAAGAGACTCTTTCCGATGCGTAGACACGCATCGGATGGATGGCCGGATTAAATCCGGCCATGACGGGTGGGTTTAAACGGAAATAAAAATCAGGCCGGTTTTCTTTTCCTGAACACACGCAGCAGCGCCGTCAATCGCGGCGGGCGTTCCGCCGTCAGTACATGGCGCGCAAAAACGCGGCCCATCTGAATCACCATGAGGATGGACGTCGCGATCATCAGCAGGATCGCGCCCACTGCCTGCACCAGCGGCGGATGCCAGGGCAGCCGGTACATCAGAAAGAACGGCGAGTAGATCGGCACCCATGACATGAATTGCGCGATGGGTCCGTTGGGATCGCGCAGCAGAGTGGAGGACAGGATCATCGGCGCCATGACGAGCAGCATTGTTGGGCCGAGCAAAGCCTGCGCATCCTGCACCGACGTCGCCATGCTGCCGATGCCGAGGAAGAACGAGGCATAGATCAGAAAACCACAAACGAAACACAGCACCATCACGGGCAACAGGTTCGAGGCCAGGATTGCGCTGATCAGCGGCGTCATGCCCGATGCCGCACCCGGCACCAGCAGCACCGCGCCGCCGAACAGCATCGCGCCCCAGATGAGAAGCGTCAGCAGCGATGCGCCCGCAGCCCCGATCAGTTTGCCCGTCATGAATTCTATCGGTGTGACGCAGGAGAGAATGACTTCCACGATGCGGCTGGATTTTTCTTCGATCACGCCCGTCAGCAGCGCGCCCGCATTCATGAACACGGTCAGCATCAGCAGAATGCCGAACACGGAAGGCATGTAGATTTTCAGATCGTCCGCCATCGACTGGTGATGATCCGCGCCCGCGCCGGGATCGAACAGTTTCAATCGCGCGGACGGCTGCAACGCGCTTGCGGGCAGATCAGGCGCCACACGCGCAAGCATGCGGTCGCGCAATGCTTTGCTCAGCGCGCCGTGCAGGAAGCCCTGAAAATCCGGATCGTTGGCGTTGGTGCTCCAATATTCCGCGGCAGGCGCATCCGGCGATGCGGAGAAGCCATGCGGGATCACGACAATCGCGTAGAACGCCCCATTCTGCAGGCGCGCTTCGGCGGTGGCGGCGAAGGCCGGCCCCAGCGTTTCTTCAAGGGCCGCACCCGCCGGCACCACGACAAAACGCGGGCGCGGCGGTTCGAAGGGGGCGGCACCCGGTTTGCGGAATTCTTTCAGGCCCGCGCGCATCGCCTGCTCGCCGCCCATTTTGCGGAAACTTGCCAACGCCGCCGCATCGCCTTCAGATGCGTTGAGCAACGCGGCGTAAGACGGGTTCTTCGCCTGCAACGCTTTCATGTCCAGATTGGCATGCGCGTAATCCGACAGCGCGGACAGCGTGCGCGAATCTTCGTCTTCATGCACGGTATCGCGAATGGCGGGCGCATAACCGCCCGCGCGATCGACAATCGCGAACACGCGCG
The DNA here is from genome assembly GCA_036510185.1 of Rhizomicrobium sp. GTDB lineage: Bacteria > Pseudomonadota > Alphaproteobacteria > Micropepsales > Micropepsaceae > Rhizomicrobium. The sequence goes on along the minus strand of DATCEI010000134.1, from coordinate 19,049 downwards.
TGGGCGTGGATTGCGCCAGCCATTGCGGCACGACAGCCGCCACGAACACCCATATGGGCAGCATGAACAGGCTGATGATATAGCCGCGCCGCGTGATGTATTTGACGAACTCGTTGAAGGCGACAAGCAAAGTGCGTCTCATGGCGCGCTCTCCGCTTCCTTGCCCGCAAGCGAAACGAACACGTCCTGCAAACTCACGGCAGACAGATCGAAATGCGTGAGCGCCACGCGCCGGTCGAAACACGCAGCCAGCAGCGCGCTGCCATCCGCGCCTTCTTTCAGATCAATGTCCCAATGCGGCTGGCCCGGGCCGGGCGCGCGAACAGTGAGTACGCCGGGCAATTCGCGCAGGAATCCGAGATCGGCCTCGGCGCCGATGCGCGCGCGTCGTGGCAGAAGACCACGCGCTTCTTCCAGCGTGCCGTCGAAAACCTTGCGCCCGCGCGCCATGATGACGAGCTGGTCGCAGAGCCGTTCGGCCTGCGCCATCGTATGCGTGGAGAACAGGATTGTTTTGCCTTCGCGCGCCAGATCGCGAATGGCGGCTTCGAAACTTTGCTGGTTGATGGGATCAAGGCCGGAGAACGGCTCGTCCAATATGAGAATTTCCGGATCGTGCGCCATCGCCGCAATGAACGCGACCTTCTGCGCCATGCCCTTGGACAAGCCCTCGATGCGCACGCGCGCGAATTGCCCAAGCCCGAAACGGTCCAGCAAGGCGCGCGCGCGTTTCTTCGCCTCGCCGCGCGACAGGCCCTTCAGCGTCGCAAAATAGGCAATCGCGGCATCGGCGCGCATACGTTTGTAGAGACCGCGTTCCTCCGGCAGATAGCCCATGCGGTCGCGCACCGTGCCCGGCGCCGCGCCCAGCACGGTCATCACGCCCGAATCCGGCTTCATCAGCCCCAGCATCATACGCAGGGTTGTGGTCTTGCCGGCGCCATTCGGCCCCAGAAAGCCCAGAATGCTGCCGCGGCTTTGCGCAAAGCTCAGCCCGCTCACCGCGGCGAAATCGCCGAAGCGTTTGGTGACGTTGGAAAGTTCCAGGGCATTGGCCATCGCGGACCACTAGAGCTTAATGTCTCTAAAGTTCCGTTTACGGAGGATTGGGGTGCTCCGGCCGAGCTATGGCCCCGTGCAATCCGCGCAGACCGCCACTTCAATCGTGACATGCGCCAGATCGGAATAACGCGCGCGCAAGGCCGCCCGCACATTTTCCGCCGTGGAGTCATCGGGACACACCAGCGACGCGATCAAACCATTATGCCCCGGCCCCAACCGCCACAGATGCAGATCGGCCACGCGCGCGCCCATTTCGTTTTCGATCATGCGGCGGATTTCCTTGGCGCAGCGCGGATCGGCTTCCGCATCCAGCAACACCATGCCGCTGTCACGCACCAAGCCGTAAGCCCATGAGGCGATCACAAACGCGCCGATCACGCCTACGGCGGGATCGAGCCATGTTATGTGAAAAACCAATCCGGCGGCCAGCGCGCACAGCGCCAGCACGCTCGTTGCCGCATCGGCCACGACATGCGTATAGGCTGCGCGCATATTGTGATCGTGTGCATGATCGTGCTCGTGATGATGGTCATGCGTGTCGCGCAGCACGAAGGCGCTCGCCACATTCACAAGGAATCCGATGCCCGCGATCATCAACGCATCGCGGTAGTCGACGGACACGGGGAAAAATAATCGCTCAATCGACTCAACAGCCACACCCACGCCCACAACACCCAGCACGACCGCACTGGCGAATGCCGCCAGATCGCCGAACTTGCCGGAACCGAATGTAAATCGCGCATCGCCTGCGTGCCGCCGCGCTAGCCAATAAGCGCCCGCCGCCAAACCAAGTGCGCCCACATGCGTCGCCATGTGCACGCCATCAGCCAGCAACGCCATGGAGCGGAACGCGAGGCCCGCCGCCACTTCCACGGCCATGAATACCGCGGTGATCGCCACTGCCAGCCGCGCGCGCCGCTCCGCGCCCTCGTGCCCATGGCCGAGAAAGCGATGATCGTGCGTCCAAAGCCCGTGATCATGTGCATCGATTGTCATGCACGGAACATAGTGGTCCCGCCTGCGCACCGCCACCCGCGCTCAATACCATATTGACTAGATAGACATTTAGGTATTTCATCCAACCCGGCGGTCGAACAGGTCTATCGTTGGAGGAACATATGAGCAGCATGCTTCGCATCACCCAGGTTTCGCCCTCGCTCGGCGCGCGCATTGAAGGTGTAGACCTCGCCCGCGAATTGCCCGACCAGACCATCGGCGAAATCCGCCGCGCGCTTTTGAAGCACGAGGTTCTGTTCTTCGAAGACCAATCCATCACGCCGGACCAACAGCGCAATTTCGCAGCACGTTTCGGCCGCCTGCATGTTCATCCGATTCGACCCAGCATTCCCGGCACGCCCGAAGTGCTTGTGATCGGCGACCAGAACGGCAGCGAAAGCGACAATGCCATCTGGCGTAGCGACGTGACGTTCATTCAGACGCCGCCGATGGGTTCGGTGCTTTATGCGCGCGACGTGCCCGCGCAAGGCGGCGACACGATGTGGTCCAGCATGCGCGCGGCGTTCGATGCGCTGTCGCCGCCGATGCAGAAATTCCTGTCCGGCCTCGATGCAGAGCATGATTTCGCGCGCTCCTATCCGCCGGACCGTTTCGCCGTGGGCGGTATGGAAAGATTCGCATGGACCCGCAACGAACATCCGCCCGTGCGCCATCCCGTTGTGCGCACGCATCCCGAAACGGGGCGCGAGGGCCTGTTCGTCAATTCCGGTTTCACCACGCGCATCCTGGGCCTCAACGACAATGAAAGTGCGGCCGTGCTGAAATTCCTCTGCGAGCATATCCAGCGGCCGGAATTCCTCATGCGCTGGAAATGGAAGCCGGGCACGGTGGCGTTCTGGGACAATCGCGTGACGCAGCATTACACGGTGAACGATTACCTGCCGCACCGGCGCATTTTGCAGCGCGTGACCATCCTCGGCGACAAGCCCTTCCACCGCGCGCGCATCACGCGCGAGATGGCTGCGGAGTAAATAGCCAGCGGCTTGTGATTGCGGCGAGGCTTGCGCCTGCAAGCTGTGCTGCGATGAAGAACGGCGCGTCAAGCGGCCTGATGCCGGCGTAAGTCGGTGTCAGGGCGCGCGCAATCGTCACCGCAGGATTAGCGAACGACGTGGAGGACGTGAACCAGTAAGCTGCGCCGATATAAAGCCCGACCGCCGCCGCGATTGTCGGCACATCGCGCCGCGCACAACCGAAGATCGTCAGCACGAGGCCGAAGGTCGCGACGGCTTCGGCGAACCATTGGCCCGCGCCTGTGCGGATCGTCGCGCCATATGCGAAAGCGCTTATCCCGAACATCAGATGCGCCATGAATGTGCCGCAGACGCCGCCAAAGATTTGTGCGGCAATGTAAGGCGCGATCTGCGACGGCTGCGCGGCGCCGTTCATCGCCAGCGCCAGCGTCACCGCGGGATTCAAATGCGCGCCCGAGACCGGCGCGAAGATCATGACAAGAACCACAAGGATCGCCGCCGTCGCCAGCGTGTTGCACAACAGGGCAAGTGCTGCGTCGTGCGTGAGATGCGACGCCATGATGCCGGAGCCTACAACGCCGGCCACAAGCAGGCCGGTGCCGAGCGCTTCGGCGGCAAGCGCGCGTGGATCAGCCACGGCCGATTTCGTCGAGATGGGTTTTCAGTTTCAGGCGGTCGAGCTTGTCGAAGGGAAGTGCTGTGAACACGCCGATGCGATTGGTGAGCATCCGCGCGGTTTCGCGAAACGCCTGCATCTTTTCGATATCGCTGCCCTGCACTGTGGCGGGATCCGGCATGCCCCAATGCGCGGTGACGGGATGGCCCGGCCAGACGGGACAAATCTCGCCCGCCGCGTCATCGCAAACCGTGAACACGAAATCCATTTCGGGCGCGCCGGACGCCGCGAACTCATCCCAACTTTTGGAACGCAGACCTTCTGTCGGCAGGCCGATATTCTTCAAAAACGAAAGCGCAACAGGATTGACCGCGCCTTTGGGAAAACTGCCTGCGGAATAGGCGTGAAATTTTCCCCTGCCTTCGCTGTTCAAAATCACTTCGGCCAGAATCGAACGCGCCGAATTGCCGGTGCAGAGAAACAGCACATTGTAAGGTCGGTGCATGGGCGTCCCGTTTATGCGCGCGGACCGCAACAGGAAGCTTGCGCTGGTTCAACGGGCGCCGTGCGCTCGATCCGCAACTCGTCCTGCCCCACGCCATAGGTGGTGAGATCGCCCGTGGTGTGAAAAGTTTCCCAGCGCACGCCCTGCGGATCGGTGGCCCACGCCTTGTCGCCCACCGCGTAACAGCAATTCGCCCCGCGCTCGACAAATACTTCGCCTGCCGCCTGTTTGGCGCGTGCGGAAACCTCCTCAAGCTCCGCCTCGCTTTCCACCTGAATGCCGAGATGGCCGAGGCCCGTTTCGCCGCCCGTCGAGATCGCGAAATTCACGCGCGGATTTTCCAGCATCCATTTGGCGTAGTTGAATTCGCGTTTCGCCGGCTCAGCGCCGAACAGCGCGTTGTAGAACCGCACCGACTCCGCGATGTCACGCACATGCAGGTGTACATGCAGACGATTCATGACAATCCTCCAATATGATGTTGCAGATTTCGGGACGTCCGCCGCAGCAATCCTGCATCAGATAGGCGAGCAGTTCGCGCATGCCTTCATAGCGCGCGGCGTAAATGAGGTTGCGGCTTTCGCGGCGCTGGACGATCAGGCCTGCGCGCTCCAGCTCCTTCAGGTGAAACGACAGCGTGGGCGGCGGCACGCGCAGCACTGTGCCGATCCCACCCGCGTCCTTGCCCGCAGGCCCCTCGCGCACCAGCAGCCGGAAAATCGCCAGCCGCGTCTCCTGCGCCAGCGCACCAAGCGCCGAAAGGGCTTTCTTCTTATCCATATTTCCAGAAATATGAAATTGTTTGGCGGGAGTCAACAGAGCCACGTTGGCGTTTACAGATTGGCGTTTGTGGTTTGTGTCAGACCGGTGGTGGAGAGTGCAGATAGCTCGCGACGAGGCTTCCTGCCACCAGCCGCCAGCCGTCCACCAGCACGAAGAAGATCAGCTTGAACGGCAGCGAGATCACCGTCGGCGGCAGCATCATCATGCCCATCGACATGAGGATCGAAGCGACCGCCATGTCGATGATGAGAAACGGCACGAACAGCAGGAAGCCGATCTCGAAAGCGCGTTTCAGTTCCGACAGCATGAAGGCCGGCGCCAGCGTGGAAATCGCCACATCGTCTGGGCCGGTCGGTTCCTTGTCGTGGCGCATGTCGAGTAACAGCTTCAAATCCGCATCGCGCACATGGGCGAGCATAAATTTCTTGATGGGAACGGAGGCGCGGTCCAGCGCCTGTTCGGTCGTGATCTGATTGGCCACCAGAGGCACAACGCCCGCCTGATAGGCATCGTGCAAGGTCGGCGTCATCACGAAAAAGGTGAGGAACAATGCGAGGCTTATCATCACCGCATTGGGCGGGCTGGTCTGCAATCCCATAGCCGTGCGCAGCAGCGACAGCACCACGACGATGCGCACGAAGCTCGTCATCATGATGAGGATCGACGGCGCGAGGCTTAAGATCGTGATCAGCGCGATGATCTGGACGATGCGGTCGGTGAAGATGCCGCCGCCGGAAAGATTGATGGAAAGCGAGTTCGCGCCGCTCGCCCCCGTTGCCGCATCGGCGGCCAGCGCAATGCCGGGAATCGCAATGGCGATCAGAAATGCCGCGAGACCGAGAAGCCGCCTGTTCATGTGACGGTCTCCGGCGCAGGTGCAGGCGCTGGCTCAACGGCGGACGCCACGGCCACCACCGGCACGCCGCTCTCGATCACGCTTGCCCCTTGCGGCCCCAGCAGCACGAGATGATCGATATTGTCCCGGCGCAGCAGGAAAAGTTTGTAGCGCGGCGCCACCATCAGGGTTTCCACCACCGATAGTCGCCGCGTCGCGTTCGCCTTCATCACGCCCGGCACGCCGTAGCGGCGCGCGGCCACGCCCGCCAGACCGACAAGCGCAATCACGACGAGAAGCGCCCCGAAATAGCGCGCAATATCGATGACATCCATGCCGGCAATCTGGCGCGTTAACCTTAACCCACGGTTAAGCGGGCAAATTTTGCCCGGCAAAAACATCCATCGCGTTAAGCGACGCTTAAACTTCGTGGCTCACCATGGCCGCCAGTTAAGGTTAATGATCCGTTGCACGGAGTGCGCCTTGAACCTGATGGACATCCCGCTTTTCGGCATGCTGCGCGAGCGCATGGCATGGCTGAATGCGCGCCAGGCGACGCTGTCGCAGAACGTGTCCAATGCGGACACGCCCGGCTACACGGCCCATGACTTAAAGCCGCTGGATTTCGAAAGCGTGCTCAAGCGCACCACGGGCCTGCAGGGGGCCGATTTCCCCGGCCTCGTCACCGATTCGCCCGGCCAGATCGCGATCAACCCGCCTTCGCCGTTCAAGGATTACGAGGCCACCGATGCCGAATCCGCCACCGGCGGCAACACGGTTTCGGTGGAAGAAGAAATGATCAAGGTCGCCGATACGCAGGCGCAGTATCAGGCCGCCGTCAATCTTTACGGCAAGGCGATGGGCCTCATGCGCACCGCCATCGGCACGCCGCAAGGTTCATAAGGAGAGCAGGAATGGATCTGGCAACATCAATGGCAATCGCGGCATCGGGGCTTCGCGCGCAATCCACCCGCATGCGCGTGATCGCGGAGAACATCGCCAACGCCAATTCCACCGCCACCATCACGGGCGGCGAGCCTTATCGCCGCAAGGTTCCCACGATGACCAGCCAGTTCGACAAGGAACTGAACGCCACCATCGTGAAGGCGGGCGACACGGTTCCCGACATGACCGATTTCCGCCTGCAATTCGATCCCGGCAATCCCGCTGCCGACAAGCAGGGTTATGTGAAACTCCCCAACGTCAATCCGCTGGTGGAAATCATGGACATGCGCGAGGCGCAGCGTTCCTACGAAGCCGATCTGACCGTGATGGATGCGTCGAAATCGATGCTGTCGCGCACGGTCGATCTGCTGAAACTCTGAGGAAATAAACCATGGTCGCCATTCCGTCAGTCGCCGCCGCCGCCTATCAGGCCATTGCCAAGATTGGCGCGGAAACGGGCGCGGCCTCGGGCGCGAACGCGGTGGGAGCGGCGGCCCCGAACTTCTCTGACTTTCTCACCAACGCCATGCACGAAAGCGTGGGGGCGATGAAACAGGGCGAAACCGCCGCCGTCAGCCAGGTCGCGGGCAAGGCCGACATCGTCGATGTGGTAAGCGCTGTGAACAATGCGGAGATCACTTTGGATACGGTCGTCGCCGTTCGCGACAAGGTGATCCAGGCCTATCAAAGCATCATGCAGATGCCGATCTGATTTCGGCAAACAACAGAACGGAGCCTCCATGAACCCCGCAGATGCCATTGATTTCGCACGTCAGGCGATTTTCGTTTTGCTGCAGATTTCCGCGCCCGCGATGCTGACGGCATTGGTTGTCGGCGTTGCCATCGGGCTGTTGCAGGCGCTGACGCAGATTCAGGAAATGACGCTGGTTTTCGTGCCGAAGATCATCGCGATTTTCCTTGTGCTGCTGATCGCGCTGCCGTTTGCGGGTGCTGCCATGAGCGGATTGATGACGGACATCACGCAACGCATCGCTGCCTATTAGCGATTCCGCCGGGGATCGCGCATGACATTCCAGCTGCCCGATCTGCACGTTACGATCCTCGTCTATGCGCTCGTCTTCGCGCGCATTGGCGCGATGGTGATGCTGATGCCGGCCATCGGCGAGGCCGCCGTGCCGCCGCGCGTGCGGCTGGCGCTGGCGCTTGCGATCACTTTCGCGCTGACGCCGGAGCTTGCCGGATTTTATCCCGCCGTCATTCCCAATGATGTGCTCAATCTCGGCGTGCTCCTGATTCGCGAAACGATTGCGGGATTGGCCATCGGCTCCGCCGCGCGCATCATCATCTCGGCCTTGCAGATCGGCGGCAATCTTATCGCGACGCAGACGGGCCTCGCCTACGCGCAGACAATCGATCCCACGCAAAATCAGGCGGGCGCCATCGTCGGCAATTTCTTCACGCTGCTCGGCACGACGATGATTTTCCTCACCGACCTGCATTATCTGGCGATCGAGGCGATACAGGGCAGCTATCGCATGCTGCCGCCGGGCGCGGATTTTCCCACCGCCGACTTCGCGGAGCTTTCGGTGCGGCTCGTCAGCGGCACGTTCCTGCTGGGGCTTGAACTGGCGACGCCGTTTCTTGTGTTCGGCTTTGTCGTCACCGCCTCCATCGGATTGCTGGCGCGGCTCATGCCGCAGTTTCAGGTATTCTTCGTCGCCATGCCGATCAACATTCTGGCGGGCTTTCTGCTGATGATGCTGTTGCTCGGCACGCTGATGACGGTGTTCCTCAATTTCTACGCCGCGCAATTCTCGGCGTTCCTGTAGATGGCTGACGATCAGGACAAATCGCAGCAAACCGAAGAGCCTACACAACGAAGGCTCGACCAGGCCCATGACCGCGGCGACGTCGTCAAAAGCACGGAGGTTTCGACCTTCGTGGTGCTGACGGGGGGCGCGCTCGCCATTTCCATTTTCGGGCAATCGACGGCGCAGGGCTTCGCCTCCCATTTCCGTGTGTTCCTCGAACAGCCCGACCAGTTCACGATGGATCAGGCGGGCGTGATGGCGCTGCTGCGCAATACGGTCGGCGCGCTCGCGCTGTTGATGGGGCCTGTGTTCGGCCTCCTCGTCGCGATGGCGCTGGGCGGGCATCTGGTCCAGCACCGGCCCGTGTTCAGCGCCGAAAGCCTCAAACCCAATTTTTCCAAGCTCAACCCGCTGAACGGCCTCAAGCGCATGTTCGGGATGGACGGCATCTCCAATCTCGTGAAGGGGCTGATGAAAATCGCCATCGTCGGCGGGGTCACCTGGATGGTGCTGTGGCCGCAGCGTGGGCACCTCGAAGGCACGATCGGCCTGTCGCCCGTCGGCATCGCGGGAATCATGGTCCAGATGCTGATGAAGATGCTGATTGCGGCACTTTCCGTACTCGCCGTGATGGCGGCGCTGGACTACATGCTGCAGCGTTTCCGCTTCGTCCAGCGCAACCGGATGAGCAAGCAGGAGATCAAGGAAGAGTTCCGCCAGACCGAAGGCGATCCCATGATTCGGGCGCGCCTGAAGCAGATCCGCAACGAGCGCGGCCGCAAGCGCATGATGGCCGCCGTGCCTACCGCAACCGTGGTTGTGACCAACCCGACGCACTTCGCCGTCGCGTTGAAGTACGAATCAGGCAAAATGGCTGCGCCGATCTGCGTGGCCAAGGGCATGGACGCCTTGGCCTTACGCATTCGTGAGGTGGCCGAAGCACATGACGTGCCTATCGTCGAGGATCCGCCGCTCGCCCGCGCGCTTTACGCGGTGGTCGAACTCGACGAAGCCGTGCCGCAGGAGCATTACAAGGCCGTGGCGCAAGTCATCGGCTATGTTATGCGGATCACCGGCAAGCTGCGCAGGAATTAGAGGCGTGGCATGAACGCTCCCAATCTCGCGCGTTCCTATGGCCTGCCTGCGGGCGGATGGCGCTGGGCGGCTTTGGGCTTTGTGATGATTGCACTGGCAAGCGGCGGCTTGGCGGTCGGCGCGCCGAACCTCGCGCGTTGGGCAGGGCTGGCGTTGCTGGCAGGCATCGGCGCGGTGGCCTCGGTCTTTCTTTATGCCGTGTGGCCACGCGCCAATATACGCGCCGTCGAGACCAAGCGCGTCGCCGATGCGGCGGCGCGGTCCAGCGTCGCCTGGGCCGTGACGGGTGCGGACGGCGCGGTGCTCGATTGCAACGATCTCTATCGCAAGCTCACGGGCATCACGGGCACGGAAGTCCCTCCGCCGCCGGAACTGGCGCTGTCCGGCGAGCCGCAAGGTGCCGTGCTCTATCGCCTCGCCCGCAGCGCCGCCGAAGGCGAAGCGCGCGAAGAGATCGTGCAGCTTGGACCAACGCTGGAGCTTGCGGCATCGGTAAAGCCGCTGCCGGGCGGTCAGGCCGCGTGGTGGTTCACGCCGCGCATCGCAAGCACGGGCACGGCCCTGCCCCAGCCCGCATCCACCGCCGCACTAGCACCAACCACCCTGCCCGCCCTTTTCCGCGATGCACCCGTAGGCGTGGCGCTGGCCGCATCCGACGGCCGCATCACGGAAGCCAATGCGAGCTTCGCCGAATTCTTCGGCCTCACCGGCACGCTGGCCACCCGCGCCATCGCCGAACTGGTCGATCCCGCCGACAAGCAATCCGTCACCGATCTCATCGCCAAAGCAGGCACGGGCAGCGGACCGATCGAGTTGCGCTCCTCCGGCGAAACCGAACGCATGGCGGAGCTTTACGCCAGCCCGCTCGGCGGCGAAGCGGGCCGCGTGATTCTCTATCTCGTCGATGTCTCCGAACAGAAAGCGCTCGAAACCAAATTCGCCCAGTCGCAGAAGATGCAGGCGGTGGGACAGCTCGCGGGCGGCGTGGCGCATGATTTCAACAATCTTCTCACCGTCATCATCGGCAATTCCGAATTCCTGCTGATGCGCCATCAGGCGGGCGATCCCTCGTTCAAGGAGATCAACGAAATCCACCAGAACGCGCTGCGCGCGGCCACGCTGGTGGGGCAGCTGCTTGCCTTCTCGCGCAAGCAGACGCTGCAGCCGCGCGTGCTGGCGCTGGGCGACGTGGTGAGCGAACTCGGCATCATGCTGCGCCGCCTGCTGCGCGAAGGCGTGGACCTCAAGCTCGAACATGCCAGCGATCTGTGGACCGTGCATGCCGACGAGGCGCAGATTTCCAACGCCATCATCAATCTCGTCGTCAATGCGCGCGACGCCATGCCCAAAGGCGGCACGGTGACGATCCGCACCGCCAACGAAACCGTGACGCAGGCAGCAGCGCTGGGCACCGCCATCATGCCGCCCGGCGAATATGTGCGCATCGAAGTCGCCGACAGCGGCATCGGCATTCCCAAAGAGCACATCGGCAAGATCTTCGATCCGTTCTTCACGACCAAAGCGGTGGGCCAGGGCACGGGGTTGGGGCTTGCCACCGTTTACGGCATCGTCAAGCAGACCGGCGGCTTCATCACCGTGGACAGCGAAGTGGGACGCGGCACCGCGTTCCGCATTTACCTGCCGCGTTATCGCGCCGAAGAACATCCGATGCCCGCGCCCGAACCGGAACGCGCCGGCCCCCGCGATGTCACCGGGCAGGACACGATCCTGTTGGTCGAAGACGAGGAAGCCGTGCGCAGTTTCGCGGCGCGCGCATTGCGCATGCGCGGTTACAATGTGCTGGAAGCCCCAGGCGGCGAAGAGGCGCTGGAGATCGTGCGCAATCACAAGTCTACGATCCATCTGCTCATCACCGACGTCGTGATGCCCAACATGGACGGCCCGACGCTGGTGCGCGCGGTGCGCCGCCTGCGCCCCGAAATGCAGATCGTGTTCATGTCCGGCTACGCCGAAGAAGCCTTCCGCCGCAACGACGAAAAGGCCGAGGATTTGCACTTCCTGCCGAAACCGTTCGGGTTGAAACAGTTGGCGGCGAAAGTGAAAGAAGTTCTTTCCGGAGCACCGCCGCCTGCGCGGGTGGGGTAGAGGTCAATTCAGGCAAGCGCCATCTGACAATGCCGGGCGCGCCCGATCAACGCCTTGGTCAATCGGCCAATCGTAGGATTTAACAGACATTCGTTTTGTAGCTGCGCACCGATGGTGGCGACTTCGTCGGGCAATCGCTCGGCCATCATGCGCAGTCCCGCGATGAGTTCATCGGCGTTGATGCGGATTTCACGCGCAAGCTTTTGCCATTGCCGGATGCCGATTTCGGAAAGCGTATATTCGCCGCCGATTTTCATGGAGAGTTTTACTTTGCGGATATCGAATGCGCCGTAAGGCAGGATGCTGGCAATGTCATAAAGCGGAGCGAGCCGGACACGGGAACCGCTCGTGAGCAACAGGGAATAATTCTTCGCGTGTGCATCCGTGCCCGCGATCAGCCAGTTGAACCCGATGGCATTGACGAACGAAAGAACATCTTCGTTCCGGCTGCTTGAATAGGTATTCAGTAGCTCCACAATCTCGGAAACACCGGGACCGCCTTCATTCTGATATTTGCGTGTCGGCATGATGCCAAGCGCCTGGCAAACATCTTCCTGATGAACGCGAATGATTGCATTGCCGGAGCGAAAGCGATCATAGCGTTCAACGACAATGGCGATTTCGTTATCGAAATGCGCAACGCGGGAAGAAGCCGTCGGCATGCCAAGGGCCCGCGCCAGCGCGAGACAGACATGCTCGTTTTCCGCATGTCCATCGAATTGCCCGGTGGGTGGTTTGAGAATATGCGTCGTGGGCATTCTACCGGACGGAACACCCCATTTTCCATTCTCGAACAGCAATGCGGTTTTGGGTTGCGCGCCGGCGAGACTGAATTGTCCCGTATCGCGCGGCAGACGCCAGGCAGCGTGATCTTCGCGGAGCGCACGCAAGCGCGCGGCAACATCTTTCTCGTCAAGCCATTCGATCTCATCGTCCGCGCCGCTTAAAACCGCTGCCAGTCTTTCAGCCGGAAAAAATTGGACGGCGCCGGCGCAATCCTCGCCGACATTGGCGAGCAATCCGAAAACATTGCGTGCCGAGACGTGGAATTTTCGCGACCAGCGATCAAGGACTTGCTCATTGTCCGGAAGCAATCCCCAAAGAAAGGCTTCGACGACATCGGGACCATGCTCGGCGGCGGTGAGCGGCATCGAAAGCGAAAGCGGATAGGCGTCATCGGTTTCTCGCCACATTTTGTCATACGCAAAAGTGAGTTTGCCTCTCTTTTGGCGATGAACGCGGCCGATCTCGCGCTCACCCAGCAACGCAATCAGTTCATCATTCATCGCGTTTTCTTTTTTGCGGCGGCCACAATGGCGTCGATATCGGGACTGGGTGACGTCTTTGGTCTTGGGTTGGGTAAGAATATCTCCAGCACCAAACCGACTGCTTCAACCGCGCGCAGCACCAAACCAAGCTCGGCGCGAGCACGTCCCTTCTCGATACCTATGACCCACTGGCGGCTTACACCGATGCGTTTTGCTAGTTCGGCCTGATCTAGCTTGAGCAATTTGCGTTGATGCCGGATAGCGGCGCCTAACTGAGCTGGAGTATGAATGCTCATATCTGTTTCTAATGTTACTGATCGAAGACATTACACTATGTCGCCAATCGTTTACAATCAGAAAAGTCGTCAATCGATAACATCCCAATAAGGCGACTCGGCGAAGGATAACGAAATCCTCGAACGATAAAAGAACACATTGAAGTTTCCTCTTCAAAATCAATGTATTATGAGGCCCTTGCAAAACAGAACAAAGCATGCACATTAGTCACATTGCGGCTCTGGGGCCGCTATGGAATAAGGAGACGGATGGTCATGGCACAGGCAAGTTTGCGGGTAGTGGAGAAGGATCGCGTGGGGGCAAAAGAAGACGGTGACCGCAAACGGGCGCTTGAGGCGGCCCTGAGCCAGATCGACCGCGCCTTCGGCAAGGGCTCGGTGATGAAGTTGGGCGCCCGGCCCGAAAACGAGATCGACACGATTTCCTCCGGCTCGCTGAGCCTGGACATTGCGCTCGGCATCGGCGGGTTGCCACGCGGCCGCGTGATCGAGATTTACGGCCCTGAATCCTCCGGCAAGACGACGCTGGCGCTCCATGCCGTCGCCGAGGCGCAGAAAAGGGGCGGGATTGCCGCTTATATCGATGCCGAACACGCGCTCGACCCCGGCTATGCGCGCAAACTGGGCGTCGATATCGACGAATTGCTGATCTCCCAGCCCGACACGGGCGAACAGGCCCTCGAAATCACCGATACGCTGGTGCGCTCGGGCGGCGTGGACATCGTGGTCATCGATTCGGTGGCGGCGCTGACACCCAAGGCCGAACTGGAAGGCGAAATGGGCGATCAATTGCCCGGATTGCAGGCGCGCCTGATGAGTCAGGCCCTGCGCAAGCTGACCGGCTCGATCTCCAAATCGAACACGATCGTCATCTTCATCAACCAGATCCGTATGAAGATCGGCGTCATGTTCGGCAGCCCCGAAACCACCAGCGGCGGCAACGCCCTGAAATTCTATGCCTCCGTGCGGCTGGACATCCGCCGCATCGGCAGCATCAAGGAGCGCGAGGAAATGGTCGGCAACCAGACCCGCGTGAAAGTGGTGAAAAACAAGGTCGCGCCCCCGTTCCGCGAGGTCGAGTTCGACATCATGTACGGCGTCGGCATCTCAAAGACCGGGGAAATACTCGATCTGGGCGTGAAAGGTGGAATTATCGAGAAATCCGGTTCGTGGTTCTCCTATGACGGCCAACGCGTTGGTCAGGGCCGCGAGAACGCCAAGCTTTTCCTCGCCGAACACCCCGACATGGCCGCCAAGATCGAAGCCCAGATTCGCCAGAATGCGGGCCTGATCGGTCAGGCACTCGCCGGCAGCCCGGACGCCGCCGTGGCCGTGGAAGACTGAAATCGTTCTCCCGGCATGGGGAACGACTCCGGCGAAGGGGCGCGTTGAGGATTCTCACGCGCCCCTTCGCTTTCCATCTTCGGGCGTTCTGGACTTGCAAATCCCCGCAAGGCTACAAGCGGGCATGCACAGCCTGACCGAAATCCGCAGCACCTTCCTCGAGTTCTTCCGCGGCCACGGCCATACGGTCGTGGCGTCCTCGCCGCTCGTGCCGCGCAACGACCCAACATTGCTTTTCACCAATGCCGGCATGGTGCAGTTCAAGGACGTTTTCACAGGACAAGAAAAGCGCGCCTACACCCGCGCCACCTCCGTGCAGAAATGCGTGCGCGCAGGCGGCAAGCACAACGATCTCGACAATGTCGGCTATACCGCGCGCCATCACACATTTTTCGAAATGCTGGGCAATTTCTCCTTCGGCGACTACTTCAAGGAAGAGGCCATCGCGTTCGCGTGGGAGTTTGTGAACAAGACCGTCGGTCTTTCGCATGACCGGCTTTGGGTGACCGTCTATCCGACTGACGAACAGGCACGCACGCTCTGGAAAAAAATCTCCGGCCTCCCCGACAGCCGCATCATCGGCCACGAAGACAATCTCTGGGCGATGGGGCCGACCGGGCCGTGCGGCTATTGCGCGGAAATTTTCTACGATCAGGGCGACAAGGTCGCGGGCGGCCCGCCCGGCAGCACCGATGAAGACGGCGACCGTTTCCTTGAATTCTGGAATCTCGTTTTCATGCAATTCGAGCAGATTGACGAGAAAACGCGCGTCACACTTCCCAAACCCTCCATCGACACCGGCATGGGGCTTGAGCGCATCACCGCGATCCTGCAAGGCGTCACCGACAATTACGATATCGATCTGTTCCGCCATCTGATCGCGGCATCGGTCGAAATGTCAGACGCGCCGAGCGTGGGGGAAGCGAAATTCAGCCATCGCGTCATCGCTGATCATTTGCGCGCGACATCTTTTCTCATCGCCGATGGCGTGCTGCCGTCGAACGAAGGCCGCGGCTATGTGCTGCGCCGGATCATGCGCCGCGGCATGCGCCATGCGCATCTGATCGGCAGCAAAGACCCGCTGATGTATCGCCTTGTGCCGACGCTCGTCGCCGAAATGGGCGGCGCCTATCCTGAACTCAAGCGCGCCGAAGCGCTCATCGCCGAAACCCTGAAACTGGAAGAAACCCGTTTCCGCGACACGCTCGCGCGTGGTCTGAAATTGCTCGATGAAGCGACGGGCGCTCTGTCGAAAGGCGACACGCTTGCGGGTGATGTCGCATTCAAACTCTACGACACGTTCGGCTTCCCGCTCGATCTCACCGAAGACGCACTGAAAGCCAAAGGTATTGCTATCGATACCGACGGCTTCAAAGCCGCGATGGAACGCCAGCGCGAAGATGCGCGCAAAGCCTGGGCCGGTTCGGGCGAAGCGGCGACCGACACATTCTGGTTCGCGATTCGCGATGAATTAGGTCCGACGGAATTCCTCGGCTACGACGCCGAAGAAGCCGAAGGCGCAATCGTCGCCATTGTAAAGGACGGACAGAAAGTTGAACGCGCGCGCGCCGGTGAAACTGCTTTGATCCTAACCAATCAAACGCCGTTCTACGGCGAATCCGGCGGACAGATCGGTGATCGCGGCACAATCGAATCCGCAAAAGCGAAAGGTGCTGTCGTAGACACCGAGAAGAAACTCGGTGCGCTGCATGTTCACGTTGTCAAAGTCGAAAACGGTGAATTCGCTGTCGGCGATGCGGTCGATCTGACGGTCGATAGCGAACGCAGACGCGCCACGCGCGCCAATCATTCGGCCACGCATCTGTTGCATGCGGCGCTCAAGCGCGTGCTCGGGCCGCATGTGGCGCAGAAGGGTTCGCTCGTCGGACCTGATCGTTTGCGTTTCGACTTCAGTCATCCGAAAGCGGTGACACACGATGAACTCGAACGCATCGAGCAGGACGTCAATCGCGTCATTCGTCAAAACTCCGACGTCTCCACGCGGCTGATGCCGACCGACCAAGCGATCAATGCAGGCGCGGAAGCGTTGTTCGGCGAAAAATACGGCGATGAAGTTCGCGTGTTGACGATGGGTGAAGATGCGGGCGCCGAAAAACCATTTTCCGTCGAACTTTGCGGCGGCACGCATGTCTCTCGTTTGGGCGACATCGGGCTTTTCACGATCCTTTCCGAAAGTGCGGTGGCTGCGGGCGTACGACGCATCGAGGCGCTGACCAGCGAAGGCGCGCGCCTCTATCTGACCGGTCAGGCCGAACTTGCGCGTGAAGCGGCCGGGGCTTTGAAAACCAACGCATCCGAATTGCCAGCGCGTGTTGCGCAACTTGCCGACGATAAACGCCGGCTGGAGCGCGAACTCGCCGATGCGAAGAAGGCGCTGGCGCTTGCAGGGCCGTCGCGCGCTGACGAAAACGATGCGGCGAAAGAAATTGCCGGTATCAAGGTCGTGCTGCGCGCGATCGATGGCGTTGCGGCCAAAGACCTCAAAGGTTTGGCCGACGAAGCCAAAGCGAAAATCGGGTCCGGTGTTGTTGCGTTTGTCGCGACGGCGGACGGAAAGGCCTCGCTTGTCGTTGGCGTTACCAACGATCTCGTTTCACGCATCAGCGCCGTCGATCTTGTGCGGCTGGGCGCGGAGGCGCTCGGCGGCAAAGGGGGCGGCGGCAGGCCCGACATGGCGCAAGCCGGTGGGCCCGATGGCGCGCGCGCAAACGATGCGCTGGCGGCCATCGAGCGCCGGTTGGGCGAGTTGGCTACCGCTTAAGACGGTTTGCAATATACGCAGATCTTGTTGCCGGTCGGGTCGCGCAAATACGCACCGTAAAAGGTTTTGGAATCTGCGGGGCGCGGTCCCGGCGCGCCTTCGTCCGTGCCGCCGGATTTTAACCCGGCTTCGTAAGCGGCCTGCACCTGCGCTTCGTTCTCGCCCTTGAAAGCGATCATCGAGCCGTTCCCGAACGTCGCCGCTTTCTTGTCATGCGGCGGGCAGACAAAGACGCTGTAGCCGTCCGAACCCTTCGGCCCGTAGCCGATCCAGCCGCCATCGGCGAATTTGCGGTCCGCGCCAATAGTGCCGAACACCGCATCGTAGAACTTGCCGGACGCCTCGCTGTCGAGCGCGCCGATTGTGACGTAACCGATCATTTCTTCCTCCCGGTCTGAGAGACCAATGTAAGAACTGGCATGAACAAATCAAGAACAATATTGCGGGGGCTGGGTTGCGGAATCTGCATGGCAAAAGATGTTTATATGCCGCCCACATCCGGAGGGGACGATGCGGAAAATCATTCTTGGGGTTTTGGTTCTGGTGGCGGCTGCCATCGGGGTGGTGTGGGCGTTCAGCACGCCCGATATTCCGCGCGGCGATCTGGAGGCGAAATATGCGACACCGCCTTCGCAATTCATGACGCTGCCGGACGGCGCGCGCGTGCATCTGCGCGATCAGGGGCCGCGCGATGCGCCGGTGCTGGTGCTCATTCACGGCTCGAATGCGTCGCTGTTCACATGGGAACCTTGGGCGAAGCGCCTCGACAAAAAATTCCGCGTCGTTTCCTTCGACTTGCCGGGGCATGGGCTGACGGGTGCGGTGCCCGACGGCGACTACTCGCAGGAAGCGATGGTGCGCGTCACCAAAGAGGTCGCGGACAAATTGAATTTCGACAAATTCGCGCTCGGCGGAAATTCAATGGGCGGCGCTGTGGCCGCGCGCTTCGCGGAAGAATATCCGGATCGTGTGACGCATCTTATTCTCGTCGATGCGGGCGGCATGAACGAAACATTCGGCGATCATGTTCCGCTTGCCTTCAGGCTCGCGCGCATACCGGTCGTCAATCAATTGATGCTGTATGTCACGCCGCGCTCCATCGTGACGGAAGGGCTGAACGACGCCATCGTTCATAAGGAAATCATCACCAGCGCGATGATCGATTCCTATTGGGATCTGGCGCGCATGCAGGGTACGCGCGCGGCCACGCTGGCGCGGTTTGAATTGCCCAAAAGCGCAGCGCTTCAGCAGAACATCGGCAAGATCACGATGCCGACGCTGATCCTGTGGGGGGCGGAAGATCATGTACTTCCCGTGGAAGCCGCGCATGCCTACGCGAACGCGATCCACGGCTCCAAACTCATCATCTATCCGCACACGGGCCATATTCCGCAGGAGGAAGTGGCGGATCAGTCGGCGGCGGCTGTGGCTTCGTTTCTTTGCAACGGGTGAGCGCTCATGGCGGATGAAACGAAGAGCCTCGCCGGCCGCAACCTGGTGCAGGTTGGCCTCACCTGCCGCGATCTCGAACGCGCGAAACATTTCTATCGCGATGTGCTGGGGCTTCCGCTGCTGTTTGAAGTGGGCGGTATGCTGTTTTTCCAGTTGGGCACACAACGCCTGATGATCGGGCGCGAGCAATCGCCCGG
>DATCEI010000133.1:0-7953 GCA_036510185.1 Rhizomicrobium sp. | reverse complement strand
GGCGGCTCGAAAGGGTCGCCCTTTTTATTCAATCTCAACTGTCATGGCCCGTGCGGGACACCCAGGTGATGAAGGACACTGAACTATGATGCGCAAACTCCCTCTGATTGCTCTTGCATTTCTCACGGCAACATCGGCACTCGCAGCCCCACCTGCCGTTCCGCAATCCATGCCGCAGGTGCAGCTGACCTTCGCGCCCGTGGTGAAGCGCGTGGCGCCTGCCGTGGTGAATGTTTATGCGCGCTCCATCGTGCAGGCGCAGGTCAATCCGTTGTTCAACGATCCGATATTCCAGCGTTTCTTCGGCGTGTCGCCGGAATTGCGCCAGCGCGTGCAGCAATCACTAGGCTCCGGCGTCATCGTGCGTGCGGACGGTCTCATCCTCACCAACAATCATGTCATCGAGGGCGGCACGGATATCGTCGTGGCGCTTTCTGACAAGCGTGAGTTCAAGGCGAAGGTTGTGCTCGCCGATGCCCGCATGGATCTCGCAGTTCTGAAGATCGACACACACGGCGAGAAGTTGCCCATCGTTGAATTCGGCGACAGCGACAAATTGAATGTCGGCGACCTTGTGCTCGCCATCGGCAATCCGTTCGGTGTCGGCCAAACCGTGACGATGGGCATTGTGTCCGCGCTTGCACGCACGGAAGTGTCAGCGTCGGATTATCAGTTCTTCATTCAGACAGATGCCGCCATCAATCCCGGCAATTCCGGCGGCGCGCTGGTGACGACGGACGGAAAGCTTGCCGGTATCAACTCAGCCATCGTTTCGCGCACGGGCGAATCCGTGGGCATCGGTTTTGCGATTCCCGCCAACATGGCACGCCGCGTTGTGGAAGGCGCGTTTTCCGGCGGCGTGAAGCTGCCATGGATCGGCGCGGACGGGCAGGCGGTGACGGGCGATATCGCCGCCAGCCTCGGTCTGCCGCGCCCCGGTGGCGTGGCGCTGAAATCAATCTATCCCGGCGGCCCCGCCGCGAATGCGGGCCTGCATGTGGGTGATATCATACAATCCGTGGACGGATTTTCCGTGGATGACATGCAATCGCTCAATTACCGCATCGCCACGCATCGCGCGGGCGAAATGGTGAAGGTCAGCGTGCTGTCGGGCGGCAACAGGCGCGACACGAATTTGACGCTTGCGCTGCCGCCGGAAACGCCGCCGCGCGAGGCCACCACGATCAGCGGCGGCAATCCGCTGGGCGGCGCGCGCGTGGAAAATCTTTCGCCCGCTGCCGCAGCCGATGTGCAACTGGATGCGACGGCTAAAGGCGTAACCGTGGTTTCCACCACGCCCGGCACGCCGTCTGCGTCTTACGGTTTTCAGCCCGGCGACATCGTGCAATCGCTGAATGGCGTCGAAATCCATCGCGTCGGCGAACTCGTGCGCGCACTGACTTCCGCGAACGGCCATTGGGACATGGTCGTCAACCGCGGCGGCCGCCAGCTGCGATTGAACGTGGACGGATAGCGATTGCAGCGTTCGCGCGTTATCCTCGCGCATGAGCGATTTGTTCGAAGCAGGCGGATTAGAAGGCAGCGCGCCGCGCCCGCTGGCCGACCGTCTGCGTCCCAAAATGCTGGCCGAGGTCGTGGGGCAGGATCATCTGCTCGGCCCCGAAGGCCCCATCGGGCGCATGGTCGCGCAAGGCCGCGCGCATTCCATCGTGCTGTGGGGTCCGCCCGGTACCGGCAAGACGACGATTGCGCGATTGCTCTCCAGCGCGTTCCGCCTCCACTTCGTACAATTGTCGGCGGTGTTTTCCGGCGTTGCCGACCTGAAGAAAACCTTTGATGCGGCGCGCGCGCGGCGCAAAACAGGGCAGGGCACACTGCTCTTTGTCGATGAAATCCACCGCTTCAACCGCAGCCAGCAGGATTCGTTTCTGCCTGTCGTGGAAGACGGAACCATCGTGCTTGTCGGTGCGACAACCGAAAATCCCTCGTTCGAATTGAACGGCGCGTTGCTCAGCCGCGCGCAGGTGTTGGTGTTGCGGCGTCTGGACGATGCCGCGCTCGAAACATTGCTGCAACGCGCCGAAGCGCATTATGGCGAGAAGCTTCCGCTCACCGATGATGCGCGCGCCAGCCTTCGCGCGATGGCCGATGGCGACGGGCGCTATCTGCTCAATCTCGCCGAAGAAATCGCGACGCTGAAAGCGGTGAAGCCGCTCGATTCTGCGGCATTGGTTGCCGCCGTGCAGCGCCGCGCGCCGCTCTACGACAAATCGCGAGAGGAGCATTACAACCTCATCTCCGCGCTGCACAAATCCATTCGCGGTTCCGATCCCGATGCGGCGCTCTATTGGATGGCGCGCATGTTGGCGGGGGGCGAACAACCGCTTTACATCGCACGCCGCCTCGTGCGCGCGAGTGTCGAAGACATCGGCCTTGCCGATCCGCAAGCCGTGGTGCAAGCGCTCGCCGCGAAAGATGTTTACGATTTTCTCGGTTCACCCGAAGGCGAAATCGCGCTTGTGCAATGTGTGTTGTATCTCGCGAGCGCGCCGAAATCGAACGCGGTCTATGCCGCGCAAGGAGCCGCCAAGCGCGCCGCCGAAGAACACGGCTCGCTGATGCCGCCCGCCCATATCCTGAACGCGCCAACCAAGCTGATGAAAAATCTCGGCTACGGTAAAGGTTACGAATACGACCATGAAACCGATGGGGCCTTCTCGGGCCAGAATTATTTCCCTGACGGCATGGAGCGGCAAAGCTTCTATCTGCCCAGGGAAACCGGCTTCGAGCGCGAGATTGCAAAACGCCTCGAATACTGGTCGAAGTTGCGCCAGAAACGAAGCGGGGACTGAGATGCAGTGGGGCGTGTGGCTGGCCGTCGCATTGGGCGGCGCAATCGGATCGCTGGCGCGCTATTTTGTGGCGGGCACAGTGCAATCCGCCGCGTGGCCGGGATTTCCGTGGGGCATTTTCGCCGTCAACATCAGCGGCGGTTTCGTCATGGGCGTGATCGTGGAATTGAGCGCGCTGAAATTGCAGCTCACACCGGAGGTGCGCGCCTTTCTCACCGTGGGCGTTCTCGGCGGCTACACGACATTCTCGACATTTTCGCTGGACAGCGCGGTGCTCATCGAACGCGGCGCATATCTGAGCGCGGGCGCTTACATGGCAGGCTCGGCCATTCTTTCTGTCGCCGCGCTGTTCGCCGGATTATATCTGGTGCGCGCATTGTGAGTGAAGTCAAACAAATGCGCGTTGCGGAAGATGAGGGCGGCATTCGGCTCGATCGCTGGTTCAAGCGGCATCATCCCACGCTGACGCATGGCCATCTCGAAAAGCTTTTGCGCACTGGTCAAATTCGGCTCGACGGCAAACGCGCAAAATCCAGCGACCGCATTGTGCCGGGACAGATGCTGCGCCTGCCGCCGGAAGTTGCCTTAGCGCCGCCCGAACGCGAGAAGCCGACGCGCGAGCAGGATGAACAATCGCTGCGCGATTTCGTCATTCACATGGACGATGCGGTGATCGTGCTGAACAAACCGCCGGGCCTCGCCACGCAGGGCGGCTCCGGCATCACCAAACATGTCGATGGCATGTTGGGATCGCTCGCTTACGGAAAAAAGCAGCGCCCGCGTCTCGTACATCGCCTCGACCGCGATACGAGCGGCGTGCTGATCGTTGCACGCACGATTCCAGCAGCGGCGGCGCTGGCCAAATCGCTGGCCTCGCGCGATGCGACGAAAATTTATTGGGCGCTGACGAAAGGCGTGCCCAAACCGCATCAGGGCACAGTGAAACTGGCTCTGGTGAAGGAGGGTGGACGCGGTGATGAGCGCATGGTTGCCGCTGGTCCCGGTAATAAAGAAGCCAAGCATGCCATCACCGATTATAATGTGCTTGATCGCGCCAGCGAGGAATTCGCCTGGGTCGCAGCGAAGCCGGTGACGGGCCGCACGCATCAGATCCGCGTGCATCTGGCCTCGCTGGAAACGCCCATCATTGGGGATTTCAAATATGGCGGTACGGCCTCGCGCGGACGTGGCGAAATAGAGGACCGGCTGCATCTGCATGCGCGCTCCATCGACATCGCGCATCCCGATGGCGGACGCCTGCGCATCGTGGCGCCTCTGCCGCCGCATATGGCGAAGACCTGGAAATTTCTGGGGTTCGATCCGAACGCGCAAGCGCCGTCTTTCGCACGAGGCAAGAAATGAAACGTCCGCATTTCGTCAAAAACAGGAGGGATGTCGAACCCGCCGAGCAGGTGAAGCCGCCCGTGATGGACGAAACCTTCGGCTATGTCGGTGAATTCGCGCCGGAAGCCAATATCGCCCATCTGCGCATTGCGCATATGCGCCTGCCGCCCGGTGTACGCGGTTATCCGCCGTTGGCGGTGCGCGATATCGAGATTTTCGCCTTCGTGCTGGAAGGCGCGCCGGATCTGTGGATTGATGGCCATCTGCACAGGCTCAAACCGGGCGACGGCGTATGCTTTAATGCACATACCGGCATCGCCCATTCGCTGTTGAACAATTCGGATAAGGACGCGTGCATCCTCATTGTGTCCGAGCCGATAAAGCTCATGTCGAAGGGCGTTCACCCGGTCGATCCCGCAGCCAACGAAAATCTGAAGAAGATGGGCATGTTCTGGGCGGATGCGCGCCAGCGCAAGCTTGGCCCTCACGATGGTTTGACGGACTCGAAGCGCGGCGCGCCGTCGCCCAAAGGCTCACGCAAAACAAAGCTGCCCGCTTTTGTCACGCATTGGCGCGATATTCTGGACAAGGAATCCGCCACCTATCCGGGCAGCGACGAATTGCACGGCATCGATGCGTTGTTCGGCCGCCGCGCGCGCTATTCCCGCATCGGCGTGCATTTGGAATTGCTCAAGCCTGGGCGGCGCACATCCTGGCCTCATGCCGAACGCGACGAGGACGAATTCGTCTATGTCGTATCGGGCCGGGTGGATGCGTGGAATGACGGCCGCATCACGCCGCTCGCAGAAGGCGATTTCATCGGCTGGGAAGGCGGCATGGGCGTCACGCATGTCATCATGAATAATTTCACGGAAGACGCGGTGCTCATTGTCGGCGGCGAAGCGGGCCGCGCACGCAACCAGTTCTGGTATCCATTTCATCCAAAGCGCAACAAGGAAATCGGCGCGCTTTACTGGGCCGATCATCCCGTGCCGAAACTGGGGCCTCACGATGGAATGCCCGATGCGTTGCGCGCGCAACGCAAGACAAAATGCAAAACAAAGAAACGGAAATGATCGTCAAACGATTTTATAAAGACGCAGGCGTGGATGCGCGCGATGGCGCGTTCGCTATTCTGCTCGACGGCAAGCCGGTGAAAACGCCGCGCCGCGAAATGCTGGCCGTGCCGTCGCAGACACTGGCCGATGCCATCGCGCGCGAGTGGCATATGCAGGGCAAGGTGGTGGCGCTCGACACGATGCCGCTCACGCGCCTCGCACATGGGGCCATCGATGGCGCATCGCATCGCGCGCGGCTCATAGGCGAGGCGATGAACTACGCGCGCAGCGATCTGCTTTGTTACCGCGCCGAAATGCCCGCTGCACTCACCGCGCGTCAGGCCCGCGACTGGAATCCGCTGCTTGACTGGGCGCGAACCGAACTGGGCGCAAGCCTCGCCACGACCAAGGGCATCAAGCACATCGAGCAATCTGCCGACGCGCTCACGGCCCTCGAAACCCGTCTCAACGCGCTGGATGACTACGCCCTCGTGGCCACCAACGCGGCCATCGCAATCCTCGGTTCGGCTGTGCTGGGGCTTGCGATGACGCTGGGCCGCCTCAAGCCCGCGGAGGCCTTCGCCCTGTCCCGGCTGGATGAGAGCTTTCAGGCCGAGAAATGGGGCACCGATGCAGAGGCCCAGACCCGCGCCGACCGGCTGCTGGCCGACCTCGAAGCCGCAGGGCGCTTTATCCGGTTGGCATCCGCGCAAGCTTGAGTATTCTCGCGCCCGTTCCTCCCTCACAGGTCATTCCATGAAGCACATATTGTCCGAACTCGAAGATCGCCGCGCGGCCGCCAAACTCGGCGGCGGGCAGAAGCGCATTGACGCCCAGCACAAACGCGGCAAACTCACCGCGCGCGAGCGGCTCGAATTGCTGCTCGATCCCGGCTCCTTCGAGGAGTTCGACATGTTCGTCGAACACCGCAACACCGATTTCGGCGCCGACAAGAACCGCATTCCCGGCGACGGCGTGGTGACGGGCTGGGGCACGATCAACGGCCGCATGGTCTATGTCTTCGCGAAGGATTTCACGGTCTTCGGCGGCTCGCTCTCCGAAACACATGCGCAGAAGATTTGCAAAATTCAGGACATGGCTCTGCAGAACCGCGCGCCGGTGATCGGCGTGTTCGATGCGGGTGGCGCGCGCATTCAGGAAGGTGTGGGCAGCCTTGCCGGTTACGGCGAAGTGTTCAAACGCAATGTGGAATCCAGCGGCGTGATCCCGCAGATTTCCGTCATCATGGGGCCGTGCGCGGGCGGCGATGTTTATTCGCCCGCGATGACCGATTTCATCTTCATGGTGCGCGACACGAGTTACATGTTCATCACCGGCCCCGATGTGGTGAAGACGGTGACGCATGAAGACGTGACGCCGGAGCAATTGGGCGGCGCGAAGGTTCATACGACCAAATCCTCCGTCGCGGATAATGCGTATGAGAACGATGTCATTTGTCTGGAGGAAATGCGCAGGCTTTACGATTTCCTGCCGTTGAACAATCTGGACCAGCCGCCATCCTGGCCGACCAACGACCCGCCGACGCGCGAGGAACTTTCGCTCGACACGCTGGTGCCGGAAAATCCCAACAAGCCCTACGACATGAAAGAACTGATCGTGAAGGTCGCCGACGAGGGCGATTTCTTCGAGATCGGCGAGGCGTTCGCGCGCAACATCATCACGGGGTTCGGCCGCATCGAGGGGCGCACGGTGGGCTTCGTCGCCAATCAGCCCATGGTGCTGGCGGGCGTGCTGGACAGCGACGCCAGCCGCAAGGGCGCGCGTTTCGTGCGCTTCTGCGATTGCTTCAACATTCCCATCGTGACGTTCGTGGACGTGCCGGGGTTCCTGCCGGGCCTCGCGCAGGAGCATGGCGGCATCATCAAACACGGCGCCAAGCTGCTGTTCGCGTTCACCGAGGCGACGAGCCCCAAAGTCACCGTCATCACGCGCAAGGCCTATGGGGGCGCCTATGACGTGATGGCGTCAAAGCATGTGCGCGCGGACGTGAACTACGCGTGGCCGACGGCGCAGATTGCCGTGATGGGCGCCAAGGGCGCCGTGGAAATCATTTTCCGGCAGGACATCGGTGACGCCGAAAAGATCAGCGCACGAACGAAGGAATACGAGGACCGGTTCCTCAACCCCTTCATCGCGGCCTCGCGGGGCTACATCGACGATGTCATCCGGCCGCATTCCACGCGCTGGCGCATCATCCGGGCGTTGCGCATGCTGCGAAACAAGCAGGTACCGCAGATCTGGAAGAAGCACGACAACATTCCGCTGTGAGGCCCCGCGCCTGCTACTTTCCGCCCGCCCAGGCGCAACATTCCATTTCGACGGCGGCACCGAGCGCCAGGCCTTTCGCGCCGAACGCGGAACGCGCGGGCAAACGGTGTGGCCGAAAGTAGGTGACGTAGACGCTGTTGAATGACGCCCATTGGGCCATGTCGGCCAGCATTACGGTACATTTGAACACGTCGTCGAAGGAGCGTCCGTTCGCGTTGAGAATGCGGGCAATGTTCTCCATCATCTGCCTTGTCTGGCCTTCGATTCCGCCCGGAGCGAGTTCCAGCTTGCCGACAAGATTTCCCAATTGTCCCGAAAGATAGAGGATGTCGCCGACTTTCACTGCGTCGGAGAACGGCAACCCCGCCGTCTTCGTGCCATGCGATGAGATAAAATCCATGCTCGCCCCCCTTTTGAAACCTGCCATTGTTGCGCGCCAACCGGGGCCG
>DATCEI010000132.1:0-7496 GCA_036510185.1 Rhizomicrobium sp. | reverse complement strand
CGGGCGGACCTTATCTCGTGCTGCCGTTTTTGGGTTCGGCCCTGCCGCGCGATCTGGCGGCGCGTTATGTCGATCATTATTTGAACCCGCTCAATTACGTGAGAAACCACGGCCAGACCTCGTGGGGCTATGTCGTGAGCGTAATCAACATCGTCGATGTGCGCTCGCGCAATATCGACACGCTGCGCGACATCGATCGGTCATCGGTGGATATGTATGCGAGCATGAGAAGCATTTACCTGCAGCACCGCGAGTCGGAAATCAGCAACGGCAAAACCGCGCCTGATGCTCTGCCGAATTTCTAAAACCGTCATGGCCGGGGTTGACCCGGCCACCCATCGCGCTCGCGTCTGCGAGCGCGAAAGAGTCTTTCCGACGCATGGACATGCATCGGATGGATGGCCGGATTAAATCCGGCCATGACGGATTGGGTTAAAAACCTAATTCTCTCTATCCAGCAAATACAATGGCAACGCGCGTAAAAGCGCTGCGGCATCGCCATAAGGCGCAAGCGTCTCTGCCGCGCGATGGGCAAGCGTTTGCGCTTCGGCGCGCGCGGCTTCTACACCCTGAATGGAAACCAGTGTGGCTTTTCCCTGAGCGATATCCTTGCCCGCTGTCTTGCCCAACTTCTCCGTGCTGCCCGTGACATCCAGCAGATCGTCGGCAATCTGGAAGGCAAGCCCCAGATCTTTGGCATATGAGCGTAACCGCATACAATCTTCATCCGGCGCTTCGGCCAGAATCGCGCCCGCCTCGCAGGCAAACTCGAACAATTGTCCCGTTTTCAATTGCTGCAGGAGAATAATATCGTCGCGGCCAAGTGCGCGTTGCGGCGCCTGCATGTCGATCATCTGGCCGCCGATCATGCCTTCGCTACCGGCGGCTTGCGCCAATCGCGCGAGCAGTTTGCAACGCACCTCTGCCGAAGGATGCGTTTCGGCGCCGCTCAAAATCTCAAACGCAATCGTCAGCAGCGCATCACCCGCCAGTACTGCCGTCGCCTCGTCGAAAGCGCGATGTGTCGTGGGCCGCCCGCGCCTGAGATCGTCGTCATCCATGCAAGGGAGGTCGTCATGGATCAGCGAATAAGTGTGCAGCGCCTCGATGGCAGCCGCAGCCCTCAGCGCCCGCCCGCGATCCACCCCGAACAGGCCCGCGCTCTGAAGCACCAGAAAGGGCCGCAACCGCTTGCCGCCTGCAAACACGGCATAGCGCATGGCTTCGGCCACTCGCCCATGCGGGCCGGTGGGCGGCGGCAGCAGCCGGTCCAGCGCGGCCCCCACCTCGCCCGAGGCTGCTTCCATTGCGCGCGGCAGGTCTGTCATTTCCGAGGGATTGCCCATGATTTGTCCGGTTTTGCTTGTGGAAATTGCCGGGGGAACCCGCCCCGCACAAGCCCCCGCTTTATCCGGGCCAAGTTCCCGTTGTGGCAGCCCGCCCTTCGCGTTAAGAGCAACGCATGATGCGTGTGATCCTTGCCCAGCCTCGCGGCTTTTGCGCCGGTGTCGTGCGCGCCATCGACATTGTCGAGCGGGCGCTCGAAAAATATGGCGAGCCGGTCTATGTGCGCCACGAGATCGTCCATAACCGTCACGTTGTGGAGACGCTGAAGAACAAGGGCGCGCGCTTTGTCGAGGAACTGACCGAAGTGCCCGATGGCGCGGTGACCGTGTTCAGCGCCCATGGCGTGCCGCAGGCCGTGGTGAGCGAGGCCCGCACCCGCGCGCTTCCCGTGCTGGATGCAACCTGCCCGCTGGTCTCCAAGGTCCACGCCCAGGGTAAGCGTTATGTCGCCCAAGGCCGCCGGCTCATTCTCATTGGTCATGCGGGGCATCCCGAGGTCGAAGGCACGATGGGGCAGGTGGGCGTGCCCGTGGCGCTGGTGTCTTCGGAAGCAGATGTCGCAGCACTCGACATTCCGCTCGATACGCCTGCGGCCTACGTGACGCAGACCACGCTTTCCATCGACGACACGCGCAACATCATCGATGCGCTGAAGGCACGCTTCACCAATATCGTGGGGCCGGAGACATCGGACATCTGTTACGCGACACAGAACCGCCAATCCTCTGTGCGCGAATTGTGCAAATTGTCGGATGTGATTCTGGTCGTGGGCGCCAAGAACAGTTCCAACTCCAACCGGCTTTGCGAGATCGGCAAGGAGGAAGGAAAGCCTTCCTATCTCATCGCCGACGCTTCGGAGCTTGATCCCGCGTGGCTTGCGGGCATGGAAACGGTCGGGCTGACGGCGGGCGCATCCGCCCCGGAAAAACTGGTCGAAGAAGTGATTGAGGCGTTAAAGAGCATGAATGGCGGGGTTGAGGTCACGCAGATGGACGGCATCAAGGAACATATCGAGTTCCGCCTGCCCGTCGAGTTGAGAAGCTAGAGGTCACATGGGCATTCCTTTCATGCAGGCGGCGCGTATCGGGGCCTATGTCGCCAAGCAGCATCTGACCGGGCGGAAGCGTTATCCGCTGGTGCTGATGCTGGAGCCGTTGTTCCGCTGCAACCTCGCCTGCGCCGGCTGCGGCAAGATCGATTATCCCGACGAGATCCTGAACCAGCGTTTGTCTTACGACGAATGCATGGAAGCCATCGACGAATGCGGCGCGCCGGTCATTTCGATTGCGGGTGGTGAGCCGCTGCTGCATCGCGAATTGCCGCAAATCGTGGAAGGCTTCATCGCGCGCAAGAAATTCGTGATCCTGTGCACGAACGCGCTGCTGCTGGCCAAGAAGATCGACCAGTACAAGCCGCATCCCAATTTTACCTGGTCGGTGCATCTGGATGGCGACCAGCAGATGCACGACAAATCCGTTTGTCTCGATGGCACTTATGACAAGGCGATTGAGGCGATTGCGTTGGCAAAAGCCAAAGGCTTCCGCGTCAGCATCAATTGCACGCTGTTCAACGATGCCGAACCGGAACGCGTTGCGAAATTCTTCGACGAGATGAAACGCATCGGGCTTGACGGCATCACCGTGTCGCCGGGTTATGCGTATGAGCGCGCGCCGGACCAAGAACATTTCCTGAGCCGCGAGAAAACCAAGAAACTGTTTCGCGGCATTCTTTCGCGCGGGAAGGGCGGCAAGGCATGGCCGATCACGCAATCCGCCATGTTCCTCGATTTCCTCGCGGGCAATCAGACCTATCATTGCACGCCATGGGGCAATCCCACACGCACCGTGTTCGGCTGGCAGCGGCCCTGTTATCTGCTCGGCGAAGGGTATGCGAAGACCTTCAAAGAGCTGATGGACGAAACCGATTGGGACGGTTACGGCGTCGGCAATTACGAGAAACGCGCGAACTGCATGGTGCATAGCGGATTCGAAGCGACGGCGGTTGCCGATTCTTTTCAACGCCCGCTGAAAGCGCTGGGCGTGATGATGCGCGGCGTGAAAACCGATGGCCCAATGGCGCCGGAGATTCCGCTGGACCGCGCGCGCAAAGCCGAATTCGTGTTTTCACGCCATGTGGAACACAAACTAGCCGAGATTCGGGAATCCAAGACGCGGCCCCAGGAGATTGCGGCAGCGGAGTAGCGTGGCGAAAGCCGCGTTGGCATCGTGCGCGGTTTGAATCAATGATGGAATCTGCAAAGGGTTCAACAGCACTGAGCGCATGACAGCGCCAAGTGAAACCCCTCCGTCTGGACGCACAGCGCAGAGCGTCGCAGGGGGAAGTGCCCGATCCGCTGTATCCGAAATAACGCGCATCACGGCGAATGGCAACGCCAAATCTCGCGCTGCAATCGCCGCAATATGAGATTCGGTATCGACCGCGAGTGCCGCAGTATCGCGGTGGAGAGCTTTCTTCCAAAGCGTACTTGCGACGACAACATCGGAGCCAGCGATCGCTCCAACCGTTGCACTCGAAAGACGCGCGTGAATTGAAGAGAGCCACAATGGATCGGTTGACACTCTTTCGTCATCAATAACAATTTCCGAGGCGAGCACTACATCACAATGTTTAAGTTCGGGCGCCAACGCGCCAGCAATGCCTATACTGATTACACCGTTGGTATCGCCCCTTGCGGCCAATTTAATTGCTTTACCCAAATCTGATGTTCTGGAGCCGCCAATTATTGCTTGGATATTTGGTCCAGCAACGATTTTGGCCTCATGCTTGAGGCCCACAACGGCAATGATCGTCACAGACCGTAGGCCACGTGGCGCGAATTGCTGTTCTTGAGATTGCGATACCGCGCAACCGCCCAAAGCGGAAAGAATTTCGGATAGCCGTGATAGCGCAGATAAAACACGCGCGGGAATCCGCCGCCCGTATATTGCTCCTGTCCCCAGAAACCGTCCGGCTCCTGCGTCGCCTGCAAATAGCGGATGCCGCGTGCGACCGCCGGACTGTCTACTTCGCCCGCGGCCATCAGGCCCAGCAACGCCCATGCGGTCTGCGAAGCGGTCGATGCGCTTTTTTCATAGCCCGCATAATCGAGGCGATAGGAGTCGCAATCTTCGCCCCAGCCGCCATCTTCGTTTTGAATGCGCACCAGCCAATCGACCGCGCGGCGCACCATCGGCGCGCTCGAATCCAAACCCGCCGCGTTCAATCCCGCCAGCACCGACCATGTGCCGTAGACATAATTCACGCCCCAGCGGCCGAACCAGCTTCCGTCCTTCTCCTGAATTTTTTCCAGATACGCCAACGCCGCCTTCATGCGCGGCGAATCTTTCGTCTCGCCCAATTGCGCGAGCATGCCAATGCAACGCGCGGTGACGTCGGCGGTCGGCGGGTCAAGCAGCGCGCCGTGATCGGCGAACGGAATGTTGTTCAGGTAATGATAGGTGTTGTCGGCGTCGAACGCGCCCCAGCCGCCGTCTTTGCTTTGCAGGCCTTCGACCCATTCACGCCCGCGTTCGATGGCCTCGCCGAATTCGGTGTTCTTTGTGTTCTTCGCACGATCCAGAGCCATCACCACAACGGCAGTGTCGTCGAGATCGGGATAATGCGCGTTGTTGTACTGAAACGCCCAGCCGCCGGGCCGCACATCGGGCTTTTCCTCCGCCCAATCGCCTTTTACATCCAGCACCTGACGATGCTTCAGCCATTCAAGGCCGCTCGCGACGGGTGCCTCCTGACCATTGGCTTCCATCAGCGCGTGACAGGCAAGGGCCGTATCCCACACCGGCGACACGCAAGGTTGGCAATAGGCTTCATCGTCTTTCACGACGAGAAGCTTCTCCACCGATTGGCGCGCGGTGACGTAGTTCGGATGATCATGCGCGTAACCCAGCGCGTCATACATCATCACGCTGTTGGCCATGGCGGGATAGATCGCACCGAGGCCATCTTCGCCGTTCAATCGCTCATCGACGAACGCGATACATTTGTCGATGGCATGCTTGCGCAATTTTTTCGGCCACAGATTATCGACGCGCTTCAGCACCCAATCGAGTCCGTTGAAGAACGCCGACCATGCGGGATTTTGATGCGGCGCGCGAGCGGGCGCGTGTTCATGGACCGGCGTAAACAATTCCTGCACATGAATGCCGCGCTTGTTTCGCGCCCGCGGCTTCAACGCCTGAAGCACCAGCAGCGGCACAATCACCGTGCGCGCCCAATACGACATCTTCGACAGATGAATCGGAAACCAGCGCGGCAGCAGAATCAATTCCACCGGCACAGTCGGCGTGTTGTTCCACGGCGTCTCGCCGTACAGCGCCAGCAGCAGCCGCGTGAACACATTGGCCTTGTCTGCACCGCCGCGTGCAATGATGGCATTGCGCGCGCGCACCATATGCGGCGCATCGGTCGCATCACCGATCATCTTCAGCGCGAAATAGGCTTTCACCGTTGCGCTGATGTCGAAGCCGCCGCCATGAAACAGCGACCAGCCGCCGTGCTCCGCCTGAATGCGGCGCAGATAGACACCGATCTTGCGTTCGAGTTCGAGGTTCGCCGTCTCGCCCAGATAATGCACCAGCAGCACATATTCGGCGGGGATCGTCGCATCCGCCTCAAGCTCGAAGACCCAATGGCCATCGCCGCGCTGCTGGCGCAGCAACGCATCGGTGGCGCGGCTGATCGTGTCCTCGATGGTCTGTGTGGGCATCGCGTTCATAGGCTTCAATTATACGAGTTGCGGGCCAGAGCCAATCGGGCGGCCTTGAACCCTGATCGCACGGCCCCCTCGATGGTCGCGGGCAGGCCCGTGTCGGTCCAGTCGCCGGCGACGAACAGATTGGGCCATTGCGTGGCGGTTTGCGGGCGCTTGGCGGCCTGTTCGGGCGTGGCGGCAAAGGTGGCGCGTTTCTCTTTCACGATCTGCCAAGGCGGCAGGGCGGACGGCAATTCCAGCACGCGGGCCACATCGGCCCAGAGAAGATGGGCGAGCTTTTCCCGCTCCATATCGACCAGCGCATCGGCGGCACTCACCGTAACGGAGACGCGGTCGTGAAACGCGAACACCCATTCCGCCGTGCCGCCGATCACGCCCGTCATGGGCGCCGCACCCGGATTGGGCGTTATGCGGAAATGCGCATTGACGATGGCGCGGAATTCATCCGGCGCGGAAATATCGGGCAGCAATTCCTCCGCCGTCCAGGGCGGCACGGCGAGGATGACGCAATCGTTTTTGGACACCGGCACGGTGCAATCAGGAAATTCCAGCGCCAGCACCGCGCCATTGCGCACAATGCGTTGCAGGCGGCGGCCGAACGTAATGTCCACATTCTTCCCGCGCAGATGCGCAATCGCGGGATCGATAAAGGCCGCAGACAAATTCGGCGTCGCGATGCGCAAACGATAGGCGCGCCCGCCCTTCGCAAAGGTTTCGCGAATAACCGTGCCCGCGAGCTGCGCCGATGCGTTTTTTGGTTCAGTGTTCAGCGCCGCGTGCAGAAAAGGGTGCACGAGTTTTTCCCACAACGCGCCTTTGCACGAAACCACTTGCGGAATGGTCTGATCCGGCCGCGCGAAAATGAGCTTGGCGGATTCCAGATAATCGGCGGGCTGCGTATCCGGCACGCGGCGATTTTTCACAAGCACCCACCATGCCAGCAATCCGTCATTGGGTTGAAGCGTCCAGCGCGCGCCTGTGTTCATATCCATGAACGACGCGCTCGCGCTCTCCGGCCCTTTCAGCGAATTCTCCGTGCCGATCATGCGAAGATATTCGTACGTCGCGTGATTGCCGGAGAGCACCAGATGATTGCCGTTATCGATCACCTGTTCCAGCGCCGGATCGAAATAGGAGCGGCAACGCCCGCCTGCTTGCGGGGCGGCCTCGCTCAACTCCACCGCCGCGCCCGCATCGGCGAGCTTCAGCGCCGCCGAAAGACCCGCAAGTCCTCCACCGATAACGAAAACCTTGCCCTGCTTCATCTTGCGATCCCGTGCTGCAACACCAGCAGCAGCAGCTTCGCCTTGCTGGGATGCACGCGGGCGCGCGGCGGCGCCCAGCCCTGCTGCTCCATTTGCTGCAGAATGGCGGCATAAACCGCGGCCATCACGCGCGGCGCGCGTATCTGTCCGCG
>DATCEI010000131.1:0-4113 GCA_036510185.1 Rhizomicrobium sp. | reverse complement strand
CGTGACCGCCTGCCCCACCTGAATCGATGTGATGTCCACTTCAACGGAGGCGAGCGCGCGCACGGCCGATGACGGGTTCATCTGGTCGATGAACGGCCAGGCCACCAGCCCCGCGCCGACCGCTGCCACGGCCCCGGTCGCGACGTAGAGAAAATCACGTCGTGTCGGTTCGGCCGAACTGTCTGATGTCACGGAATACCCCTTCTGCGATAACCGACGGGGATGCATGATAAAGGAGATGGCGCGCCTATCCCCATGACTCAACGACGCGCTTCGAAGCTGGGCTAAAATAGAGAACAGGTTTTAGAGGGTCTTGCGGCACGATGACGCATAAAATCTAGGCGATTCACGAGGTTGGAGGGTTCTGACTAACACTCCAGCGCACTCAAATGCCCCTCCTTCGCATAGCTCAAAAGCGCGCGGTCGCGCGTAAGAACCGTGTAGCCGTATTCGCGGGCCGTCGCGGCAATGATGCGGTCCCACGGATCGCGAATCTTTGAATCGGGCAGAAACCACGAGGCCATCAAAAGCTCCGGCGGCATGGGTGCCAGTTGCACGCCCGGAATATGCGTCGCGCGCCGCCAATACTCCTGTGGCGAAAGAGGCGACCGAATGCGGCCGCATGAAAACAACATGCCGAATTCCAAAGCCGTGATCGGCGAAATAAAGACCGGATGCCGATTGTCATTGGCGAAATCGAGAGCCGCAATCGCCGCCGCCTTTATCGGCTTTTCCTCGATTATCCAGATGAGCATGCAGCTATCGAGCAGCAGCGGCATCATTTGGATTCAGGCCCGCCGAAAAGCTCATCGTACTTCTTGAGCTTTTCCTCGACGATTTCATCCCATTCCTTGTCGCTGAACATCGGCTGCGTGAGATCGTAATTGGGATCGATCCACGTCAACCCTTTCATCGCGCCGATCATGGGATGCCGTCCGACGGGTTTTCTTCCCTCGCCTTCCGTATGCGTGAAGGCGCGCGCTGAATCGGACATGCCGCTTCCTTTCGATGCTGCGATCCGTTTGAAGACGAGCTTCTTGCCTTGCATATCGACCTGCCCGGTTTCGTAACCGGCTTCGAGCCAGGCCTTGGCATGGACGTGGCCTGACGCCTCGTTCGCCCACCAGGGCCGGTGCTTGTAAGCCGAGGGCGGCAATGCAATGCCCAGAACGTGCTCGACTTCCTCAAACGTCATAGGGACTTCCTGCGTCCCTTGAGTTTTGAGAAACGAGTTTAATGCCTCATATTTTGACATTGTTCGGGCCAGAAAATCATTTCAAATAGTAAGTTACTATAGTATATACTTTCGTGTCAAGAACTATTTCCGGTCCGGATTTGCATTAGCCGCCAATGACATCAATCTTCGCAATCATGAACGCTTCCGACCGGAAACAGCTCGCACGCGCGTGGTTCGAGGAATTGCGCGACCGGATTTGCGCCGCCTTCGAGGCCATCGAGGACGCCCACACCGGCCAATTGGCCGACCGTCCGCCGGGGCGATTCGTGCGCAAGGCGTGGGCGCGGCCCGGCGAAGACGGCGCGGACGCAGGCGGCGGAATCATGGCCATCATGAAAGGCCGCGTGTTCGAGAAAGTGGGCGTGAATGTCTCCACCGTCTATGGGTGTTTCTCGCCGGAATTCGCCAAGACGATTCCGGGTGCCGATGTGGACTCCAGTTTCTGGGCCAGCGGCATCTCGCTGGTGGCGCATATGCAGAATCCGCATGTGCCGGCGGTGCACATGAACACGCGCCATCTGGTGACGACGCAAAGCTGGTTCGGCGGCGGCGCGGATCTGACGCCGATGTTTCCCAACGAAGACGACGCATGCGATTTCCACGGCGCACTGCAACGCGCCTGCGATGCGCATGACGCAACTTACTATCCGCGCTTCAAGCAATGGTGCGATGAATATTTCCACCTGCCCCATCGCGGCGAGCCGCGCGGCGCGGGCGGCATCTTCTTCGACCGGCTCGACACCGGCAATTGGCAAGAAGATTTTAACTTTACCCGCGATGTCGGCCTCGCATTCCTCGATGTCTATCCCCACATCGTGAAGAGGCGGATGGCCGCGCCGTGGAGCGAGGCGGACCGCGAGCATCAATTGGTGCGGCGCGGGCGTTATGTGGAGTTCAACCTGCTCTACGACCGCGGCACGCAATTCGGCCTTCAGACGGGAGGCAATGTGGAAGCCATTCTGATGTCATTGCCGCCGGAAGCGCGCTGGCCGTGAACACGCCTGCTTTTGTAGCACTGCTTCAGGTCATCCTGATCGACATCGTGCTTGCGGGCGACAATGCCATCGTCATCGCCATGGTGGCGGCGCGCGTGCCCAAAGCGAAACGCCGCAACGTCATCGTGGGCGGTCTGATCGCCGCCGTGATCCTGCGCATCTTGCTGGCGACAATCACGATGCAGTTGCTGGATGTGATCGGCCTCATGCTGTCGGGCGGCATTCTTCTGCTGTGGGTGGCGTGGCGGCTGTGGCGTGAAATGAAAGGCACGAACGGCGAAATCTGCGCGAAGGATTCGCCGGCGAGCGAAAGCGCGACAATGCGCTATGCCATTATTCAAATCGCAGCCGCAGACCTTTCCATGTCGCTGGACAATGTGCTGGCGGTTGCGGGTGCGGCCCAGCGTCATGTGTGGGTGTTGTGCGTGGGACTTGTGCTTTCCGTCACACTGATGGGCGTGGCCGCGCACTGGATCGCCAACCTGCTGAACAAACACCGCTGGATCGCCTATGCGGGATTGTTCATGGTGATCTATGTGGCGATTTCGATGATCGTGCGCGGTTGGGCGATCATGCACGCGGTAGAACTAATAAGCAGTGGCCTGCACCACAGCTTTTAAGCGTTCCGCCAACGAAAATTCGTCTTCGATAAAATCGGAATCGATCCACCAATCCTCGACTTCGGCGAGGATGCGCCCCACCAGCGGCCCTTCGGGCACGCCCGCCGCCATCACATTGCGGCCGGTGAGCGGAAATTCCGGCCGCACCCACGCATCGGCCAGCGCCAGCAGCGCGCGCCATTGCATCGTGTTGGAGTCTTTCGCATCTTCCGCCCAGCGCAGAGACACGCGGTCACGAAAGCATTTGGTGCCAAGCCGGTAAAGCAGTTTGCGGACTTCTCGAATCGAAAGATAGCAAACGATTTTCTCGCGCGCGCCCGCGAGGTCTTCCAGCCGCACGCGATCCACGTTGGAAAGTTTGAAGCGTTCACCGACGGCGCGCGCGGTTTCCACGTCTGGCAGCATCGCCGAGAGCCGCAACAACGCATCGGCGTCGAAGAAATTGTTTGTGTCGTTGGCAGCGAGACGTTCCAGCCGCGCGAAGTTCAACACGCCCGGCAGAATTTCCGACAGAATTCCGCTTGCCGCCATCACGCGCAACGCAGGCACGGGATTGTCCGCTTCGAGCAGGCGCAACATTTCTTTCTGCACACGCTCGCCGGAAAGCTGCGCAAGGCCAGCTTTCTCCGCCGCCGCAGCATGCAGACCCTCACTGTCGATGTCACCGTTGCCGTACCAGGCGTGAAAACGGAACAGGCGCAAGATCCGCAGGTAATCTTCGCGGATACGTTGCGCCGCATCGCCGACGAACCGCACGCGCCCCGCTTTCAAATCTTCGATGCCACCAAAATAATCGAACAGCTCGCCGTCCGCGCTCGCATAAAGCGCGTTCATTGTGAAATCGCGGCGTGACGCGTCTTCTTTCCAGTCGGTCGTGAACGCGACGGTCGCGTGACGGCCATCGGTCGTTACATCGCGACGCAGCGTTGTCACTTCAAATGGTTTGCCGTTTGAAACCGCTGTGATCGTGCCGTGATCGATGCCGGTCGGAACCGCTCCAAGACCCGCTTTCTTCAAACGCTCAATCACGTCTTCAGGCACAAGCGGCGTTGCGATATCAATGTCGATCACGGGCTGTCCCAACAACGCATTGCGTACCGCTCCACCAACGAAACGCGCATTGCCGCCAAGCGCCTCCATCACCGCGCGCGTCTCTGGCGCATTCATCCAGTCTTGATGTTCAAGGCGCGTCATGGATTTCCGCTTTCGACATGGCCGGGCACGACCTGTCCGTTCACGACTTTCGGCGCAACGTAATGTC
>DATCEI010000130.1:0-2211 GCA_036510185.1 Rhizomicrobium sp. | reverse complement strand
TCGCCTCGGCATCCTCCGCCAGCGACAGGGCGTAGGCCGCGACCGAGCGCCTGATGCTCGGATCGTTTTCCTTGTGCGCGGCTTCCAGCACGCGCGCGCACAGCGCACGCAATTCCGCCGGCGAGCGCGCCACGCCGGCCCGCGTATAGTTCAGGATCAGCCGCGTGTTGACCCACATCTCCACTCTGTTGTCGTGCGGATGCGCGCCGAACAGGCGCAAGGCATAATCCTGCGCCTCCGTATTCGTTTCGCAATTGAAGGACAGCGACGCAATCGAATTGCCGTCGTTCTCAAGGATACAGCACTGGTAAACCGGCATGGCTGCCCACCCGCGCACGATGTGGCTTTGGTTGGCGATGGGAGACCGCCGCCTGAGCCCGTCTTTATCGTTTTCGGACCGTACGCTAGCGTACAATCTGCGCGCCGGTTATTAAGAATTACTTATAATTGTAGCGCCGAATCGGCACAACACGACGTGCGCGCGGTGCTGTGATTTGCAAGTAAGCGGCTGCGCGGATTGAGCAATGCGTCGTTTCTCATTTTCCTCCGCCGCAACGGCGCAGGACGAAAATTTCACATTCGCGCCACAATGCGCCCCGAAGGCGTCGGCATCAGCCCGCCCATGCCTGCTTGAATAAGTTCCAGGGCTATCAGCCGTTCGCGATGGCTGGCGAGCATCGATCCCTTGCTCATGAAGCTGTGCGACACGATCAGCCGCAACGCCGCCATCTCGTCGGTCGTCAAATCGCTGCGGTTGGGGATGCGGTCCACATAAGCCTCGCCGGGTTGAAGCGAGCATAGACCTGTTCGGGCGCGGGCGCGAATGCGGGCCGATATATGGCAATTACCGAATGAAATTCCATTCCATCGCTTCGGCCTCGTGCTTCAGTTGCGAGGCATAGGCGGCGATGGAGCGCCTGCACACGGGATCGGCTTCGTCATTGGCCGCCGCGAACGCAAGCGCGCTGAGCCTGCGGAATTCTTCCGCCGATTTTGGCATCGGGCGCGCGTAACTTAAAATCAGCCGCGTGTCTTCCCAGACTTCGATCTTGGCCGAGACGGGCCTTGCGGCAAACAAATCCATCGCATGGCCGTGTGCCGCTTCATCGTCGCCTTTGGTGAACGTGTGCCACATGGTTGTGGTGTCGTTCTCGGCTATGAAATAGCAACGATAAAGCGGCACGTCCGACACCATCCCCGGCAGAAATGCACGCACGGAACTCGTCCGCAAACGGATAAATTATGGCGGCAAACGGCGCGATTTCATCCGGAAAATCAGTACGGAACCGTACGGGATTCGCGTAAGGAACTTCGTACGGAACCGTACGTCAAGAACAATTGCATCATTGCCCGCGCTTTCGTGCTACCCTTAGAAAATCATCTGCGAAAATTTCAGGGCGCGGATGGCTAAGAGAAATCGTGCTCTTGCCCCAAACGGGAAAGAGCTATTGATCCAACTCCACGCGCGTCCGCGCAACCATCTGCTTTTGTCGTTGTCCGATGCCGATTTCGCTTTGTTGCAGCCCCATCTCGAACCTGTCGCGATGCCGCTGCGGCTGAAGCTCGAAATTCCCCACAAGCCGATTGCGCATATTTATTTTCCCGAATCCGGCATCGTCTCGGTTGTCGCGATGACAAGCGCACGCGAGCAGATCGAGGCGGGCTTCTTCGGCTGGGACGGCATGAGCGGCGTCACCGTTGTGATGGGCGACGACCGCGCGCCGCACGCCACCTATGTGCAACTGGCCGGGCACGGACAGCGCATCGCCCTGCGTCCCTTTCGCGAGGCCATGCGAAAAAGCTCATCCATGCAATTATGTTTTCTGCATTTCGCGCAGGCTCTCATGATTCAGGGCGCGCACACAGCACTCGCCAACGGACGCGCCAAGGTGGAGGAGCGTCTGGCGCGCTGGATCCTCATGGCCCATGACCGCGTAGCGGCCGACGACCTGGCGTTCACCCATGAGTTTCTCGCCATCATGCTGGGCGTGCGCCGCGCGGGCGTGTCGGTGGCGCTGCACGAGCTTGAGTCGCGCGCACTGATCGGCACGGCGCGCGGGCGCATCGTGGTGCGTGATCGCCCCGGCCTCGAAAAAACCGCCAACGGCTATTACGGCCTGCCGGAAGCCGAATATACGCGGCTGACTGGATGGCACGCGCGCGAAAAGGCGAAGAAGCCCGTGGCGCGACCGAAGATATAGTTCTTTCCTC
>DATCEI010000129.1:0-5211 GCA_036510185.1 Rhizomicrobium sp. | reverse complement strand
TTCCCATGCCGAGGATGACGATGCCTTTTCCGCGCATACATATTTCATGACCAATCCGTCGCTTTCGGGCCGTGGCCGCGCGCTCAAGATCGACCAGCCGCGCCCGGTTGCGATTCTGCCGCGACGCGACTGAACGGTGATGGCCATTACGACCGCTTCCGCAGAAAAAATTTCGGCAGCTGCGCGCAATTCGCCCGCGCGTAGTGGGCGCGTCGCCATCGTGGATATCGGTTCGAACTCCGTGCGTCTGGTGATCTACGAAAGTTTCACGCGCACGCCCGCGACCGTTCACAATGAAAAAGCGATTTGCGGCATCGGCCGTAACATGGTGTCGAGCGGCAAGCTCAACGCCGAAGGCATCACGATGGCGCTGGAGGCGCTGGCGCGGTTCCGCATGATGGCCGATGCGCTGGATGCGCCCGTGCGCGAGGCGGTTGCGACGGCGGCCGCGCGCGATGCCTCCAACGGTCAGGAATTCGTGCGCCGCGCCGAGGCCGCATGGGGCAGCCCGATTCGTGTGCTGTCAGGTGAAGAAGAAGCCCGCCTTGCCGCCGAAGGCGTGCTGTCCGGCACGCCGGAAGCCGACGGCCTTGTCGCCGATCTCGGCGGCGGCAGCCTCGACATGGTGACGGTGCGCCAGGGCCGCACGGGTCAGGCGATGACGTTTCCCTATGGCCCGCTGCGTCTTATGGACATCGCCAAGGACGATCCCGACAAAGCCCGCAAGCTGGTGGACGAAGGCTTAGGCAGGCTGGAAAAGATGGGCGCGCTGGAAGGCCGTTCGCTTTATGCCGTCGGCGGCATCTGGCGCAGTTTCGCGCGCATCGACATGGAGGAATGCAGCTATCCGCTGCATGTCTTGCATCACTACACGATCCCGCGCGCGCGCGCCTTGCGGCTGTGCAAAGCGGTGGCGCATCTGTCGCGCAAATCGCTGGAGCGCATGAAGGTGATTTCCCGCCGCCGCGCGGAGGCGTTGCCTTACGGCGCGGTGGTGCTGGAGCGGCTGTTGCAGATCGGCGGTTTCAAGGATGTTGTTGTGTCGGCTTACGGTCTGCGCGAAGGCCTGCTGCACGCCCAACTCTCCGAAGCCGAGCGCGAAAAAGATCCGCTGATCGAATTCGCCGCCAACATGAATGCGCAACTGGCGCGCTCGCCCGGCCATGCGGAAGAGATGTTCAAATGGATGTCGCCGCTGTTTGCGGGCGACAATGCAGAGCTTGAGCGCATCCGCCATGCGGTGTGCCTGTTCTCCGATATCGCATGGCGCAGGCATCCGGACGACCGCGCTTTCGGCGCCTTCAATCAGGTGGTGACGGCGCCGTTCGCGGGCGCGGACCATCGCGCGCGCGCGCTCATCGCCACGGCGATCTATCACCGCTATTCGGGCGACGAGGATTTCCCCCGCGACCTGAAAAACGCCGGGCTGTTGAACGAGGAAGACGAGCTTCGCGCCAAGAAACTGGGGCTGGCCGCGCGGCTGGGTTTTGCCCTGTCGGCCTCAGCCGTGGGCGAGTTGCCGCATTACCCCATCAAGATGACGCCCACCAAAATCGTGATCGAAGTTCCCACCCGCCGGGGCAAAATCACCGCCGATCCCGTGATGAAACGGTTGGGCGGGGTGGCCGACGCCTTTGGCCGCAACGGCGAGGTGCACATTGGCTAAGCTTGCATCAGGGCGGTCTTAGGGAGTTTAACTGCCCCTGAAACCCGGCCCTCGGGCCAAGGAGTTCCTCATGGGTGCGCTCAGCATCTGGCACATTCTGATTATCGCCGTGGTGGCGCTGCTTCTGTTCGGCGGGCGCGGCAAGATTTCCGACATCATGGGCGATGTGGGCAAGGGCATCAAAAGCTTCCGCCAGGGCCTGTCCGATCACGACCAGCCGCCCAAACTGCCC
Organism: Rhizomicrobium sp.; assembly: GCA_036510185.1. Classification (GTDB taxonomy): domain Bacteria; phylum Pseudomonadota; class Alphaproteobacteria; order Micropepsales; family Micropepsaceae; genus Rhizomicrobium. Next base: position 3,313 of record DATCEI010000129.1, on the reverse strand, counting down.
GGCGACGAACCGCCCAAGGACAGCCAAGCGGGGCGCTGACCCGTGCTCGATTTTTCGTGGAGCCATATTCTCGTTCTGCTCATCGTGGCCTTGGTCGTGGTGGGGCCGAAGGATTTGCCGCGCCTGATGCACATGGCCGGGCGCTGGATGGGCAAGGCCCGCGCCATGGCCAACGATTTCCGCAAAAGCTTCGACGAGATGGCGCGCGCCTCCGAGCTTGAGGATTTGCGAAAAGAGATCGAGGCGTTGCGCGCCACGCGTGTTGAGCCGGTGACGCCCGTGGATCACGCGATTGCGCCGCCCGCGCCCGCCGAACCGCCGCCGCCATGATCGCGCCGACGCCCGACGAGAAAGCGGAAATGGAGGCGAGCAAGGCCCCGTTGCTGGACCATCTGATCGAACTGCGCAAACGCCTGATCCACGCGATCATCGCGTTTCTCATTTGCTTCGGGATTTGTTTCGCGTTCGCCAAACAGATTTATGCGTTTCTCACCGCACCGCTGGCACATGCACTCGGCGCGGGCCATCATATGATCTATACGGCGCTTTATGAGACGTTCTTCACCTATGTGAAGGTTGGAATGTTTGCGGGCCTCTGCCTCGCGTTTCCCATCATTGCCGCGCAAATCTGGATGTTCGTCGCGCCCGGTCTTTACAAACATGAGCGCCGCGCTTTCCTGCCATTCCTGCTGGCGACGCCGGTTCTGTTCGCCATCGGTGCTGCTTTCGTCATGTATGTGATGCTGCCTTACGCGATCCGCTTTTTCGCGGGCTACGAAACGCCGGGCGGCCCGGATACGCTTTCCATTCAGCTGCAGCCCAAGGTCAGCGAATATCTGGATTTCGTGATGACGCTGATCTTCGCCTTCGGCCTCACCTTCCAGATGCCCGTACTGCTGTCGCTGCTGGGCCGCGTGGGCATTGTGACGAGCGCACAACTGCGCTCGGCGTGGCGCTATTCCGTGGTGGGGATCGTGGCGGTTGCGGGTGTGCTGACCCCGCCCGACGTGGTGTCGATGCTGAGCCTCGCGGTTCCTCTGGTGGGGCTGTACGAAGTGTCCATCTGGTGCGTGAAGCTGATCGAACGCGACCGCGCGCGCGAAGAAGCCCCGGCGGGTGCGGGATAATCAGCCCTTGGCCGCCCGCTCGGCGACATGGCCTTTCGCCACTGCGCGGAACAGCGCAAACGGATCGAGCAGCGCCGAAACGGATTCATAAATGCGCGGCGTGAGTGCAAGGCTCGCCATGAACAGACGCGGCGTACCGCGCATCATCACGACGTCCGGCAAATCTTTTTCGATAGCGCGGATGACGGCTTGCCCAAGCTTCGGCGCCTTGATCGCGCCGATCCAACCGGGCGCGGCGACATTATATCCGTTCACCATCTCCACATAGAGGCCGGCATCGTCCATGAACCCGGGACAGATGACGGACGCGCTTATGGGCCATTTCATATCTTGCGCCGAGCCGCGCAAGGCGCGCGTGAATCCGACAAGGCCGTGTTTCGTGGCGCTGTAGAGTTCTTCGTATGGCGTCGCCATGACACCTGCGAGCGAAGCGATATTGACGATATGGCCGCGCCCGGCTTTCTGCATCGCAGGAATTACAAGCCGCGTGAGCATGATGGGCGCGGTGAGATTGATCTCCATCATGCGGCGTATGTCGTCCATCGTGCATTGATCGAAGGGCAGCGCGTAGTCGTAGCCCGCATTGTTGACGAGAATATCGATGCGGCCGAAACGGGCGAGCGTGGCATCGACCAGCGCCTGCAAGGCTGTGGGATCAGCCACATCGGTCGGAACGGTGAGCACCTCCGTGCCGCTCTGGCGAAGCTTGGCGGCCACGTTCTCCAGCGCATCCGCCGTGCGCGCGGCCAGCACAAGCCGCGTACCCTTCGCCGCCAGCGCCTCGGCGATATAGATGCCAAGTCCGCGGGATGCGCCCGTCACGATGGCAACGTCGTTTCGCCGGATTTCCATGGGCGCTCTCCCGCTCTTCCGCCTGAATATAGGCCGTTGCGGGAAGGTTCCCTGAGGATGCGCTGGTCTGCCGCAGCGGAAGGGAGCCGCCAACTTTACCGCGCCCCAAGCCCATGCCATTTACGCATGGCGAGGGCGATTCATGCACGACATACGCGCGATCAGGGACAATGCGGATGCCTTCGTCGCGGGGTTGGGGCGGCGCGGCGTTGCGGACGCGAGCGCCATCGCCGAAGACGTGCTCGCACGCGACAAGGAATTGCGCGCGCTGCAGACGCGGTTGCAGGAAGCCCAAGCCCGCCGCAACGATGCCTCCAAACTCATCGGTCAGGCGAAAGCGAAGAAGGATGAGGCGCAGGCGTCCACGCTGATGGCCGAAGTCGCAGGCCTGAAAGACGAGATTCAAAAAGGCGAGGAAAGCGAGCGCGAAAAGAAAAAAGCGTTCGACGATATTCTCGCCGGAATTCCCAATCTTCCCGCCGAAGATGTGCCTGACGGCGCGGATGAAAACGCAAATGTCGAGGTCAAACCGCGCGCGTTCGGTTCGCGGCCCACGATGAACGCGGCGAAAGAGCATTTCGATCTCGGCGAAGCGCTGGGCCTGATGGATTTCGAACGCGCCGCGAAAGTTTCCGGCGCACGGTTCGTGTATCTCAAAGGCGGCCTTGCAAAACTCGAACGCGCGCTCGGCGCATTCATGCTCGACATTCACACGGAGAAATTCGGTTACACAGAAGTGTCGCCGCCATTGATGGTGCGTGATCACGCAATGTTTGGAACAGGGCAACTACCGAAGTTCTACTACGATCAATTCGTAGCGTTCCAGCAACAAGTTCACGAAGATCAATTTGTGTTGGATTTGCAAACTGATCGCCAAATGATTCTCGACTACGCTGAAAAAAATGGAATCGAACGTGCCCGCCAAGTTACGATAGGCAAGTTACGGCTACACGATGATCCGCAAAGGCATTGGCTCATCCCCACAGCCGAAGTGCCACTAACGAATTACGTCAACGGTGAAATTCTCGACGAAGCACAACTCCCGATGCGCTTCACCGCATGGACTCCCTGTTTCCGCGCCGAAGCGGGTGCGGCGGGCAAGGACACGCGCGGGATGATCCGGCAGCATCAATTCTCGAAGGTGGAACTCGTTTCCATCACAACGCCCGAACAATCGCTCGACGAGCACGAACGCATGACCGATTGCGCACAGGAAATCCTCAAGCGCCTCAACCTGCATCATCGGGTGATGACGCTGTGCACGGGCGATATGGGTTTCTCGGCGAAGAAAACCTATGACATCGAAGTGTGGCTGCCGGGGCAGAACCGTTTCC
>DATCEI010000128.1:0-7298 GCA_036510185.1 Rhizomicrobium sp. | reverse complement strand
CCGGGCTATCAGGAGAAATTCTATTTCACGCCGGGCGATACGGGATTCAAAGTGTGGAACACGCGGTTTGGAAAAATCGGTTGCGGCATTTGCTGGGATCAATGGTTTCCCGAAAGCGCGCGCGTTATGGCGCTGATGGCCGCGGAAGCGTTGCTTTATCCCACCGCTATCGGCACCGAGCCGCCGCCCGCGCCGCCCGTGGACAGCCGCGATCATTGGCGGCGCGTGATGCAGGGCCACGCAGGCGCGAACTACGTTCCGCTTGTCGCCTCCAATCGCATCGGCATCGAAAAAGGACAGGCCGGAGAAATGACGTTTTATGGCTCATCGTTCATCGCCGATCCGACTGGCGCGATTGTGGCGGAACTGAATCGCACCGATGAAGGCGTCATCACCGCATCATTCGATCTTGATGAGATTGCCCGCATGCGCGCGTCGTGGGGATTGTTTCGGGATCGGCGACCAGACCTATACGGGCCGTTGCGCTCGCACGGCGAATAATCAATCGGGCCTAAGTCCGCGACCTTTACCGACCGCCTTGCCGCCGAAACGCGCGCGCACGCGATCCATCGCATGTTCGGTTTTCGCGCGTTTGTCCGCGTCGCGATCCACAAGATCGGGCGGGTCACATTCGCCTGTGCTGCTAAGGCCGCTGATGCCGACGCCGAGCAGGCGAAACGCGGTGCCGTCCGCTTCTCGGCGCAACGCCTCGCGCGCTACGCGAAAAATACGGTCGGCCAATTGCGTCGGCGCGTCGAGCGAAATGCTGCGCGTTCGAATACGAAAGGATTTTGTCTTGAGCTTTAACGTGATGGTGCGTCCGCCGAGTTCGGATTTCTTGGCGCGCGCAGAAACCCGTTCGGCCTGGTTCCATAAAATGCGTTCGAGATTCTCGAAACGCGACAGATCGTCAAGGAATGTCGTCTCGGACGAAATGCTTTTGGTTTCGCCTTCCGGATCGACAGCGCGCGTATCGACGGCATGGGCAATGCGATGAAGCCAGAGACCCGTATTGCCGTAGCGTTTGGCGAGATCGCGCACGTCCATGTCCTGCAGATGCGCGACATGCGTGATGCCGTCTTTTGCAAGCCGCGCCTGCAACACCGCGCCTGCGCCGCGAATGCTGGAAACGGGTCGCTCGCGCAGAAACGACACCGCTTCGCCGCTGCCGATGACTGCGAAGCCGCGCGGCTTGTCGAGTTCGGAAGCAAGTTTGGCAAGAAATTTGTTGCAACTCAGACCAATGGAAACCGTTATGCCGATTTCGTTTTCGATCTTCTTGCTCAATACCGCGAGCGTTTTCGCAGGCGAACGTCCGTGAAGCCGTTCGGTGCCCGAAAGATCGAGATAGGCTTCGTCGAGAGAAAGCGGTTCGACGAGCGGCGTGAGATCGCGCATCATCGCGCGCACTTGGCGGGAAGCTTCGGCATATTTCGCCATGTTGGGCTTGATGACGACTGCATCGGGACATTTCTGCAGCGCCATGTACATCGGCATCGCGGAGCGCGCGCCGTTGATGCGCGCGATATAACAAGCGGTCGAAACTACGCCCCGCCGCGAACCGCCGCCGACCAGCACGGGCTTGTCGCGAAGCGCGGGGTTATCGCGTTTTTCGATGGCCGCATAAAACGCATCGCAATCCAGATGCGCAATGCAAAGCGTGTCGAGTTTGGCATGTGCGAGTACGCGTCGGCTGCCGCAGGAATCGCATCGCAGCACATTGGCACGCGCATCGGCGAGGCAATCGCGGCAGAAAGCGCTCATGCGGGGAGGCCGTTCTTCACCTCGTCAATATGCCATAGCCACGCCGCGCCGCGCACGCCACTGGAGTCACCATGAACATTTTTCAGAATGCGAGTCGGCCCTTCCGGCGTGAACGCATAGCGCTCCACGCGCGGCGGCAATTCGGTGTAGAGCGCATCGATATTGGAAAGTCCGCCACCGACCACGATTACATCGGGATCGATAATGTTGACGATTCCGGCAATCGCACGCGCGAAGCGGTCATAATAGCGCTCCATCGTTTCGGTCGCCGCAGTATCGCCGCTCGCAGCGAGCTTGGCGATTTCAGTGCCGACACGATTGCGGCCTGCGTGCCGTTTGAAATCTGCGGACAGCGCAGGACCGCTGCACCAACTTTCGATGCAGCCACGCTTGCCGCAATAACAAAGCGGCGCGTCGTCGATCTCTTCGCCGCGCGGCGCAGGCAGGGGATTGTGTCCCCATTCGCCGGAAATCGCATGCGCGCCGGTCAGCACGCGGCCACCAACGCAAACACCACCACCAACGCCGGTGCCCGCGATGATTCCGAAAACGGTGTCGGCGCCTTTCGCGGCGCCATCGATGGCTTCGGAGAGCGTGAAGCATTTGGCGTCATTGGCGACGCGCACCGTGCGGTTCAGCGCGTTGCTCAAATCCTTGTCGAGTGGATGACCGATCAGCTTCGTGGAATTTGCATTCTTCACCAGCCCGGTTTTGAGGCTGATCGCGCCGGGCGTAGCGATGCCAACGCTGCCCCTGGCGCCCAATGTTTTCTCGGCATCAATCACAAGATCGCGGATCGCGGCGATGGTGTCGTCATAGTCCGTATGCGGCGTCGGCACACGATGGCGCAGGATTTCGTGACTTTGATCGTCGAGGGCTGCGATTTCGATTTTCGTTCCACCCAGATCGATTCCGAAACGCATCTATGCCTCCGCGAGACGTTCGCAAATGAATGCTTCAGCTTGCCGCCAATTCTCCGCGCGCAAGTGCGCCTGTGGTGCGGGCGGAAGCAAAGGCTTCAATCGTTCATCGCCAATCAGATGAATGCGAAACACATCTGGTGCTTCTTCAGCGGCGGAAGCGAGTTGCTGCGGAATGTCGTCCACAAAGAAAACGGGCCGGCTGCTGCGATCCGCCAGAGTTTTCACCGCCGGTCCCTTCAATCCGCCATTCGTAACCAAAGGATACGCAAATCCGTGGCGTTCCAGATTTCGCAACCGGGCAGGCGCCTGCGCCTTCGTCACGTTGGAGAGCACCACGATGTCCAACAACGGCGAAAGCCGTGCGAGCGATTCGCGTGCGCCTTCCACGCAAGCCAACGAATCGACCGTCTGGCGAAATGCGATGAGCAGTTCCGTCACTTCCGCGTCGGAAACGACGGTTCGCTCCTGAGTCTTGATGTTTCCGTGAAGGCGATAGCTCGACAGATCGAGGATCAAATTCCGCTCGGCGAGAAAATTCATCAGACCTTCGATAAAAAGAAACAGAACTTCGTCGGCATCCACGATCAGCAGAGGCCGCCCGCTCAGCGGCGCGTCTTCGGCCCTGTTGAAGACAAGTCCGCTCATGAGCCGGACAACACATGCCGGGCCATGTGGACGTCCCGCGCCGGCATTGATTCCTCGCCGCAGAAACGCACCACAAGCTCTTCGTCATGCAGGAGAAAATCGATAATCGAGGCCAGCATCTGCTGCTCCTCCGCACGCGCGCGCAGTGTGGCCGCATCCAGCCCCGTCAGATCGAGGAACCTGTCCAGCGCCTCGGTCGTCCCAACCAGGAAAGCCAACGCCTTGAAACCAATGATTTCGGCAGTTTGCGGGGTCATGGACAGCCTCATCGTCAAGGGAGCGTTAAGACATCCAACCTAATACTAAGCATGCAAGCCGGACTGCTTGGGAGCGCTTCGGGAACTTTAACAGACCTAGTGTATTCCGGCGCGGAGAGCCAGTTATGGACGCCAAAATGAAAACGGTTTTGATCGTGGAAGACAATGAGCTGAATATGAAGCTCTTCCACGACCTCTTGGACGCCCATGGCTACAAGATTCTGCAGACCAAGGACGGCATGGAGGCGCTGGATATCGCCCGTGAACACCACCCCGACCTGATCCTCATGGACATCCAGTTGCCGGAGGTTTCCGGGCTGGAAGTGACCAAATGGCTGAAGGAAGATGATTCCCTCAAATCCATTCCGGTCGTGGCCGTTACGGCTTTCGCCATGAAAGGCGACGAAGAGGTCATCCGTCAGGGCGGATGCGAGGCGTATATCTCCAAGCCGATCTCCGTGACCGGCTTCCTCGACACAGTGCGCCGCTTCATCGGATAGACCCATGACCGCTCGCGTCCTGGTGGTCGACGACATTCTCTCGAACGTCAAATTGCTCGAGGCGAAGTTGACGGCCGAGTATTTCGAGGTCGTGACCGCTTATTCCGGCATGGAAGCGCTCGGCAAGATCGAGACCGCCGAACCGGATATCGTGTTGCTGGACGTGATGATGCCGGGCATGGACGGTTTCGAAGTCTGCCGCCGCATCAAACACAATCCCCGCACCGCGCATGTGCCCGTGGTGATGGTGACGGCGCTCGATCAGCCCAGCGACCGCGTGGCGGGGCTTGAGGCGGGCGCGGACGATTTTCTCACCAAGCCGGTGGATGATGCGGCGCTGTTTGCGCGTGTGCGTTCGCTGGTGCGTTTGAAAATGATGACGGATGAGCTTCGCATGCGCGAGGCGACGGGCCAGAGCATGGGCCTGATCGATCCGGCGGAAACGCTGGTCGAGAATGTACCGCCGGGCCGTATCCTTGTCATCGAAGACAGGCCGGAATCCGTGGCGTGGTTTACCGGCGCGCTGCAACCCGCCAATGAAGTGGCAGCGGTCGATACATTCGAGGAAGCGCTGGTGCGCGTGCGCGGCGGCGATTACGATTTGATCGTCGTCAGCCTTGGTGTGCGCGGCTTCGATGGTTTGCGCCTTTGTTCGCAGCTTCGTTCGCTGCCGGAAGGCCGCAACGTGCCGATCCTTGTGGTTGTCAGCGAAGGCGAACGCCGAAAACTGACGCAGGCGCTCGAGATGGGCGTCAACGATTATCTCACGCGGCCCGTGGACAAGAACGAACTCATCGCGCGCGTGCGCACGCAATTGCGCAAGAAGCGTTATGCCGATCAGTTGCGCCACAATGTGCAACTCAGTCTGGAAATGGCGATTACCGATCAGCTGACCGGCCTGCACAATCGCCGTTACATGGGCCGCCATCTGGATACGCTGGTGCAGAGCGCGAAGAAATCCGGCAAGCCGCTGGCGTTTCTCATTCTCGACATCGATTATTTCAAGTCGGTCAACGATACGCATGGCCACGACATCGGCGACGAAGTGCTGCGCGAATTCGCCGGACGCATCGGCGCGAATGTGCGCGGTATCGATCTCGCCTGCCGTTATGGCGGCGAGGAATTCGTGGTTGTCATGCCTGATACCGATATTTCGTTCGCCTATATGGTGGCGGAACGTCTGCGCAAAAGCGTTGAGGCGACGCCGTTCTCGATCAGCCGCGAACCGGGCAAACTCAATGTCACGATCAGCATCGGCATCGCCGCATCCGAAGGTGACGGCGACACCGCCGAAGCGCTGCTGCATCGCTCCGATCAGGCGCTTTATCGCGCCAAACGCGATGGCCGCAACCGCGTGGTCGCCGACGCGGCCTAACGATTTATCGGCGCTGTTGCGCTGTTCGTTTCCGAAACAATTTTTATTTGCGTGACCGATTGCGGTGGCATGGCGATGGTTTCGCTGGCCTGAACCGGCATCACGGCTTCGATGAAGGTCGCGTTTTTCGGCGGCGGCATCGCAACCAGATCGAACACCAGCGTATCGCCGTCGCGCTTGCCGGCGCGTAAATCCGGCTTGCTCCAGCCGCCGCTGCGGACAGCGCCTTTCACTGTGATGATGAGGCGATGCTTTGGCGTATCGGCGAGCGTCACATTGTCCACACGAAGCACCAGCGCAGGCGTCGGTGACTGCGCGTAAGCGCCGACCGGCATCGCCGCCAAAATCGCCAATATTGCTGCCGCGCGCATCGTCTGCCGGTTTACCTGGACGCGCCCCACAGCTACACAGAGAAAACGGCACAAATGAGGGCAGGTCATGGGTCCGCTGCAAGGCGTCAAAATCGTTGAGTTTCAAGGCATTGGACCCGGACCTTTCTGCGCCATGTTGATGTCGGACATGGGCGCGGATGTGGTGCGCGTGGATCGCATGGGCGGGCGCACGCCGCTCGCCGCCGAAGTCACCTATCGCGGCCGCCCCGCCGTGGCGTTTGACCTCAAGAAGCCAGAGGCCGTCGAAGCCGCGCTGAAACTCATCGACGGCGCGGACGCGCTGATTGAGGGGTTTCGTCCCGGCGTGATGGAGCGTCTCGGCCTTGGACCCGATGTCTGCCTCGCGCGCAATCCGAAACTCGTTTATGGCCGCATGACGGGATGGGGCCAGACGGGGCCGCTCGCCAATGCAGCGGGCCACGACATCAATTACATCGCGCTCACCGGCGCGCTGCACGGCATCGGGCATGCGGGCGGAAAGCCGGTGCCGCCGCTCAATCTTGTCGGCGATTTCGGCGGCGGGGCGCTTTATCTCGCCTTCGGCATCGTTTGCGGAATTCTCGAAGCGCGCAAATCCGGCAAAGGGCAGGTTGTCGATGCGGCGATGACGGATGGCGCGGCGTCGCTGATGGCGATGTTCTACGGCATGAATGCGATGGACTTCTGGCAGGATCAGCGCGGCGTCAATCTGCTCGATTCCGGAGCGCATTTTTACGACACCTATGAAACGAAGGACGGAAAACACGTCGCCATCGGCTCCATCGAACCGCAATTCTATCGCGAGTTGATCGAGAAGACCGGCATCGACGATCCCGCGTTCGCCGCACAGATGGATCGCAATGCGTGGCCGGCTCTGAAAGAAAAACTTGCCGCTGTCATCAAAACGAAAACGCGCGACGAATGGGACGCAATCCTGCTGGGCACTGACGTTTGCTATGCGCCAGTGCTGTCGCTCGCCGAAGCGCCGAAGCATCCGCACAATGTGGCGCGTGAAACCTTTGTCGAAATTGGCGGCGTGACGCATCCTGCGCCAGCGCCGCGTTTTTCGCGCACGCCACCGCGCGTGCAGGGCGCGCCTGCGCCTGCGGATAAATCCGTGTTGCTGCATTGGGGTTTCTCACAAAATGAAATCGATGCGCTGCAATCAAGCGGCGCCGTTTAGATATCCAACTCACACCACACCGGAACATGATCGGACGGCCGTTCGCCGCCGCGCACATCGCGGTCGATTTCGCAGCGGCGCAAACGATCCGCCGCTTGTGGTGAAAGCATGATGTGATCGATGCGGATGCCGAGATTCTTCCGCCACGATCCGGCCTGATAATCCCAGAATGTATATTGGCCCGGCGCGGTGTTGCAGGCGCGGAACGCATCGGTGAAACCGAGATATTCCAGCTTCCGCAACGCAGCACGCGATTCCGGCTGATATAGCGCATCGCCCA
>DATCEI010000127.1:0-13128 GCA_036510185.1 Rhizomicrobium sp. | reverse complement strand
CGGTGGTGGCGTTTTATGTGACGACCGGTTTTGTCGTTGTGGGCGTTGGCGCGTGGCTGATCCGGCAGCGCAAATTTGCGGATGAAGGCAGGATCATGCTGTCCATGACGCTGTGGCTGCTGACCGTGCTGGTGCCTCTGCAGATTTTTCTCGGCGATCTGCATGGGCTGAATACGCTGCATTATCAGCCCGCGAAACTCGCCGCCATCGAGGCGCACTGGAACAGCGAGGCAAATGCGCCGCTGACCCTGTTCGCGCTGCCGGATCAGGCCAATGAGACAAATCATATGTCCATCGACGTGCCCGGGCTGGGCAGTTTGATCCTGACGCATGATCCGAACGGCGTCGTGCCCGGCCTGAAACAATGGCCCGCCGATCAGCGCGCGCCGGTAGCGATCACCTTTTTCGCGTTCCGCATCATGGTGGGCATCGGGCTTTTGATGCTGGCGCTGATCCTGTTGAGCCTGCTGCTGCGCGCTCGGCGGCGGCTGTTCGATGCGGACTGGTTCCTGCGCGCGTGTTTATGGGCGTCACCGCTCGGCTTTTTCGCCGTGATTGCCGGCTGGACGACGACAGAAGTGGGCCGCCAGCCCTGGACGGTGTATGGCGTGATGCGCACGGCGCAATCCGTTTCGCCCTCGCTCACGGGCAGCGATGTCCTGCTTTCGCTGCTTGGCTACATGGCGGTCTATCTGATCGTGTTTCCGGCGGGCATTTTGCTGATGGCGCGCGTGGTGCGCAAGGGACCGGCGGAGCCTGATGAGAAAACTCCCATAGAGGGCGGCCAGCCGCGCGTGGAGGCCCCGACATGATTTTCGATTTCGTTCCAATCTGGACGATCATCCTGGGCACCGGCGTGTTCCTCTATGTGCTGCTGGACGGGTTCGATCTGGGCGTCGGCATTCTCTACGGCTTCGCGCCGGATCGCGAGGCGCGCAATCTGCTGATGAATTCCATCGCGCCGGTGTGGGATGGTAATGAGACATGGCTGGTGCTGGGCGGCGTGGGATTGCTGGCGGCATTTCCGCTTGCCTTCGCCATCATCATTCCGGCGGTCTATTTCCCGATCCTTGTGATGCTGCTGGCACTCATCTTTCGCGGCGTGGCGTTTGAATTCCGCTTTCGCGATGCGGAGCATGTCACCTTCTGGGATCGCGCCTTCCATTACGGCTCGGCCACCGCGACATTCGCACAAGGCGTGGTGCTGGGCGCATTCATTCAGGGCTTCAAAGTGGATGGACGGCATTTCGCGGGGCACAGTTTCGATTGCATCACGCCGTTTTCGCTGCTGACCGGCGTGGCGCTCGTCTTCGGCTACGGGCTGCTCGGCGCGGGCTGGCTGATCCTGAAAACCGAAGGCGCGTTGCAGGATCGCGCGCGCGCCCATGGCCGCTGGTGTTTCGCCGGTGTGCTGATCGCGGTCGGAATTGTCAGCCTGTGGACGCCGTTCATGGACGCCGACATCGCGCGGCGATGGTTTTCCTGGCCCAACATCGCGTTTCTTTCGCCGGTGCCACTCATTACCGCAATCATCGCGTTCGTCGAATGGCGCGCGCTGAACAATCGCTCCGAAGCAGCACCCTTCGCCGCCGCCGTGGGTTTGTTCACGATGTCGTATCTCGGCATTGCCATCAGCCTGTGGCCGTTCATCGTGCCGCATCACTACACGCTGTGGCAGGCGGCATCCGCCCCCGCAACCCAGACCTTCCTGCTTTTGGGCACGCTCTTTTTGTTGCCCGTCGTCCTGATGTATACGGGCTGGTCCTATTGGGTATTTCGCGGCAAGGTGCGCGCGGATATCGGCTATCATTAGACGGCATGGCGCTCAAAAACATATTGGTGACAGGGGCAGCGAAGCGGCTTGGCCGCGCGATTGCGCTCGATCTGGCGGCGCAGGGCTGGAACGTCGCGATTCATTACGGTTCGTCCGAAAATGATGCACAGGGAACCGCCGAAGAAGCACGCAGACTTGGCGCGAAAGCCGCATTGTTGAAAGCCGATCTTTCGCGCGAAGAGGAAACATCGTCGCTCATCGCGCGCGCCGCGAAGGAATTGGGACCGTTGACCGCGCTGGTCAACAGTGCCTCCGTGTTCGAGAACGACGACTGGAAAAATGCTTCGCGCGCGTCGTGGGACAAACACATCGAAACCAATCTGCGCGCGCCGTTCGTCCTGTCGCAGGAATTCGCAAAGCAATTGCCGGATAACGAACAAGGCGCGATCGTCAACATCATCGACCAGCGTGTGCTGAAACCGACGCCGCAATTCCTCTCCTATTCGCTGAGCAAGGGCGGGTTGTTCTGGCTCAACACGACGCTGGCGCAGGCGCTGGCCCCGCGCATTCGCGTCAACGCCGTGGGACCGGGACCGACGCTCATCAACGCGCGCCAGTCCCAAACCGATTTCGACCGCCAGCGCGAGGCAACCGTGCTGGGGCATGGCGCTAACTCGCAGGATGTGTGCGATGCCGTGCGTTATCTGCTGGGTGCCACCGCCGTCACCGGCCAGATGCTCGCGGTGGATGGCGGCCAGCATCTGATCTGGAAAACGCCCGATGTGAGCGTCAACGAATGAAGCGCGTGTTCATCCGCAATCTTGAAGCGCACGCCCATATCGGCGTGCATGGGCATGAGCAGGGAAAATCGCAACCTATCCGCATCAATGTCGATCTCGATGTCGAGGATGCGCGCGAATTCGCGGACAGGCTGGAAAGCGTCGTCGATTATGAGGCGCTGGCGGGGCGCATTCACGCGCTTCTCGGCACAGGCCATTTCAATCTGGCGGAAACTTTGGCCGAACGTATCGCGGATGCGTGTTTCACGGATGCGCGCGTGCAAACCGCCCGCGTGCGCGTGGAAAAATTGCGCGTGTTGCCGGGCGCAGAAAGCGCGGGCGTGGAGATTGAGCGCACTCGCGATTGAAATTACTTCGCGCGGCGGCGCTTCACCGCGCGCACCAGCGTTTCATTGATGCGGCCCTGCCAGCCGCGGCCTTCTTCCTTGAAGGCGCTGACGACATCAGGATCGAGCCGCAGCGTCACCTGCACCTTCGGATGCTCCGCGCGAGGCCGCCCCCGCAGGCGCTTCACGGCATCGGCGAATTCCGGAAACACTTCCAGAAACGGACGAGCATTGCGGAAATCCGCATCCGTCAATTCGAGATTGTCGGGGTCGTCTTTGTATTTCGGTTTACGCGCCATATTTCCTTGCCTCTCGATTTCTACCCCTCCTGAAACTGATGATCCGAACCTTGCTGCCTCGAAACGTCAGCGAAACAACATGCAGTTGGCCATTCCACAGACCGAACGCCTGATAGCGCTCCTCGCCATAGTCCCGTTTGCGATCCAAAACGATCTTCATCGTCTCCCAGGGCAGATTCACAACATCCGCGAAATCCAACCCGTGCTTTGCCAGATTGGCTAAGCGTTTGGCCGGATCCCATTCGAATTCCATGATTTAATGTAGTGCGAAAAATGGTCGCCGTCAACATTTTTGTAGCTACAACAATTCGCCCCTTCCGCCCCCGGCGGGCAGCACCTATATCGGTGCGATGGACGAGACGGAAAACATCGCACCTGCCAAAGGCCCCGCGCGCATTGCGGCCTATGTGAAGAACCTGCCTGATGCGCCGGGCGTCTATCGCATGATGGATACCAAGGGCGACGTGCTTTACGTCGGCAAGGCCAAGAGCCTGAAGAAGCGCGTGGCATCCTATGCCAAAACCGGCGGCCACAATGAGCGCATCGCGCGCATGATCGCCGACACGGCCGAGATGCTGTTCGTTACGACGCAATCGGAAACCGAGGCGTTGCTGCTGGAGTCCAATCTCATCAAGCGGCTGAAGCCGCGCTACAATGTTTCCTATCGCGACGACAAATCCTTTCCGAACATTTTGCTGCGCGAGGATCACGCGTTTCCGCAATTGCTGAAGCATCGCGGCGCGAAAACGCAGAAAGGCGTTTATTTCGGGCCGTTCGCGAGCGCGGGCGCCGTGAACCGCACGCTCAACACGCTGCAGCGCGCGTTTCTGCTGCGGTCGTGTTCCGATTCCGTGTTCGAATCGCGCACGCGGCCGTGTTTGCTGTTCCAGATCAAACGCTGCAGCGCTCCCTGCACGGGGCGCATAGACGATGCGGGTTATGCGGAACTGGTGCGCGAGGCGGAATTGTTCCTCAACGGCAAAAGCCGCGCGGTGCAGGGCGAACTCGCGGCGAACATGAACGCGGCGTCCGAGGCGCTGGATTTCGAAACCGCCGCACGGTTGCGCGACCGCATTCGCGCGATGAACCAGATTCAATCGCATCAGGGCGTGAACCCCTCCACGTTTTCCGATGCCGATGTGTTCGCGGCGTTCAATCAGGGCGGCGAAACCTGCATTCAGGTGTTCTTTTTCCGCGCGGGCCAGAACTGGGGCAACAAGCCCTATTTCCCGCGTCATCCGCGCGAGATGGCGACGGCGGGGATACTGGAATCCTTTGTTGGCCAATTCTACGACGAGCGCCCTGCCCCGGCGCTGATCCTGCTTTCGGAGGAAATCGCCAATCGCGAGTTGATCGCGGATGCGCTTTCGCTCAATGCCGACCGCCGCGTGGAAATCGCCGTGCCGCAGCGGGGCGAGAAATTCGAGATTGTCGATCAGGCGCTGACCAATGCGCGCGAGCAGCTTGGCCGCCGCATGGCGGAGAATTCCGCGCAGCGCGAATTGCTGGAAGGTGTGGCGGAAGTGTTCGGCCTTGAAGCGCCGCCCAAGCGGATCGAGGTTTATGATAACTCACATATTCAGGGCACCAACGCACTCGGCGGCATGATCGTGGCCGGGCCGGATGGTTTCGAAAAGGGCGAATACCGGAAATTCAACATCAAATCGACGGACCTCACCCCCGGCGACGATTACGGCATGATGCGCGAGGTGCTGACGCGCCGCTTCGCCCGCCTCGTGAAGGAAGGCGAGGACGCGCGCGCCAAATGGCCGGACGTCGCGCTCATCGACGGCGGGCCGGGGCAGCTCAGTATCGCCTGTCAGGTTTTCGCGGACCTCGGCGTGGAGGATGTTCAGCTGGTCGGCATTTCCAAGGGGCCGGATCGCGATGCCGGCCGCGAGCATTTCTACATGCCCGGCCGCGAGCCGTTCCGCCTCGATCCCAAAAGTCCCGTACTTTATTACCTGCAACGCCTGCGCGATGAGGCGCACCGTTTCGCCATCGGCAGCCACCGCAAGAAGCGCAGCAAGGCCATCGGGGCCAATCCGCTGGACGAGATCGGCGGCGTGGGGGCCGCCCGCAAACGCGCGCTGCTCCAGCATTTCGGCTCGGCGCGGGAGGTTTCCGGGGCCAGCCTCGGCGACCTCGAATCGGTGGAGGGCGTCAGCCACACGCTGGCCAAAAAGATTTTCGATTTCTTCCATCCGGGCGGTTGAGGCGGCGCACCCGCCCAATGCTAGTGTCAGCCCATGTTCACGATTCCGAACATGGTGACGATTTCGCGCATCGCACTGGTGCCGGTGTTTGTGGTGGCGTTCGCGCTGCCCGGCGACAGCGCGCGGCTGGTGGCGTTTGCGGTGTTCTGCGTGGCGGGCGCGAGCGACGCGCTGGACGGGCTGGCCGCGCGCAAGCTCAATGCGGGCAGCGAATTCGGCCGCATGCTGGACCCCATCGCGGACAAGATATTGGTCGCCGTGGCGCTGATGATGCTGGTGGCCGAAGGCTCCATCTCCCAATTCGTCTTGGCCCCGGGGTTGCGTAGCGTGCTGAAGCTGGTGCCGGCGCTGATTATCCTGTCCCGCGAAATTCTGGTGTCGGGCCTGCGGGAGTTTCTGGCAGGGGCGTCGGTCAGCGTGCCGGTCACGAGCATCGCCAAGCTCAAAACCACGATCCAGATGGTGGCCATCGGGGGCATGCTGCTGGAGCCGCTGGGCGACAAATATCTGCCCTTCGCGCTGGGCGTCACCTACAGTGCTGCGGCCTATTTCGCGCTTTGGATCGCCGCCGTGCTGACGGTGTGGACCGGCTATGTCTATTTCCGCGCGGGCCTCAAGCATCTGCATGGCTGGCAGTAGGCCGTGGTGACGGTTCTCTATTTCGCCTGGGTGCGCCAGAAGATCGGCGTGGCTGAGGAGACGCTGGCTCTGCCCGAAGGCGTGAAGAATGTGGCCGATATGGCCGCGCATCTGCGGGCGCGCGGTGCGGGTTACGCGGAAGCGCTGGCTGATGTGAATCGCGTGCGGGCGGCGGTGAACCGCGAGCATGTGTCTTTCGATGCGGCGGTGAATGACGGAGACGAGATCGCATTCTTCCCGCCGGTGACAGGCGGCTGATATGGAACCTCACATCAGCATCCAGACAGAAGATTTCGATGTCGGCGAGGAGCTGGACGTACTCCCCGATGACGGCACGGGCGCGCTCGCAAGTTTCGTGGGGCTGGTGCGCGGCGGCGACGGGCTGACCGCGCTGACGCTGGAACATTATCCCGGCATGACGGAAGCGGAGATCGCGCGCTTCGTGGCGGAGGCACAAACGCGCTGGCGGCTCCTCGGCGTCACGATCATTCATCGCGTGGGGCGGCTGAAGCCCGGCGCGCGCATCGTGCTGGTGGCGGTGGCGTCATCGCATCGTAAGGATGCGTTCGCGGCGTGCGAATTTCTCATGGATTATATGAAGACCAGTGCGCCGTTCTGGAAATACGAAGAACGCGATGGCGCGATTTCGTGGGTCGAGGCCAAGCTTTCCGATGACGAGGCGATGGCGCGCTGGCGGCGATGAGTTGGACGGTTTTCGTCGTCATCGCAGCCATGGGCCAGACCGCGCGCAACGCCATGCAGCGCGAATTGACGGCGAGCCTTGGGGCCGCGGGCGCCACGCATGTGCGGTTCCTGTTCGGCTTTCCGTTCGCATTGCTGTTTCTGGCCGGCGTTTCACTCGTCACGCATGACGCGCTGCCCCACACCAACGCGCTGTTCTGGGAATGGGATGTGGCGGGCGCGGTCGCGCAGATTTTCGGCACGGCGATGATGTTGCTGACGATGGAGGAGCGTTCTTTCGTCGTCGCCATCGCCTACAGCAAGACCGAACCGATTTTCGTGGCTGTGTTCGGGCTGGTCTTTCTCGGCGATGCGCTGAACCTGTCTTTGGCGGCTTCGATTTTGCTCGCAACGGCGGGCGTGATGATCATTTCCTACCGGCCCGGCGTGAAGACGAAGGCCAAAGTGGCGCTGATGGGCCTCGGCGCGGGCGCGTTCTATGCCGTGTCGGCGGTGGGTTATCGCGGCGCGATTCTCGCGCTGCACGAGCCGCATTATCTGATAGCCGCGACATTCACGCTCTCCATCGGGCTGTTCATTCAGGCAGTGTTGTTGTCGGCGTGGCTGGCGGCACGAACGCCTGCCGTGCTTGTGGCGATTGCGCGGCTATGGCGGCAATCGCTGTTCGCGGGGTTCATGGGAGCGGCCGCTTCGCAATTCTGGTTTCTGGCGTTTGCGCTGGCGACCGCGGCGAGCGTGCGAACATTGGGTTTGATCGATGTGCTGTTCGCGCAGGGCGTTTCGCATTTCATTTTCAAACAACCAACGACCAAACGGGAAGCGGCAGGGATTGCGTTGCTTGTTGCGGGAGCGGCGTTGTTGGTGTGGGGACAAACTTAAAAACCGCCAAAACCCGTCATTGCCCGGCTTGTCCGGGCAATCCATTTTACTACTTCAAAAAACAAATTGGGTCGCCCGGACAAGCCGGGCGATGACGGAAATTATTTTTGATGTTTAGAGCTTCACCTGCGAAACAGACCGCCGCACATCATCCGCGTAGTCCGTCATCAGCGTTTCGGTAATCTCAGCGGGCTTGAATTTATAAGGCCCGATCTCAGCCACCGGCGTCACTTCGGCTGCCGTGCCCGTGATGAAGCATTCGGTGAAGCCTTCGAGTTCGGGAAGCTCGATGTGGCGCTCGACGACCGGAATCTGCCGCGCACGCGCCAGCGCAATCACCGCCTGCCGCGTGATGCCGTTGAGGAAGCAATCGGCGGTGGGCGTGATCAGCGCACCGTCCTTCACGAAGAAAATATTGGCGCCCGTCGCTTCGGCCACATAGCCCCGATAATCGAGCATGAGCGCATCCGCATAGCCGCGCGATTCCGCCGCGTGCTTGGAGAGCGTGCAGATCATGTACAGACCCGCCGCCTTCGCCTTGGTCGGCGCGGTGTCCGGCGCGGGCCGCCGCCATTCCGAAATATCGAGCCGAATGCCCTTCAGCTTTTCCTTCGGGTCGAAATAAGACGGCCACTGCCAGGCCGCAATCGCCACATGGGTGCGCGTGTTCTGCGCCGACACGGCCATCATCTCCGAACCGCGAAACGCCACGGGGCGAATGTAACCATCGAGAATATTTTGTGATGCCGCGGCCTCGCGCGTGGCGGCGCTGATTTCTTCTTCCGTGTACGGAATCTTCATGCCGAAAATGCGGGCGGATTCGAACAGCCGCGCGGTATGTTCCTCCAGTCTGTAGATGTGCCCGCCATAGATGCGCTCGCCCTCGAACACGCAGGAGCCGTAATGCAGGCCATGCGTCAGCACATGGGTGGTGGCGCTGCGCCAGGGCACCAGCGCGCCATCATACCAAAGCGCGCCTTCACGATCGTCGAAAGGGTCCACCGATGCCATATCGTTCCTCTGCCGCGCGGGCCTTGTTTGGCCGGTCCCGGTCGCCTAATAAAAGGGCCATGCGTGACGGCACGCCTCTCCCTTACACAAGAGCGTACGATCCGGCAATTAAGGATTTGTCGCCTTTCGTGGCGCGCAGGGCCGCTATGCTTTTGCGCATGGGAACGCGGCCATGAGCGGATTGGAAAACGCCCATCTTCTGGTCGTGGACGATGACGAGCGGCTGCGCGCGCTGCTGCAACGCTACCTGACGCAAAACGGCCTGCGCGTGAGCGTGGCGGCGAATGCGCAGGAAGCCCGCACGCTAATGAAAAGCATGGCCTTCGATCTGCTGGTTCTGGACGTGATGATGCCCGGCGAATCGGGGCTGGAACTGACGCGCTTCGTGCGCGGCAATTCGCAGGTGCCGATCCTGATGCTGACCGCGCGCGGCGAGCCGCAGGACCGCATCGTGGGCCTCGAACATGGCGCGGACGATTATCTGCCCAAGCCCTTCGAGCCTCGCGAATTGCTGTTGCGCGTGGAGAGCCTGTTGCGGCGCGTGGTGCCGACACAGCGTTCCGCTCATCGCGAAGTGCGCATGGGCAATGCGGTGTTCGATCCCGAACGCGCGCAATTGAAGCGCAAGGGCAAGCCCGTGAAACTCACAAGTTCCGAAGCCGCGTTGCTGCAATTGTTCGCGGCGAACGCGGGGCGCGCGTTTTCCCGCACCGATCTGTGCGTGCGGTTGGGCGTGGCGCTGGAACGCTCCATCGACGTGCAGGTGACGCGCCTGCGCCGCAAGATCGAGGACGACCCGAAGCTGCCGCTCTATCTGCAAACGGTGCGCGGCGTGGGTTACGTCCTCGTGCCCGACACGGTGGCGTGAGATGCCGCGGCTGCCGTTCCATCCGTTTCTGACGCTGAAGCAGTTCCTGCCGCGCGGGCTTTTCTGGCGTTCGCTCATCATTATCATCATGCCCGTGGTGATTTTGCAGGGCATCGTGTCCTACGTGTTTTTCGAACGCGATCTCGACATGACGACGGAGCGCATGGCGACCGATGTGGCGGCCGACGTGGCGCTGCTCACAGCCATCGAGAACCATTATTCGCCGGCACAGCGCGCGCAATTGCGTGCGTTTGCGGGCAAGCATTTGCGTTATGACGTGTCGTTCCTGCCCGGCGCACAGCTTGTGCCGCCCGCGCGGCGGCACAAGCATCTGTCCACGATTGACGAGGCGCTCGATCTCGTCATCGCCGAACAATTGGGCGGCACGCGGCATTTCGTGACCGGCCGCTTGGGCGATGCGATGGACATTCGGGTGGAGGTGAATGGCGGCGTGCTGCGCATGATCGTGCCACGCGAGCGTGTGACGGTTTCGAGTCCTGACATATTCATCCTGTGGATGGTGGGTTCGTCGATTGTGCTGGTGGGCATTGCGATCATCTTCCTGCGCAATCAGGTGCGGCCTATCGAGCGGCTGGCGATGGCCGCGGAAAGTTTCGGCAAGGGCCGCGCCGTGCCCGATTTCAAACCCTACGGCGCGCGCGAGGTGAGGAGTGCGGCGCAAGCCTTTCTCACCATGCGCGAGCGTATCGAGCGATATCTGCAGCAGCGCACCGACATGCTGGCGGGCGTGAGCCACGATCTGAAAACGCCGCTCACGCGCATGAAACTGCAATTGGCGATGATGCACGAGACCGCCGACACGCAGGCATTGCGCGCCGATATTTTCGAGATGGAAAAAATGCTCGACGAATATCTGCAATTCGCGCGCGGCGAAGGCGGTGAGGAAGCGGTGGTGTCGGATGTGGGCTGGCTTGCGCGCGAAGCGGCGGAGGCGGCGGCGCGCGCACGGCGCGGCGAAGGGCGGCTCGCCATCGCCACGCCCGATCGCCTGATGCTGACGGTGAAGCCCAATGCGCTGCGCCGCTGCATCACCAATCTCGTGGACAATGCGTTGAAGCACGGCAAGCAGGTGAGCGTGTCCGTGCATCGCGACGAACATGCGGTGGATATTTTCGTGGACGATAACGGGCCGGGCATTCCCGAAGCGCGGCGCGAGGAAGCGTTCCGTCCGTTTCATCGTCTGGACGAAGGCCGCAATCTGCAATCCGGCGGCGTGGGATTGGGATTGGCCATCGCGCGCGACATCGCGCGAGCACATGGCGGCGATCTGACGCTGCACGAAAGCCCGATGGGTGGGTTGAGGGCGGCGTTGCGATTGCCGGTTTAAACCCACTTGTCATCCCCGGCGAGCGTTGCGAACGCAACGCGAGGTTAAGGGGATCCAGGTGGTGAAGATTGCTTTATCTCGAAAATTATTTTCGCGGCTTCGTACATTCCGCGCGTCATAAACACCTGGGTCCCCTTCCCTCGCGCGATCAAGTTCGCGCTCGCCGGGGATGACAGGTTTATTTTATGATTTAGTTCTTCCCCAACTCTTCCGCTCGCTTCCGCGCAGCGGTAACAGCGCGAATCATCAAACGCGAAAGACCGTTCTCGGCCATGAGGATTTTCAGCGCCGCTTCGGTCGTGCCGCCGGGACTGGTGACGGCGCGGCGAAGATCGGATGCGGGCGATTGATCGGCATCGAGCAGCGCGCCGGAACCCGTAACCGTTGCGCGCGCAAGCCGCATCGCGATGTCGCGCGGCAGGCCTTGGCGTTGCGCTGCTTCAGCCAACGCTTCGGCCAGCAAAAACACATAAGCGGGGCCGGAGCCCGAAACCGCCGTCACGGAATCGATCAGCGATTCTTTTTTCACCCAGAATGTGTCGCCCAACGCGGCGAGCAACCTGCCCGCCATCGCGCGATCCTTCGACGTCGCGTTGGCGCCCGCATAAAGCGCGGTGATTCCCCGGCCGATGGAACCGGGCGTGTTCGGCATGGCGCGCACGATGCGTGCATCACGGCCCCAGGCGCGCGTCAACGTGCGCGTCGTTGTGCCAGCGGCAATCGAAACCATCAGCGCGCCCGATTGCGCGAAACCACGCAACGCAGGCATTTCCGTTTTCAGGATTTGCGGCTTCAGCGCCACCACGCAGACATTCGGCTTGCCGATGCCATCGAGCGAACGCGCAATCTTCACGCCGCCCTGCTTGGCCAGAAAGCGCAATTGCGGCGAAGGCTGCGGCTCAACCGCAACAACTGGCCCGATGCCCCGCGCGATCCAGCCCTTCAACAGGGCCGCGCCCATGCGGCCCGCGCCGACCAGCAGAATCATGCCTGTCCGGCGCACTCCAGCACCGCCGCGGCCACGGCTTCCTCGGCGGTCTTGCCGCCCCACAGCACGAACTGGAACGCCGGGTAGTAATGCTCGCACGCTTCCACCGCGAGGTTGAGCAGTGCTTCGCATTGCGAGGCGCTGACATGCGCCTCCGGAAAAATCATCGCGTGGCGGAACAGGATTTGCCCGTCATCGACCCACAGATCGAAATGGCCGATCCACAATTTCGCATTCACATACATCAGCAGCGCCGCCACATCGTGTTTGCGCTGATCGGTGACGCGCATGTCGAAGGCGCTGGACAGATGCAGCGATTGCAGATCGTCGCGCCAGGTGAAGCAGAAATGGTGATCGCACCAGCGCCCGGCGACGGAGAGGTTCAGCTCATCCTTGCCGCTGCGCTCGAAAGGCCAGCCATTATCCTCCACCGTGCGCTCAAGCAGATCGAGCGGGTGAAAGGCTGTGCTTTGGGGTTCCTCGTGGGGAATCATCGGCCAACTCCGGCAGCGTTGCTAAAACGAAGCAGTGCGAATGAACCTGACATAAGATTTTGGAGGGGCACAAGAGTCAGCACCCCACGGTTCTGTGACACTTCAGATAACCCACAGGTTTCAAACGCTTGGGCGTGATTCACGAATCAGCTTTCGCTTCGAGCGCGGCGATGCGGGCGGCAAGCGCCTCGTTCTCCGTGCGCGCTTTGGCCGCCATCGCCTTGACCGCTTCGAATTCCTCGCGCGGCACGAAATCCATGTCGGTGACAAGCTTCTCTATGCGCTGGCGCACGAAGGTTTCAATCTCCGCGCGTACGCTGTCCGCCGCACCGGCGGCGTCGGTGAACATGCGCGCGATCGAATCGAGGAACGGGTTGTCCGTCTGCATGGGCCTCTATAGTGCTGCCCTTAAGCGCGAGGCAAGCACAGTCTGCCGTAAACCTTGACGCGGAAGGCCCTGCGGGCAAGGTAATTAAGTATGATCCAGGCGCTCCTCAATTACCCCCATATCGACCCCGTGATCGTGCATCTGGGGCCGCTGGCCATCCGCTGGTATGCGCTGTCCTACATTACCGGGCTGCTGCTGGGCTGGGGCCTCGTGATCCTCATGCTGCGCGAGCGCGAATTGTGGACCGCGCCCGTGTTCGGCGGACAGCCCCCTGCCACGGAAGACGAGATCGGCGATCTTGTCGTGTGGGCGACCCTGGGCGTGATCATCGGCGGGCGGCTCGGCTTCGTGTTGATCTACGGCACATTCTTCTGCGGCATCTGGGGCACCTCGCCC
>DATCEI010000126.1:0-12673 GCA_036510185.1 Rhizomicrobium sp. | reverse complement strand
CCAGAACAATCAACCTCGACAAAGGCGAGGCGTATTTTCAAATCAAGCACAGCGCTACATCGCCGTTCACCGTAGCGGCGGGTGATCGCCAACTGACCGATCTGGGAACGAAATTCGTTGTGCGCCGCGATCCGGACCGATTGGACGTTTCGGTGGTGGAGGGCCGTGTTCTGTTCGATGCAAACCAGAATGCGCGCCGGCAAATCACCTTGCTGATCGCCGGCGACGAACTGGTCGCGACGGAAAGCTCGGTAACGCAACTCAAGCGCTCGCCGCAGGAATTGTCGAACGCGTTGGGCTGGCGGCGCGGCGTTCTTGTTTTCCGGAATACGCCGCTGGTGGCCGCGATTGCGGAATTCAATCGCTACCATAGCGAAAAACTGGTGGTGCTGGATTCCGCCATCGGGCGTCTGACAATCGGCGGCACATTCGAAACCGGCAACATCAAGGCGTTTACGGAAGTGGCCCAGGACGTCCTGGGTCTTCGTGCGGCAACGCGGGGAAACGAAATCGTGCTCTCGCGCTGACGCGGCGAGGGCACATATCGGCAGAAAAGATTGCGGTCCGTGACCGTATATGAGGGGGAACAAATATGATGTCGGGATTTAGGCTGGCGCTGGCGGGCTTTCTTGTACTGGCAGGCGCCATGACCGCGCGCGCTGAGAGTTTCGATATTCCCGCAGGCAGCCTGGACCGCGCGCTGGACGCCTATTCGGCGCGCACCGGAATCCAGTTGCTGTACTCCGAAGGCGCAATCAAAGGCGCGCAGACAAAAGGGGCGGCGGGCAATTTTTCCTCGGATGATGCGTTGCTTCATCTGCTTGCCGGAACCGGCTTCGTCGTGCATCGGCATTCGGCCGGATCAGTTGCCATTGTGCGCGACGAACGCGCAGAGACCGATCTGCCATCACTTCACATCGCGGCGGCGCCGGCGGCGTCTGTGTCGGGCGCGTCACTGGAAACGGTGACGGTGACGTCCTCGAAAATCGGTGGTGATGTGCAGAACATTCCGATTTCGATTACGGCGCTGAGCCAGGAACAATTGACGGCCACGCAAACGGCAGGCGGCCCGGATCTTGTGAAGCAAGTGCCGAACATGACGTTCACGAAAACCAATTTTTCCGGCTACAGCATCCAACTGCGCGGTATCGGCACGCAGGCGATTTCTGTGACGACCGATCCGGCCGTTGCCGTCGCCTTCAACGACATCCCCTTCATCCGCAACCATTTCTTTGAGCAGGAATTCTACGACGTTTCGCAGGTTGAAGTGCTGCGCGGTCCGCAAGGGACGCTGTACGGGCGCAATGCAACGGCAGGTGTGGTCAATCTGATTTCCGCCAAGCCATCGGATCAATTCGAAGCCATGGCGTCCGCCGATATCGGCAATTACGGCAATCGCCGTCTGGAAGGCATGATCAACATTCCGATTGTCGATGATCGGCTGGACATCCGTGTCGCAGGTGAATGGACCAAGCGGCAGGGTTATTCGTTCAATGAGGATGACAATGAACGCATAGACGGCCGCGACTTGTGGTCCGGGCGCGTCAGCATTGGCTTCAAGCCGTCACCCAAACTGGATGTCAATTTCGTCTGGGAACATTTCTCCGAAGACGACGATCGCATGCGCACGGCAAAACAACTCTGCAAAACTGCGCAGAATCCAACCGTTGTCGATGGCGTGCCGGTTAGCGTCGGAGAGGGAGGCGGAAGCAACAGAGTGCAAGATCCAAACGGATATCTCAATCAGGGCTGTGTCCCAACCTCGCTCTACTCACCCGACGCCTTCGAAGTTCCGAACGGAGATTCGCTGGCCTATTATCAGGGGCTCGCACAAATTGGGGCACCCATTCAGGGCGGCGATTTCAACAGTTTCGATCCTTACGCCAGCACAACGCAATCGCGGAATCTGCGCGTCATCGAAACGCAGCTCAACCCCATCTATAAGGCGAAAAATGATACGGTGGAACTGAACGCCGACTATAAGGTTACGCCCGCGCTCACATTCACTTCGCAAACGGGATTCAATCACGACTTTTTGTGGTCAACCGAGGACTATAACCGCTTCGATACCACCCCGGGCGCATTTGCATATACCGATCCCTTATGCGGTTGTGGATATAATTACTTCAATGAGCTCACTCTCGATCCTCTAGCCGGAAAAAACGGGATTCCGGCAAATGCAGGCGTGTTTTGCGACCCCCAATTGGGTTGCAGCGACCGGCTCGTTCTTGAGGATTTGTCGGACGAACATGCCTGGCAGCTCGCCCAGGAATTCCGGCTTGCTTCGAATTTCAGCGGACCGTTTAATTTCAGCGTGGGCGGCAATTACCTGCATTATGAAACAGAAGAAAACTATTACGTTTTCATCAATACGATCACATTGGTATCGGTTAGTGGCGGCGCAAGTGGCTTCGAGGGCGGTAACGGACAGTACGTTCCGGGCGTCACCGACAATGCAAGCTGTCTCATCAATGGCTTCGTAGATTCGAACCCCGCGATTCCGCATAACCCTCAAAGCGGCGGTTGTGTCTATGTCGATCCCAACCCGATCACGAGCGTCAACAATGAAGGGCACAATTATTTTCTCAGCCAGAATCCCTATGCTCTGAATTCCTATGCGGCGTTCGGGGAAACCTATTACAACATCCTTAGCGATCTGAAGCTGACCGCCGGCCTGCGCTGGACCGAAGACCAAAAGCATTTTGTCGATATTCCCAGCGAGCTGCTTGTGCAGGGGTACGGCTATGCCAGTACCGGTGTCGTCAATCAGCAATGGGATCAGTTCACCGGCCGCACGGCGATAAACTGGACGCCCAAGCTGGATTTCACCGACCAGACATTGTTCTACGGTTCATATGCTCACGGCTACAAGGCGGGCGGCGCCAATCCGCCGGGTGCGGTCCTGCTGGTCAACAGAGGCGGCGATATCGCGGACCCGATTCATCCGCTGACGTTCAAACCGGAATTTATCGATGCGTTTGAGCTGGGGTCGAAGAACACGTTGCTGGATGGCGCGCTGACGTTCAATGCCGATGTCTTCTATTACAACTACGAGAACTATCAGATTTCCGAAATCGTTGACCGCACCGCGATCAACAACAATTTCGATGCGCACATCAAAGGCGCGGAGATCGAATCGGCATGGGAACCGTTGCCGGGCCTGCGGTTTAATTTCGCCGGCGGCTGGGAGGATGCCAGGCTTGCCCGCGGAACGAGCGCCGTTGATCTAATGGATCGCGCCGACAGCGCCAATCATCCCGACTGGATGGTGATCAAGCCGTTTGTCACGCAAGCGTCGAATTGCATTATGCCGACGTATGTCGTTGCAGAACTGTTGATATCACAAAGTTTGGGCGGCGGCGGCGAAGTCAGTGTGGCTTGTGGAACTGCTTACAACGACGGCCTCGATCCCGTTACGAGACTGCCCTATGTGCCCAATCCCACGGACGCCGGTAACTTCGGCTCCGTCATTCCACCGGGTTATATCGGCTTCAATCCTGCTACAGCACCCAACAATGGTGAGGGCTTTAGCAAGGATTTGAGCGGCAAGGAGTTGCCGAATGCGCCGCCGTTCACCGTGTCGTTCGGCACGCAATACACCATCCCTCTGACGACGGATTGGGCGGGGACGTTGCGCGGCGATTATTATTGGCAGGATTATTCCTGGGCGCGCGTTTTCAACGACAATCCCTATGATCGTTTGCGCGGCTACACCAACGTCAACCTCACTTTGATCTTCACCAATCAGAACGGCTGGCAGGTGATGCTTTATGACAAGAATGTCTTCAATACCACGGCGATCACCGGCGATTTCCTGAACAGCGACGACAGCGGACTGACCACCAACGTATTTCTGACCGATCCAAAATTGATCGGCATTCGCGTCACGAAGAACTGGTGAGGGGAAGACCATGAGCGAATTGACGGACACATTTAACGACCGCAATGCCTTCCGCAGGCGGCTTCTGGCGACGGCATCGGCCATCGCCTTGCTCGGCTCGGCAAACTGGATGGACAGTGCGCGGGCCGCCGATGGCGACGCGGACCGCCCACTGGTCTGGATCGAACTTGGCGGTCAGGCCGAGCAGCTAAGCGGCAGCCAGGAGACTTTCGCGCCACCATTCACAAGCCTCATCACGCAAAACAATTATCCCTCTCCCACGGCCTTCGAAAATAACGCGAGCTGGATGATTGGCGGCAACGGAAAAATTTCGTTCCAGCCGGAAGATTCGGACTGGCTCTTTTCTGCCTCGGGCCGCTTTGGCCGTGCAAACAGTCAGAAGAGCAACCGCGTACAGAAAACCGGACAATTTACCGGACACATTGTCTTTTCGGAGCCTGCTAAAGAACGCTACGATTTCCGAACGTTCCATCTTCAACATACGGGCTATTCCTACACCAAGGCGACCGCCAGCGAATCGTATGCCGTTATCGATTTTCAGGCGGGAAAGGATGTGGGGATCGGGCGAATTGGAGGCGATGGCGCGTCGGAATTCGGCTTTGGCGTTCGCTTCGCGCAGTTCCAATCGAAATCGAATGTACGCATCAATGCTGATCCGGATTTTCGCCTCGCCCACCACACCCGTGTTAACCCCTACTATTTAGACCCCACCCTGGGGATTTATGTACCTGTATACCACCGTAGCTCTCGTGGTGTATGGCACGCACTCAACGGGTCAGCGCAATCTGCGCGCAGTTTCCACGGCATCGGGCCATCCATTTCGTGGAATGCATCGTCGCCGATGATGGGAAGCATGCCGGATGGCGAACTCGCCCTCGATTGGGGCGTGAACGGCGCAATCCTCTTCGGGCGGCAACGCGCTCAGGTGCATCATCAGACAACGGCGCAATATCATACGGTTCTGTCGCGACAGAGTGCCTATACGATCAGCAGCCAGAACAGTGCGGATCATGCCCGCGCGCGAACCGTCGTCGTGCCGAATGTCGGCGGCTTCGCGGGCTGGTCGTTCCGCTATTCCAACGCCAAATTGAGCCTCGGCTATCGCGCGGATTTCTTCTTCGGTGCGATGGATGGCGGTATTGATACGGCGAAGAAAGAAAACGTCGGTTTCTACGGTCCGTTTGCAAGCGTCAGCGTGGGCTTGGGGGGCTAGGTTTGGTGAAACAGCGCAATACGACCGCCTACATTATCGATTTTAAAATGTCTGCGCTGTCTTAGCTCGCGAATTTTTCGGACTATCGGCAAGAGAAGCGATCGTCCGCTTTATCCCCTCTGGCGCATTTGCGCCCGCAACGCGCGATTTTTCAGCGCGGTTGAAACATTGTTGCCGTTAACGCCAAAACCCTCCTGCCGGCAGATTTCTCTTCAAACCGACTATCTTGTTGTCGCCGCCCATCCGTTCAACTGGGTAAGGCCATGCTGACCTTTGGAAAGCGGGCAGGGGATGATCAAGGCACCGGATTCCAGTCGTGGCGATCTCGACCCGCGCGTTGCCGTGATGGCCGCGCCCGGATTGCAGGCGTGGTTCGTGTGCGAAGTGCTACCGCTGGAGGCCGTGTTGAGGCAATTCCTGCGCCGCAGTTTGCGCGACCGCAGCAACATCGACGATCTGGTGCAGGAGGTTTATGTGCGCGTTTGCGAAGCGGCGAACGATCAGATTCCGCAACCCGTGCGGCCTTTCGTTTTTACGATCGCGCGCAATCTCCTCGTGGACCGGGTGCGCCGTGAACAGGTCGTTTCCATCGAAGCGGTGGAAGACCTCGAGGCGCTGAACGCGGCCATCGATATGCCAGGGCCGGAGCAAAGCGTGATCGCGCGCGAGGAATTGCGCCGTTTGCAGGCAGCACTTGACCGTCTGCCGCCGCGCGCGCGGGAGGCCCTGCTGCTCAGAAAAGTCGAGGGTCTGAGTTGGCGGGAAATCGCCGCGCGCATGGGCATCACAGAAGGCACCGTCAATCAGCATCTCAAGAGCGCCATACGATCGCTCACATACATGCTTTACGGCGAGCCGGGCGATCTCAGGAGTTCACGCGATGAATGAAAACCGCGAGATGGAATCGCAGAACGTAACGGCCGCTGTTGAAGAGCGGGCTCTCGACTGGCTTCTGCGGCGGGATAGCGGCGCGTGGTCCGAGCACGATCAGGCCGAATTGGATGCGTGGCTGGCGCTATGTTGGGCACATCGGGTGGCGTTTTGGCGTCTCGATGCCGCATGGGTCCGCGCGGACCGCCTGAACGCGATGCGCCGGTCCAATCCGGATCAGCCGCCCACGGTGGCGAGGCCGTCGCGCCGCATGATCATCGGCATCGCCGCCATCCTGATCACTGCGGTAATCGGCGCGATTGCGGCCTATCGCGCAACGCCCACCGAGCGCGTTTATGCAACGGGCATCGGCGCGCAGAGAATGGTGCGGCTCGATGATGGTTCGTGGATCGAATTGAACACCGATACGGCAATCGGCGTATCGACCTCCGGCAATCAAAGAACCGTCCGCATTGACAAAGGCGAAGCCTATTTCGATATCACGCATAGCGCCACGCGGCCATTCACGGTCATCGCTGGCAACGGACGCATTCTCGATCTGGGAACGAAATTTCTGGTGCGCCGCGATGCGGACCGGCTTCAGGTTTCGCTGATCGAAGGTCGCGCGCAGTTTTCCGTGAACGATCAGGATTCGCGCACGGGATCAGCGTCGCTCAGGCCCGGCGATGTTGCCGTTGCCACGCCTACTTCGTTTTCGGTGACCAGAAAATCCCTGCCACTTCTTCATGCGGAACTCGGCTGGCGGCGCGGGCTGCTGATTTTCGACAACACGCCGCTCACCGAAGTGGCTGGCGAATTCAATCGTTACAACCATACCAAACTGATCGTTGCTGATCGCGCTACGGAGAACGTCACGGTAGGCGGCACGTTCACTGCGGATGACGTGGCGGCGTTCGCGCGCGTCGCCAAAGGCGTGCTCGGACTGCGGGTCGAAATGCGCGGAGAAATAATCGTGGTTTCGCGCTGACGGACAGAGAAGTGGTTGCCTGTTGGCAGCCGGAATCGCGATTTATAGGGGGAAGCAATGAAGTTCAAATTTGTTATAGCCGTCAGCATTCTCGCAGCAATAGTGACGTCAGCCACGCGCGCCGAAGAATTCAACATTCCGCGCGGTGATTTGAAGGCGGCGCTTTCCGCTTACGCGGCACAGACGGGCGCTTCACTGATTTATGCGCCGAACGCAGTGCGCGGTATCGAGACGAAAGGCGCGAAGGGAAACCTGTCGGCAGGCGAAGCGCTCATTCAGATTCTTGCAGGAACCGGTTTTGTCATGGCGCGCGATCCCTCTGGCGCCATCGGCATCAGCCGCGTCAAGAATGAGGAAAGCCGCATTGATGAAGGCATGGGTGAGCACATGGCAGCCGCGACTGCGCCATCCGTTACAGGTGCCGCACTGGAAACAGTGACCGTCACGTCGTCGAAAATCGGCGGTGACGTCCAGAACATCCCGATTTCGATTACGGCGCTATCACAGGAACAATTGACCGCGACGCAGACAGCGGGCGGCCCTGACCTTGTGAGGCAGGTGCCGAACCTGACATTCTCGAAAACGAATTTTACCGGGTATAACATTCAAATTCGCGGCATCGGTACTCAAGCGATTTCGGTTACAACCGATCCTGCCGTGGCCGTCGCTTTCAACGACGTGCCGTTCATCCGCAATCATTTCTTCGAGCAGGAATTCTATGACGTCGGTCAGGTGGAGGTGCTGCGCGGGCCGCAAGGCACGCTTTACGGCCGCAACGCGACTGCCGGCGTGGTGAACATTGTCTCTGCGAAGCCAAGCGACCAGTTCGAGGCGATGGCGTCCGCCGATATTGGCAATTATCAAAACCGTCGCCTTGAGGCGATGATCAATCTGCCGGTTGTCGATGATCGACTGGATATCCGCGTTGCCGGTGAATGGACCAAACGCAAAGGTTACACGTTCAACGAAGAGACCGACCAATCCGTCGATGGCCGCGATCTGTGGTCGGGTCGCGTAACGATCGGCTGGAAACCCTCCGAGCAAATTCAGACCTATCTCGTCTGGGAACATTTTGACGAAGACGACGACCGCGTGCGTTCGTCCAAGCAGCTTTGCAAGAAGGATCCCGGGCTCACGTCAGTTGGCGGAATGCCGCTGAACACCACGACGGTTCCTACTAACGATAGTGTCTATCCTCTTCCCGCTGATTTTAATCTCGATTTCGTTCGTACCTGGCTCAGCCAGGGATGTTTGCCGACATCTTTCTATTCGAAAGACGCGTTCGAAACACCGAATGGTCAAGTCATTCCATTCGTAGCGGCTGGCGAATTCATTTTTAACGGTGCTGTACGCGACGGAAGCACCCCCGGCGACTATGTGCTGAAGGCGATCGATCCTTACGCCAGCCAGACACAATCCCAAAATCTGCGCGTCATCCAGTCTCTCATCAATCCTTCCTATCGCGCCAAAAACGACACGGTGGAATTCAATGCTGACTATGCCGTGACGCCGACACTAACGCTGACTTCACAAACCGGCTACAACAAGGACTTCCTGTTCTCCACGGAAGATTTCAATCGTTTCGATACGCAACCGGGAATATTCGATCCTACGGCTCGCGCTACCACCTATTTTGGGACAACGCCCATTGCACCCGGAGGCGTTTATTGCGACCCGCAATTGGGTTGTTCAAATGCAATGGTCGGGCAGGATTTGTCCGATGAACGCGCCTGGCAGTTTTCACAGGAAGTGCGGCTCGCTTCGCATTTCGAAGGCCCGCTCAATTTCAGTGTTGGCGGCAATTATCTGCACTATCAAACCGTGGAAGATTACTATGTTTTCTTCAATCTGATTAGCGCTCTGGAACAAGTTTCAAACGGCCAGAATCCGGGTCAATTTACCGATTGCGTTACGGGTCGCGCACCAGATTTCGTGCAGGTTTTGCCGATTGCACCGATACCTTATCTGGTTGAAAATGGCGGTCAGCTTGTAGCTGTGACCTCGAATTTTGCCTGCGGTAGTGGAGCTACTGTGGGTAACAAATACGCCGGCACTTATATCGATCCCAATCCGATCAGCAGTCTCGACGGTCAAGGCCACAATTATTTCCGCAGCGAGAATCCTTATCGTTTGAATTCCACAGCGGCTTTCGGAGAAGCCTATTACCAAGCGCTACCCGATCTGAAGCTGACTGCGGGCTTGCGCTGGACCGACGACAGCAAAACCTTCTTCAACATTCCAAGTTGGGTATATCTGGAAGGTGGCGGATACCCGGTCGAAGGTATTGTCCAACAGGAATGGAAGGAATGGACCGGACGGTTCGTTGCCAACTGGACGCCGAAGCTCGACTTCACCGACCAGACAATGATCTATGCTTCCTATTCGCGCGGTTACAAAGGCGGTGGCGCCAATCCGCCGGGACCGCAGGTCGATTTCGTAAGCGCGCAATCTTCCGCGACGCATCCCGCGACTTTCGCGCCCGAATTCGTCAACGCTTATGAACTGGGAACGAAGAACACGTTGCTCGATGGCGCGCTGACGGTGAACGGCGATGTGTTTTATTACGATTACAAGGGCTATCAGATTTCGCAGATCGTGGATCGCACATCGATCAATCTCAATTTCGACGCCAAGGTGAATGGCGCGGAACTGGAAGCGACGTGGGAGCCTCTGCCGGGACTTCGCTTTAATTTCGCGGGCGGATATGAAGATAGCTCGGTCGACAAAGGTCAATCCGCCATCGATCTCATCGATCGCACCGCCGGTCATACCGACTGGGTTGTCGTCAAACCGTTTGTCGCCGACACATCCAATTGCATTCTGCCTGCGGTTGTCGTGCGCCAAATTCTGTTGAACAATCCGGGACCGTCAGCTTTTGCGACTGGATTGGACGGCGCTTGCGATTCCGCGTACATACCGGATAACCAGTCATTTACGGGTGTCGATCCCGGCGACCTGGGGGCCTTCGCCACGGTCGGTTTCGATCCCACCACAGCGCCCAACAATGGTGAGGGGTTTGCAAAAGATCTGAGCGGCAACAAGCTGCCGAACACGCCGCCCTTTACGTTGTCGGCTGGCGCGCAATACTCGATGCCTCTTACCGCCGATTGGGCGGGTACCTTGCGTGGCGATTTCTACTGGCAGGGAAACTCCTTCGCGCGCATCTTCAACGATGAGCCTTACGATCAATTGCACGGCTACACCAACGTCAATTTGTCCCTGATCTTCACCAATCAGGACGGCTGGCAGGCGATGGCTTATGTGAAGAACGTGTTCGATACGACGGCTATCACGGGCGCGTTCCTGAATTCCGACGACACCGCATTGACAACAAACATCTTCGTCACCGATCCGCGCCTGTTCGGCGTGCGTCTCACGAAGAACTGGTAAGGGGGAAATCATGAGCGAGTGGAAAAATAAATGCCGGAATCGGAATGACATTCGCCGGCAACTGCTTGCCACGGTTTCCGCCGGCGTCTTGCTTGCGGCCACCTCCACAACGGTCAATGCCGAAGATGACGCGGCCGGACACGCCCCGTTCTGGATCGACCTGGGTGGCCAATTCGTGTGGAACCAGAACGATCAGCAAGCTTATCTTTCGCCCTTTGTCCCGGCCGTACCGCTCCCGTTCGAGGTCGTATCGCCTGCGGAAGTGGAGAAACCTGCGCACACAGGTTTGGACGGAAACGCCAAGATTTCTTTCGAACCGGCGGCCAGCGAATGGGTCTTTTCGGCCGCCATCACTTATGGAAGGAGTGATCGGAACAGGTTTCTCAGTCAGCGGACTGAAACCCCCGACACTCCTACCGGTGTCCTTGTCGCGTACCAAAATGTTACGACTAAAAATAGCGCAAATCATGCAATTCTCGATTTCCGCGCCGGAAGAGATGTCGGCTTGGGCGCGGCGATAAATTCAACATTCAATCTCGGTGTGCGCTATGTGCAGTTCAGCGCGAAAAACAATGTCTTGCTTCAATCGGCGCCGACGAATGCTGGTTCACCGGTGCCTTATCATAGAGTCAATGCACATTTGGCCGCCGACCGGAAATTCGATGGTGTGGGACCGTCGCTTTCTTGGGACGCATCGACCGCGTTGATCGGCAATCAGGATAAAAGTGAAATTGCTCTCGATTGGGGAGTTAACGGCGCTTTGCTGTTCGGCCGTCAATCGGTTCGCGGCAATCATCACGCGACGACCGTTTTTTACACACGTTCCTACCCCAAGAGCAGTTCTCACCAATCTGTGCCTTTGAACCGTAAGCGGAATATGACCGTTCCCAATCTCGGCGGGTTTGCCGGCCTATCATGGCGCACGCCCAACGCGAAGGTCAGCGTTGGTTATCGCGCGGACTTTTTCTTCGGGGCGATGGATGGCGGCATCGATGCGGCGCGTCGGGAGAACGTCGGTTTCTACGGTCCCTTCGCCAGCGTCAGCGTGGGGATAGGCGGATAGGAGTGTCGATGTTCGACGCGCTATCGGCGGCCGTACGGCCGCCCACACCGCAAGATTGTTGCGAGACCGGGCCATTTTTCGGCGCGCAATAGGTGGCGAATCTGGCATCAGGCTAAGTTCATTCGTGCCATCCGGAAAATTATCTAGCCTCTATCAAGTTTCGCGAAGCTGATACGATCTATTCAGGCAGAGGGGCACAACAGAGCCCTCCGAGGTCGTAGGGGCATGGCGGAAACCACGGACATTTGGCGGAACGCTGCTCCATCGGGAAGCAGGGCGGACATGGCGCCTGCGTCGGCCATCAAAAGCTGGTTTTTGTGCGAAGTGCTTCCGCTGGAGGCGTCGCTGATGCGGTTCCTCCAGAAAAGTTATCGCAATCGCAGTGAGCTGATCGATCTGCGCCAGGACATCTACGCCGAACTTCTGAAGTCCGCGAAAATTCGCATACCGGAACCCACGCGGCCGTTTGTTTTCGCGGTCGCGCGCAACCAGCTTATTGATCGCATTCGCCGTGAACGGGTTATTCCGATCGACACGGCTCTGGAAATCGGCGAGCTGGAAATCGCCATCGATTCTCCTTCGCCGGATCGCATCGTCGGCGCGCGCGATGAATTGAGACGGTTGAACTCCGCTGTCGACCGGCTTCCCGCGCGCTGCCGTGAAGCCGTGGTGCTGGCGCGCATCGAGGGACTGTCAGGCCGCGAAATCGCCGCCCGCATGAACATCAGCGAGAGTGCCGTATCCCATTATGTGAAAAATGGACTGCGAATGCTGGCCGATGTTCTCTATGGCGCTTCCTCAGGTCTCGGAGAGCAGGCATGAGCGGCGAAAATCTCACCCTGCAATCCGGTAGCGCTGAAACAATTGAGAACGAAGCGGCCGCATGGCTTTGGCGCCGTTCAAGCAAGGATTGGCGGGACGAAGATCAGGCCGCGCTCGATAAATGGGTTGCCGAATCGCACAATCATCTGGCCGCTTTTTGGCGCCTGGAAGCGGCATGGGAACGTACCGCGCGTCTTGCGGCGTTGCGGCAGCCCGAGCCGAAAAGCGATGTGCCGCCACGGCGCAACAAGATGCGGATCATTTTGAGCGCATTTGCGGTGACGGTTGCTTGCGCCGGCGTTTTCGGGGTCGCGCTGGAAAGATTCTGGCCGACGCCTGAGCGGGTTTATTCCACGAACATAGGCGGGCACGCTGCGATCAATCTGGCGGATGG
This sequence comes from Rhizomicrobium sp., assembly GCA_036510185.1. Classification (GTDB taxonomy): domain Bacteria; phylum Pseudomonadota; class Alphaproteobacteria; order Micropepsales; family Micropepsaceae; genus Rhizomicrobium. Next base: position 32 of record DATCEI010000126.1, on the reverse strand, counting down.
AACGCGCGTCGAACTGAACACCAACACTGTGA
>DATCEI010000125.1:0-9492 GCA_036510185.1 Rhizomicrobium sp. | reverse complement strand
ACTGGCGCAAATCGATGACCGCGCAGTCTCAATCTATTATCGGGTACAGGGAGGAAATGAAATGAGCGACACAACTTTCGGCGGTAGCCTGTTTCATGGTCGCCTGCGCGCATCTTCGGGCGTGTTGTTATGGCTCGGATTGGCCATGGTGCTGCTGGGATTGGCGGCTATTGTTTTTCCCTTCTTTTCGACATTGGTGGCGGCGCTTCTCACCGGCTGGGTTTTTCTGGTCTCCGGCACGCTCATGCTGATGGGATCGTTCTCGATCCACGGCACCAGCCCTTTTTTCGGCGGGCTTCTCTTCAGTCTGCTTTCCATCGCGGCCGGCGTGTTTCTGCTTTTTAATCCGCTTGCGGGCGCGGTCGCGCTTACGCTTCTGGTGGGCGTGATCTTTATGGTTCAGGGTGCGTTCGAACTTTTCTTTGCGTTCGAATTGCGCCCGCATCCGGGTTGGGGAGCCATGCTGATTTCGGGGCTGGCCAGCGTGGTGATGGCGATTTTGATTGTCGCCACATGGCCGGCAATTTCGCTGATTGTTCTGGGCATATTGCTGGGCGTGAATTTCATCAGTTCCGGTTTCGGCTACATCATCGTGTCGCGTGCGTTGAAGTCCACCAGCTGAACGCCTTCCCGCACGCTTTCTTTGCGCCGTCACACGCGCGCGAAATTGCGTAAACAGAATTTCATTTGCGAAACTCCATGCAATATCGAAAACAGTCGCTATATTTGGTTCATGCTGGCGAGATATGAATTCGGTGATTAAATTTTAGGCATAAAATGGCGAAATCCGACAAACGCCCGCCGTTTGAATGTGTTGCGCTGCTGCTGCAGGGCGGCGGCGCGCTGGGCGCGTATCAGGCGGGTGTCTATGAGGGCCTTGCCGAAGCGGATATTCATCCCGATTGGGTGGCGGGCATTTCCATCGGCGCGATCAACGCCGCCATCATTGCGGGCAATGCGCCGGAGAAGCGCGTCGAGAAGCTGAAAGGTTTTTGGGACAGCATCACCTCCGCACCGTTTCTGGATCCGCTTGGCGCGTTTGCCATCGAAGGCGACACGGCGCGCAGGTTTTTCAATCAGATGACGGCGGCAGCCGTGCTGAGCGCAGGCGTGCCCGGCTTCTTCACGCCGCGCCTGCCGCCGCCCGTGTTCCAGCCTTCCGGCAGCCCGGGCGCCACGAGCTATTACGACACCTCGCCGCTGATCGGCACGCTGGAACGATTTGTCGATTTCGACCGCATCAATTCCGGCGCGATGCGGCTGAGCGCGGGCGCGGTGAATGTGCGCACGGGCAATTTCGTCTATTTCGATTCCACGACGCGCAAGATCGGTCCTGAGCATATTCTGGCAAGCGCCGCATTGCCGCCCGGTTTTCCGGCCGTGGAAATCGAAGGCGAGCATTACTGGGATGGCGGACTTGTTTCCAACACACCGCTGCAATGGGTGCTGGAATATGGGCCGCGCTACGATACGCTGGCGTTTCAGGTGGATTTGTGGAACGCGCGCGGACGCTTTCCCCGCAACTTGATGGAAGTGGCAACGCGCCAGAAGGAAATTCTCTATTCGAGCCGCACGCGCGACAACACGGATTCTTTTCGCGCGCTTCAGCGTGTTCGTCACGAGGTGGCAGCGCTGATGGGTGAATTGCCCGCGAAATTTCGGGAAAATGAGGGCGCGGCCGCGCTCAGCGCATTCTGCGACCGCAAAGTCTATAATATCGTTCACCTGATCTACCGCACGCGGGATTTCGAGGGCGATTCCAAGGATTATGAATTCTCGCAACTGAGCATGCGCGATCACTGGCTGGCCGGTTATCACGACACCAAGCGCACGCTGCGCCATCCGCAGGCGCTGGAGCGGCCCACAAACCCGGACGGCATCGCCGTCTTCGATTTTGCCGATCACGAGGACGAATGAATTCGCGATCCGGCGCACCCAGGAAGGAGAAATACCATGTTTCTTAAAGACAAGATCGCTGTCGTCACCGGCGCCGCCAGCGGCATCGGCAAGGAAATCGCGCACACATACGCGCGCGAGGGCGCGAAAATCATCATCGCCGATCTCAATCTCGATGGCGCCAATGCGGCGGCGGCGGATATCGAAAAAGCGGGCGGTCAGGCTGTCGGCGTGGCGATGGACGTGTCCAACGAAGCCGAGGTCGAAGCTGGAATGGCGGAGGCCATCGCGGCCTTCGGCGGCATCGACATTCTGGTCAGCAATGCGGGCATTCAGATCGTGGAGCCGCTCGACCAGTTCGAATTCGACAAATGGAAAAAGCTCCTCGCCATTCATCTCGATGGCGCGTTCCTCACCACGCGCGCGGCCCTTCGCCAGATGTACAAACAGGGCCGCGGCGGCAGCATCATCTATATGGGCTCGGTGCATTCCAAGGAGGCGTCGGTGTTGAAAGCACCCTATGTCACCGCGAAACACGGCCTCATCGGTCTTGCGAAAGTTGTCGCCAAGGAAGGCGCGAAACATGGCGTGCGCGCCAATGTCATCTGTCCCGGTTTCGTGCGCACGCCGCTGGTGGACAAACAGATTCCCGAACAGGCGAAGGAACTCGGCATTTCCGAAGATGATGTTGTCAAGAAGGTGATGCTGAAAGACACCGTCGACGGCGAATTCACCACTGTGCAGGATGTCGCCGCTGCGGCGCTGTTCTTCGCCTCGTTCGGCTCCAACGCGCTGACGGGCCAGTCGCTGGTCGTCAGCCATGGCTGGTTCATGCAGTAGGGAGCGAGATTTTTCGGCAGCGATTATGCAAGGCCCGCACGCCGAAAGCCTTCGACATAATGCTCGATGTCGGTTGCATGCTTCATCGGCATCTGTTTGGCGATCCATGCAAGCGAGATGTCCGGCTGCACGCGAAGCAGCTCGCGCAATGCGTCCGCGGCGATGTCGTCGCGTCCGGCCATGCCCGCCGCAGAAGTGAGCACGCGATAGGCGCCGACGAAATCGACGCGCTGCCTGATGCCTTCACGCGCGATCCGCATGGCCTCGTCGTAGTTGCGTCCGGCGAATTCGGCATAGGCATTGATACCGCAATAGATCGCGGCACAGGGATCGCGCGGACTCAATCTTAGCGCGCGTTGCGCCGCCATGACGCCTTCTTCCCAGCGTCCGCAATAAGCCAGCGTCAATCCGTAATAGCCCTGCGCCAGCGAGAAATTCGGATTGAGCCGAAGCGCCAGTTCGAACTCCGCCAGCGAGTCATCGAAACGCCGCGCGAACAGATAAACGCAGCCCAATGCGTAATGCGCCCATGGATCTTCGCTGTCGGCAAGGATCGCCGAAATCGCCGCGCGCCCGGCGATGGGCGCCACCGCCGCCATATCCGTCCACCCCATATGCGCCCCGAACGTATAGCTACTGGCAAGCACGCCTAGCGCGCGGCCATAGCTTGGATCGATGGTGGCGGCCTTTTCGAGCAGGGCCTGCGCCACCACATTGTCCTGCCGCGTGATGCGCCAGTAATGCGACAGCGCCCGCATCACCAGATCCCACGCATCCATGCTGTCGGGGGCTTTGCGCTGGGCGCGGAAATTTTCCGCCGCGTGAAGTTGCGGCTCGATAGCCGCGACAATAGCGTCGGTGATTTCGTCCTGCACCGCGAATACGTCCGCGATGTCGCGGTCATAACGCTCCGCCCAGATGTGGCTTCCCGTTACGGCGTCGTTGAGCTGGGCGGTGATGCGCACGCGCCGCTCGCCGCTTTTGCGCACACTGCCCTCGACGACATAACGGACGCCGAGGTCTTCGGCGATCTGCTTCATGTGAACTGCTTTGCCCTTATAGGTGAATGAAGAATTGCGCGCGATGACGAAGAACCAGCGCAGCTTGGAGAGTGCGGTGATGATGTCCTCGCTGATGCCGTCGGAAAAATATTCCTGCTCCGGATCGCCGCTCATGTTGACGAACGGCAGCACCGCGACGGCGGGGCGCGTTTGCTCGGAGTTTTCTTCCGATGCGGGATTCATCAAATCGCCGCCGCTGGATTGCGTGCGCACGTCGCCGACAAAGCGCAGGCCTTTGCGCGCGAAGGTGCGGATCAGTTTCTGGTCTTCGCCGTTGTCGCCGATTGCCCTTCGCGCGGCGTTGATGCGGCTTGTCAGCGTCGAATCCGACACGACCCGGCCACCCCAGACCGAGGCGATCAGGTCATCCTTGCTGACGACTCGGTCGCGGTTCTGCATCAGATAGATCAGCAGATCGAACACTTGCGGCTCGACGGCAATGGCGTCCGCCCCGCGCCGCAGCTCACGCTGGTCGGTGTCAAGCGTATGATCGGCAAAGAGAAATTGCACTTTGGCCCCTGAACAGCCTGCCCTCAAGGAATAATCAGGCCCATCTCAAGGACAAATCAAGCGGCGGGCAAAGTCTTTCGCCCGCGCGCCCGGCACTTTGCGCACATGCGGCCAACGGCTGGTGCTGCTCGGAGGGATCATGCGAATCGCAAAAGACCAGGTGGACGTCAGACTGAGTATTCCGGGCGCCATCATCCGGCAGCACATGAATTTCGGTGACACATCGGGGTTCGACAAGATCAGCTGCGAATATTTCACCCTCGACGAAGGCGTGGATACGACGCCGCTTTTTATGGGACTGGAAGGAAATCTTTGCCAATGTCCTCATTGGGGTTTCGTACTGCGCGGCCAACTCACCACGACGGACGCGGACGGAAAGTGCGAGACGGTCAACGCCAACGATCTTTTCTATTGGCCGACGGGGCACAATGTCAAAGTCGATGCGGATGCGGAGATTATCATGTTCAGTCCGCAGCGCGAACACAGTCATGTCATTCAGCACATGATCGAAAAAACGAAGGGCTAGGTTGGCGCAGTTCCGGCGCCCGAAACACAGGAGGATTGCATGGGCCGTTTGATCGGATTTCTGTACGGATTGGTTTCTTACGTCATTTTCTTCGTCACCTTTCTCTATGCCATCGGGTTCGTCACCGGGCTTGTAGTGCCGAAAACCATCGACAGCGGAGCTACTGGGCCGCTCGCACAGGCGCTTGTCATCAACCTGGCGCTGATGTCCGTCTTCGCCATCCAGCACAGCGTGATGGCTCGTCAGGGATTCAAGCAATGGTGGACGCGCCTTGTGCCAAAATCGGTGGAACGCAGCACCTATGTGCTGCTGGCGAGTTTGGCGCTCGCGCTGTTGTTCTGGCAGTGGCGCGCGATGCCTGTGATGGTCTGGCATGTCGCCGATCCGCGCGCGGCCATGGCATTGCTCGGCCTGTCGCTTCTGGGCTGGCTGACCGTGCTGACCAGTACGTTCCTCATCAATCATTTCGAGCTGTTCGGGTTGCACCAGGTGGCGAATAACCTCATGGGGCGGCAGATGTCAGATCCGCGTTTTTATACACCGCTTTTCTACAAATTCGTGCGACATCCAATCTATCTGGGCTTTATCATAGCGTTCTGGGCCGCGCCAACAATGACAGTCGGACATCTGCTGTTCGCCGCCGTCACTACGGCCTACATTATCATCGGCATCATGCTCGAGGAACGCGACCTCATCGGCCTCTTTGGTGACGAATACCGCCGTTATCGGGAACGTGTCCCGATGTTGATGCCGTGGCGCCGTTCTATCTGATGGCCAAATTCCACGGAAAACTGACCCGGTCACGGCTGGCAATTATGGACAAATTGCGGGCGACGGCACGGCTCCCGGCACTGAAGTACTGGGCGTAATCGGCGTGGCACCCGATGGGCAGCTTGTGGGGCTGGGAACGGTCGTTGTGCCAGTGGTTCCAACCGGCGGCGGATAAGTCGTCGTCGTGTCGTTGGGATTGATCGTGCCGGACGCATTCGGCGTTCCCGGCGTGGTGCTGGGAACTGTTGAAGGCATCGTCGCGCCCGGAACCGCACCGCTCGTGCCGGTAGTCCCCGTTGTGCCTGTTGCACCGGTGGCACCTGAAGTTCCCGCCGAGCCTGTATTGCTGACCATGGAACCGCCTGCGCCCGCGCCGGAGGTTTGCGCAAAAGCCACGGAACTGCCGAGCAAAAGGCCAATCGCGGCAATACTTAGAAATTTCGCGTGCATCATCGCATTCATCCAATGCTACGGATTTGTGAACGCCCGGCGGCGCGCGATGTTCCGGCCCGCAAGTGCGCATGTATTGGAACTGTCAGAATGCTTTATCTCCGCTGTTAGAATTCGTTGACAAAGCCGTCGCGCGGTGCGGCCAGCCTCTCCTCCTCACTTGGGATTCTTTATGGAGGAGGATTTATGAAATCTTGGCTTTTGGGCAGCGCCATGGCGTTCACGCTTGCGCTTCCCGCGGCGACCGCATTCGCGGCGTCCGACGATCCGCTGGGTCCGAACGGATCCATCAAGCACATCGTGGTGATCTATCAGGAAAACCACAGCTTCGATAATCTCTACGGCAATTGGGGCAACGTCGAAGGACAGGCGATCAACGGCCGCGCCAACGCGACGCCGGACGATACGATTCAGGTGCGCCAGAACGGCAAGACGCCGTATCAATGCCTGCTGCAGGTCGATGTGAATCTCGCATCGCCGTCGCCGCTACCCACAAGTTGTACGGATAACAAAGGCACGACGCCTATCAACAGCGCGTTCGGCAATGCGCCGTTCAGTATCGATTCCTATATCCCGTCGAGCGACACGACATGCCCTTCGCCCACCGTGTTTGCGCCAACAAACGGCATTCTCAACGGACATGGCTTGCCGGGCGGTTGCACGCGCGACCTTATGCACCGCTATTACAGCGAAATCTATCAGATCGATGGCGGCAAGCAGGATCTCTACGTCACCGGCAGCGACGCGGCCGGCCTGTCGATGGGCTTTTACGATTCCACGCAATTGCCGATCTACAATTATCTTCACGCCGCGGGCGCGCCGCACTATGTGATCGCGGATAATTTCTTCCAGGGCGCGTTCGGCGGTTCATTCCTCAACCACCAATGGCTGGTTGCGGCGGCAACGCCTGTGTTCGTCAATGCCCCGAATGACGCGAGCGCGCAGGATCTGCACTCCGTCGTCGACAAGAAAGGCATGCCGACCAACACGCCGCTCTATACGTCTGCGCAAAGCTTCATCAAGGATGCGCAGCTCACCGCATCGTGCACTCCGCCTGCGGGCAGACCTGCCACTCCGACGGGCATGACATGCGGTGACTATGCGGTGAACACCATACAGCCGTGGTCTCAACCCTATTCGCCGGGCACACCGGCGTATAAGCGCCTGCCGCCGCTCGCCAACGAGACGATCGGCGACCGGCTCAACGAAGCGGGCGTGAAATGGGCATGGTACTCGGGCGGCTGGTCAAATGCCGATGGCGATATCGGCGCGCCCGGCTGGTCGAATGGCGCCACATCCACGGACGGTTGCACCGATCCGAATGTGAACCCCACCGCGGTTTGGCCGAATTGCCCGGATGGCGATTTCCAATTTCACCATCAGGCATTCAATTTCTTCAAGAACTACGGTCCCGGCACACATGCCCGCAAGGAACATCTGCGTGACGAACAGGAGTTCATTGCGCGCGCCACCTCCGGCACGCTTCTCCCGGTCAGCTTCATCAAGCCGCTGGGCGAAGACAATGAACATCCCGGCTATGCCAGCGAATCCACTGGCAGCAGCCATCTCGTCGATTTGCTGAACGCGATCTTCAACGGTCCGAACGGCAAGGACACACTTGTCATCATCACCTATGACGAGTTCGGCGGGCAGTGGGATCACGTTTCGCCGCCAGGCACGGGCAAGACGAAGGGACCGCACGACCAATGGGGCCCGGGCACGCGCATCCCGGCGATTCTCATCTCGCAGCAGTTCAAGCATTCGGGCGTCGATCATGTCGAACATGACACGACCTCGATTGCCGCCTCGCTGGAACACAAGTTCAACCTCGCGCCGATCAGCAAGCGCGACAAGGACGTCGCCAATCTTGCGGGCGCTGTCGATCTTGGGTTCTTCGGCGCGTATTAGTTGCTTGAGTAAAATAGCATAAGCAGCGGGCCGGTCTTTGCACCGGCCCGTTTGTTATTTTGGCGCGGTTAAATACGAATGACGTGATTGTCGAAACTGGCGGCGGCACGCCATTTCGATGTGACGGAAAGGCCTTGTGGCGTGGCCGTGATGTTCAGAATGCCGCCGTAACCCGATGTCGCCCAGAATTCGCGCGGCGAATTTCCCGCCGCGAGACCGCAAGCGTCAGGCAGCGCGAGGCCGCCGATCCAGTTTCGGGTCGATGCGGACCATAGTCCAACAACGCCGCCGCGCGGACTGGTGGCCGCGATGAATTCGCCCGATGCATCGAATGCAATGGAACCAACATAACCGCGAAAATCGCACTGCGCGGCATCCGGCATGGGCAGAAGTTCGATCTCTTTGCCCAATTCCAGAACACCGACGAGTGGGCGCGGCGCGGACAAATCCTGATCTTGCATCGCCACTGCAACGGCTTTTCCATCGGGCGCGAGCGCCAGATGCCGCAATGACAGCGATGCGAATTCCGGTTTCAGTTTGTGCCGACGCAACACGCGGCCGGTGCGTGCGTCCATCTCCACAATGGCGCTGTTAACGCCGCCGGGATTGAATGCAGGTCCAGAAACGCCGCCATCCTTGATCAATCCACCCAGCGCTACGACGAGGCGCGAATCATCTTTCGCGAATAGCAATTCATGCGGTTCGATTCCTTCCGGCGACCAATGCGCGCGTTCTCTGCCGTCCGCATCGCGCAGAACCAGAACGCCGCGCATGCTTGTGGATTCGAATTCGCTCGTCACCATCGCCGAGCTGTCGGGCGCGATGGCGGCATGGCCCGCAAAACGGCAATCCTTCGTCGGCACGAAAATGCGTGGCGATTGCGGATCGGAAGCGTTGACGATGGCGGCGAACGCGCCGGGCCGCCGTCCGATCAGCACCACATTCCCGCTTTGCGCATGATGTGCGAGCGCATGGCCGCGTCCAGGCAGTGCGAACGGCACAAGCGTATTGTCACGCCAGAGCGCGCCGCCGTCGCGTGCGCCAATGCGGGCCGCACTCATCAAAGCAGGCGTGTCCGCGAAAGCGCATGTCGTTGCGCCAAGCGACAATGCCGCCGCGCCTAGTAAAAATTCTCGTCTAGTCGCCATCAAGATTATTGAATCCAAGCGACAGGCCCGTCGCGGCGGGAAGAACAGCGTTGGCCGCTTCGCCCAGTTCGTCCAGCTCATTGAGCGCGGCGCGAATGGCCTTCAGGCGCTGTTGCGTGGGCGCGTTGTCCTTCAATGCTTCCAGCGCCGTGAGTTTTTCGGTTGCTTCCGCGAAAGCACGAGTCATTTCCTTTTTCTGCTTCGGCGTTGCGTCTGCGAGAAACACATCGCTCGCCTCATGCAGAGAGGCAAGGTTCAATTCGATGTCGCGCAGTGAACGCCCGCTGCGCGAAGCCTCCGCCAGTTTGGGCGCGCGCGCATTGGCGGCATCGTGAAACAGGTAAGCCGCTTTCTTGTCTTTCAGCGTATTGATCCCGCCGAC
>DATCEI010000124.1:0-5037 GCA_036510185.1 Rhizomicrobium sp. | reverse complement strand
CGCCAGCCGCCGGGCATTGCGGACGGCCCGGCCCAATCGCCGGTCGCGCGGATCGCCGGAGAATTGCAGCCGCAAAACCTCCGTGCGGTGGCGCACGCGCGCGGCCAGTCCTCGCAGTCTGGCCATGATGCGTCTGTCGGGCATGGAATTTCCGGAAACGGGCCGCCGCGACGAAATAGCGGTTCGGGCCGCCGAAGGCCATGGTTTACCTGCCGGCCGCGACGCCCTAAAACCTTGCCTCCAGCCAGTATTCCGGCTCAGAGGGTTCAGTGTTCAAGAAAATCCTGATTGCCAATCGCGGCGAGATCGCCTGCCGCGTCATCAAAACCGCCCGCCGCATGGGCATCAAAACCGTGGCCGTCTATTCGGACGCCGACCGCGATGCGCTGCATGTGGAGATGGCTGACGAGGCCGTCCATATCGGGCCGCCGCCTTCGGCCCAGTCCTACCTTCAGATCGAGCGCATCGTTCAGGCCTGCCGTGATACGGGCGCGGAGGCCGTTCATCCCGGCTATGGCTTCCTGTCGGAGCGTGAGGCGTTTGCAGAGGCGCTGGCCGCCATCGGCGTCGCGTTTATCGGGCCGAATGTGAAGGCCATCGCCGCCATGGGCGACAAGATCGAGTCCAAGAAGCTCGCGGTGGCCGCAAAGGTCACGACCGTTCCGGGCTTTGTCGGCGAGATCAAGGACGCTGCCCATGCCCGCGCCATCGCCAAGGATATCGGCTATCCCGTGATGGTGAAGGCGTCGGCGGGCGGCGGCGGTAAGGGCCTGCGCATCGTCCACAAGGAAGACGAGTTGGTGCAGGCGATCCAGTCCTCGCAGAACGAGGCGCGCGCGAGCTTCGGCGACGACCGGCTGTTCATCGAAAAATTCGTCACCGAACCGCGCCACATCGAAATCCAGCTCATCGGCGATAAGCACGGCAATGTGCTTTACCTCAACGAGCGCGAATGCTCGATCCAGCGCCGCCATCAGAAGGTGATTGAAGAGGCGCCGTCGCCATTTCTCGATGCAAAAACGCGCAAGGCGATGGGCGAAGAGGCCGTCGCGCTCGCGAAGGCCGTTGGTTACGACAGCGCGGGCACCGTCGAGTTCATCGTCGACAAGGATCGCAATTTCTATTTCCTCGAAATGAATACGCGGTTGCAGGTGGAGCATCCGGTGACGGAGCTGATCACCGGGCTTGATCTCGTCGAACTGATGATCCGTTCGGCCGCAGGCGAGAAGCTGCCGATCAAACAAAGCGATGTGAAGCTGAATGGCTGGGCCGTCGAAACGCGCATTTATGCGGAAGACCCATACCGCGGTTTCCTGCCGTCAACGGGGCGGCTCACGCGCTATCGCCCGCCGCATGAAGGCACGACAGGTGATATCACCGTGCGCAACGATACGGGCGTGTACGAAGGCGGTGAAATTTCCATCTATTACGATCCGATGATTGCCAAGCTCTGCACACATGCGCCTACGCGCGAGGTGGCGATCGATGCGATGGCGTCGGCGCTGGATGAATTCGCGATCTCCGGCATCAATCACAACATCGATTTTCTCACCGCCATCATGCACCATCCGCGCTTCCGCGAGGGGCGTCTGACCACAGGCTTCATCGCGGAAGAATACAAGGACGGTTTCCACGGCGCGCCACTGGATGATGCGGCCAAGCGCAGGCTCGCGGCAGCGGTTGTCGCGGCGGAGTTGATGCGTGAAGCGCGCGCCAGCGCGATCTCCGGCACGCTCAACGGCGCGCATAAAATCACCGGCGGCGAATTCATCGTCACGCTGAATGCGGAAACGATGATCGAAGGTGCGCAACTGGAAAACGGACAGCTTCACGCGCGCATCGAAGGCAAGCCCTATGAAGCCGAAATCCAGTGGAAGCTCGGCGCGCCTGTAATGCATGTAAAAGATGCGACGGGAAAATCCGCGATCCAGATCGCGCGTCAGCAAGGCTCTTACCGTCTCAACCACGGCGGCACGATGGTCAAGGCGACCGTGCGTCGTCCGCGCGCTGCGGCTCTTGCCGCGCTGATGCCGAAAAAGGCCGCTCCAGATACATCGAAATTCTTGTTGTGCCCGATGCCGGGACTGGTCGTTTCCGTCAATGTCCACGAGGGTCAGGACGTGAAGGCGGGCGAAACACTTGCCGTCGTCGAAGCCATGAAGATGGAAAACGTGCTTACCTGTGAACGCGACGCCAAGGTCAAAAAGATCAACGCCGCCAAGGGCGACAGCCTCGCGCTCGACGACGTGATCATCGAATTCGCGTGAGCGACGAAATCACCACGTTGCGCCTGCGCATCGAGGGGTTCGTGCAGGGCGTGAGTTTCCGCAATTTTGCTATCGACGAGGCGCGCAAGCTTGGCCTCGACGGCTGGATTCGCAATCGTTCGGATGGAACGGTGGAAGCGCTCGTCTCAGGCGAAAACGCTGCCGTCGAGAAATTCGTGGCGGCCTGCATGAAGGGGCGGCCCGGCTCCCGCATCGCCAATGTGGAACTCCACAAAGCCGAGCCACCGGAAGAAAAAGGCTTCCACCGGCGGCCTTCGGTTTAGCCTAGGCGCGCTTGCGCACCAGTTCGCGGAACGCCGAGAACAGAAACACAAGCAGGCCCAGCATCGCGATGCCGCCCGCCATGCCGAGTTGCGCGCCATAGACTTTTCCGCCGTTCGGCGCCGTCAACACGAGATAGAGCAGCGGGATCATCGCAAGCAGCCCGCCGACTGACAGAATAAAATTGAGCCACGCCAATCGCGGCGAATAGGTTTCCTTCGTCAGCGCGTAAAACGTGCCGTAAAGCGCCAGCGTCACCCAGCCCAGCAGGTTGATATGCGCGTGCAGCGGCGCAAGCGTGAAGTCCTCATGCGCGCCCATGTATTCGCCGAGCACCATTCCGCCCAGCAACAGAAGCCCAGCAACCAGAAAAAATGCAGCGGATACTCTTGGCATGGTCTCCTCCCCAAGTCTTAGCCGGGCGCATTGTAGAACGGTTTAAGAGAGAACTGAATCACACCCTCATTGTCATGGCCCGCCGGAGTGCGGGCCACCGAGGTGAAACGGGTCATATGCCCGCGTGGACACGCGGGCGATGGATGGCCCGACTAAATCGGGCCATGACGGATGGGGGATTAAGTGCTGCGTACTGGACCAAAAATATCGATGAAGGCAGCTTTCAGCGCTGCATCGACGTCGGCCATCGTGGCAGGCGGGCCCAGATCGGCCAGGCTCGTCACGCCATGCTCGCGGATGCCGCAGGGCACGATACCGGAGAAATGCGAGAGGTCAGGGTTCACGTTCAGGCTGACGCCATGGAACGTCACCCAATGGCGCACGCGCACGCCGATGGCGGCGATCTTGTCCTCGCGGCTCCCGCGCGCTACCCAGATTCCGACGCGGCCTTCTCGCCGCTCGCCTTTCACACCAAGCCGCGCCAACGTCGCGATCAGCCATTCTTCCAGATCGTGAACAAAGGCGTGCACGTCCTTCTTTCGTCTCGATAAATCGAGCATGACGTAACCCACGCGCTGTCCCGGCCCGTGATAGGTGAATTGCCCGCCGCGCCCCGTGCGATGCACGGGAAAGCGCGCGTCCACGAGGTCCGCATCCTTCGCGCTGGTGCCTGCCGTATAAATCGGCGGATGCTCGATCAGCCAGACCAGCTCGTCTGACTCATGCGCCGCGATGGCAGCCGCGCGCGCCTCCATGAACTCCACGGCTTCGGGATATTCGAGCAGCCCTGTCCTAACGCGCCACTCCGGCGTTAACGGGCCGGAAACCATAATCGCGTGAGACTCTGCCGCATCAACTTCCATGGGAAGCTCAATGTCCTCCAATCTGGAAAGCGTCAAGGTCGAGATATCCGTCGTGCTGGGGCGCTCGGTCATTCCGATGCACCAATTGCTGCGCATGGGGCGCGGGGCCGTGATCGAGCTGGATTCCCATCAGGAAGACCCCGTGCTGATCCTCGCCAATGACCGGCCGGTGGCAAGGGGCGAGATTGTCATCCATGGTGACCGGATCGGTGTTTCCATCACGGAATTGCTGCGAACCTACCAATAACACTCGGTTCTGTGTGGATTGTGGAATTCTCCACCTCATCCTTGCATTTTAGCCGGTCTATGCATAACTCTGCGTAGAACCAACGGGTGCGCTCCGCAGCCGGTGGAGTGAGAGCCGCTATGATGCCTCTGATCCTCGACCAAGCCTCTGTGAAGGTCGGCCTTGCCGGTGAAGGCGAGGGGCTGGCGCGCCGCCGTGCGCTGCTGGAAGAGGCTGGCGTGACGCCAGTGACCGTTGCAGACAAGCTGCCGCCGCTGCATGTGCTGTTCGTCGCCGGGCTGGATCGCGATGCCGCCACGGCGCTGGCCGCGCGCGCCCGTAAGGCCGGTATGCTCGTGAATGTCGAGGACGTGCCAGAGCTGTGCGATTTCCATGTGCCTGCCATTGTCCGGCGTGGCGATCTTTTGCTGACGGCTTCCACAGGCGGCCGCGTGCCGGGCCTTGCGCGCCGTTTGCGTGAATGGCTGGAGGCGCAGTTCGCCCCTGAATGGAATGGCCGTCTGAACGATCTCAGTGCCGCGCGCGAAAGCTGGCGCGGGCAGGGCCTACCTCCCGAACAGGTTTCGGAGCGTACACGCGCCATGGTCGCGGATCGGAAGTGGCTGTCATGAGCGCGACCGTCACCGTCATTGACCGCAACCGTGGCATCAGCCCGCGCGCTTTTGATCGTCCGGGCGCTGCCTCACACGATCCAATCATCGCTGCCAAGCTCGCCAAATTGCAGGCCGCCGCCGCGGGCCGCGATGCGCGTGGCATCATAGAACTGGCGCTGGAATCCGAGCCGCGCGGCAAGACCGCCGTGGTGTCATCCTTCGGCGCGGAATCCGCCGTGCTGTTGCATCTGGTAGCGCAGGTCGATCCCTCGACGCCGATTCTTTTCCTCAACACCGGCAAATTGTTCGGCGAGACGTTGCGTTATCGCGACCGTTTGCAGGACGAGTTGGGCCTCACCGATATTCGCTCGCTTGGCCCCCATCCCGCT
>DATCEI010000123.1:0-4803 GCA_036510185.1 Rhizomicrobium sp. | reverse complement strand
GCCAGCCGCCGCGATCGCTTTCGCCGCAGCACGGCCGATCCCGCGCGAGGCGCCTGTTACAAGCGCCACGCGGCCTTCAAGAGGTTTTGTCATCAGAAAAAAACTTTCACGCCACTTCCGCGAGCAGCGACAACTGCCCGTCCTTGCGCCCGCCATCCAGATCGGTCAGGCCGATTGGGTACGCGCCGGAGAAACACGCATCGCAGAATTGCGGCGCAGGATTGCGGCCCGGTTCGCCCATCGCGCGATAAAGACCATCCATCGAAACGAAGGCAAGAGAATCGGCCTGAATGTAACGCCGCATCTCCTCCACATTCATGCGATGAGCGAGAAGGTCTTCCTTGTTCGGCGTATCGACGCCGTAGAAACAGGAATGCGTCGTCGGCGGACTGGCGATGCGGAAATGAACTTCCAATGCGCCCGCATCGCGCACCATCTGCACGATCTTTTTCGAGGTCGTGCCGCGCACGATGGAATCGTCCACAAGCACAACGCGCTTGCCTTCCAGCTTGGCGCGATTGGGATTGTGTTTCAGCCGCACGCCGAGATGGCGAATGCGATCCGATGGTTCAATAAATGTGCGCCCGACATAGTGATTGCGGATGATGCCGAGTTCAAACGGAATGCCCGATGCCGCCGCAAAGCCCAGCGCCGCCGGCACGCCGGAATCCGGCACCGGCACAATCATGTCGGCATCGACAGGCGCTTCGTGCGCCAATTCCTCGCCGATACGCTTGCGCGCTTCATAAACATTGCGGCCTTCGACCATAGAATCGGGCCGCGCGAAATAGACATATTCGAAAATGCAGAAGCGGCTCGGCTCCTGCTTGAACGGATGATAGGACGTGATTCCGTCTTTCGTGATGACCACGACTTCGCCGGGCTCCACATCGCGCACATAATCCGCGCCGATAATGTCGAGCGCGCAGGTCTCCGACACGATAATCGGCGCGCCATCGAGATTGCCGATTACGAGCGGCCGCACGCCCCACGGGTCGCGCACGCCAATCAATTTCTTCGATGTCAGTGCCACAAGCGAATAGGCGCCCTCGACCTGTTTCAGCGCGTCGATGAGCCGATCCACAACCGGCCCGTAATGGCTACGCGCCACCAGATGAATGATGACTTCCGTATCCGACGTCGATTGGAAGATCGCACCATCTTGCACCAGTTCGCTGCGCAGCGTGCGCGCATTGGTGAGATTGCCGTTATGCGCAAGCGCAATTCCGCCGCCCGCCAGATCGGCGAACATCGGCTGGATATTGCGCACAATCGAACCGCCCGTCGTCGAATAGCGCACATGGCCGAGCGCGTTCGGCCCTTTCAGCTTGGCCGCGTGATCGCTGTTCTTGCCGAAAATATCTCCGACCAGTCCGGGGTGACGTTCCGCAATGAATTGCGTGCCATCATAGGTGACGATACCTGCCGCTTCCTGTCCGCGATGCTGAAGCGCGTGCAGCCCGAGCACAGTCAGCGCGCCTGCATCGACATGGCCAAAAGTGCCGAACACGCCGCATTCTTCATGCAGCTTGTCGTCATCGAACGGGTTGGTGGAGAGAGGTTCGGTCATGGCTTTGGATTGTCGCCGCTTCCTGTCGCCTCGATGAGCCTGTCTAGCGCGTGGCGATCTTCGACGCCATAGGTTGTTTTGTGGGGAATTCGTTTGGGCGTGTTGCGGTCGGCTTCCCGCGTGGGCCGTGGCTTGGGCGAAACCGCATTGGCATCGTCGGGTTGCGCGGCCGCATCGGCCGCTGCCGTTTTGTCACGGTCGGGCACCAGCGACAGCAGCACTTCGCTGGAACTCTGGATTAGCGGCAGCGTCTTGGCTTGCGCCATCCAGTCCGGTTGATCCTTCACCGGCACGAAAGACGAGAAGACAAAATAGGCAAAGCCGATGATCGCAAAGCCGCGAATGATGCCGAACGCTGCACCCAGCGCGCGATCGAGCGTACCGACCGGCGAATTCTTCACGCTGTCGGCAAAGCGGTAGCTGATATAGGACAGCGGCAGCAGCACGACGAGAAACACGCCTGCATAACCCGTCAGGCTGCCGAGCCATGCGGGCTTGATATGACCGTGCAGATAGAACGCAACGGCAGGCCCGAAATAGAGCGTGGCGAATGCGGCTGCGGCCCACGCGAAGACCGATAGCGTCTCCTTCACGAAGCCGCGATACATCGCATAGCCCGCCGACACGACAATGATCGCGGCGACCGCCAAATCCACGAACGAGAAACTCAGATCGCTCATGATTCTCTATTCTACCACGCCGGACCGCGCCTTTCGGCGGGCGCGGATGGAATTGCCGCCGAAACTCATCAATTCATCCACCGTTTCGATCCGGTGCAACTCCAGCCCGAAACCGTCCGTCTTGGTGCCCGCCGGGATCATCGCCTGCTTGAAGCCGAGCTTTACGGCCTCTTTCAGCCGAAGTTCGGCCTGCGGACCGGGCCTGATGGCGCCCGAAAGGCTGATTTCGCCGAAAAACACGCAATCATTGGGCAAGGCCTCGCCTGCATGGGACGAAATAAGAGCCGCAGCTGCCGCCAGATCGGCCGCCGGTTCGCCGATTTTCAGTCCGCCTGCGACGTTGAGATAGACATCGTGGCCCGAAATTCCAAGGCCGGCGCGGGCGTCCAGCACCGCCAGGATCATGGCGAGGCGGCCTGAATCCCAGCCGACCACGGCGCGGCGCGGCGTGCCGTAGCCTGCGGGGGCGACGAGCGCCTGAACCTCCACCAGAACGGGGCGCGTGCCTTCCAGGCCTGCGAAGACCGCCGCACCCGGCGCGCGGCTGGTGCGGTCGCCCAGAAACAGCGCCGACGGATTGGCGACTTCGGCGAGGCCTTTGCCCGACATTTCAAAGACGCCGATTTCGTCGGTCGCGCCGAAACGGTTTTTTGCCGAACGCAGAATGCGGAAATGATGGCCGCGTTCGCCTTCGAAATAAAGTACAGCATCGACAAGATGCTCAACTGCTTTCGGCCCCGCGATCTGGCCATCCTTCGTCACGTGGCCAACCAGCAACAACGCAGCGCCCGATGCTTTCGCGTAACGCACAAGATCGAACGACGCGGTGCGCACCTGAGCGATCGTGCCGGGGGCGGCTTCCATCGCCGATGTCCAGATTGTTTGGATGGAATCGATGGCGATGACACCCGGCACCGGACCGGATTCCAGTGTCGCCAGAATATCTTCCACACACGTCGCAGAACCCAATTGCACAGGACTATCGGAAAGCCCCATGCGCGCCGCGCGCAAACGCACCTGCGCCATCGCCTCTTCGCCGGAAATATAGATCGCCGAGCCTCCGCGCTGTGCGTAAGACGCCAGCGCCTGCAAAATCAGTGTCGATTTTCCGACACCGGGATCGCCGCCGATCAGCAATGCCGAACCCGGCACCAATCCACCGCCGCAAACGCGATCGAATTCCGCAACGCCGGTTTCGCGGCGCGGTGGTGCATCTTCTTCGGTTTTCAGATCTTCAAGTGCTAAGGGCCGTCCGCGTCCCGCGCGCCGCAAGCTCACCCCGATGGGTGGCGCCACACCTTCTTCGACAATCGTGTTCCAGCCTCCGCAGGCATCGCAGCGGCCGGACCATTTGGCGTGCACAGCGCCGCAGGACTGGCATGCGAAGGAAGCTTGGGTTCGCGCCATTCAGGCCCGCACCTCCATCTTGATCGGGCCATCGGCGCGGCCATTGATGAACTGATCGACGAACGCATTGCCGCTGGAATCAATCTGCTCGGTCGGACCATCCCAGATGATTTTGCCCTTGTAGAGCATGGCGATCTTGTCGGCGATTTTGCGCGCGCTCGCCATGTCATGTGTGATCGAAAGCGTCGTGACGCCCATGTCTTCGACCGTCGAAACAATCAAATCGTTGATGACATCGGCCATGATCGGATCGAGGCCGGTTGTCGGTTCGTCGAAGAAAATGATTTGCGGATCGGATGCGATTGCGCGCGCAAGACCCACGCGCTTTTGCATGCCACCGGAAAGTTCGGATGGCGAAAGCAACGCCACATCGGCGGGCAATCCCACTTTCGCGAGTTTCTCGACGGCGACATCTTTCGCGCGTTTGCGATCCATGCCGCGGCCCTGAATCAAACCGAACGCGACATTTTCCCAAACCGGCAGACTGTCGAACAAAGCCGCACCCTGAAACAGCATTCCGAATTTCTTTAAGTAAGCATCACGCGCGCGGCCGCGAAGCTTCGTCACTTCTTCGCCGTCCACGAAAATCTGGCCTGAATCGGGACGCAGGATTCCCAGTACGCATTTGATCATCACCGATTTGCCGGTGCCCGAACCGCCGATCACGACAAGCGACTGGCCCGCATCGATTTTCAGATCGACGCCGTCCAGCACGACCTTGTTCCCGAAGCGTTTCTTTACGCCGCGCAATTCGACCTTTGGAGTTTCGTTCGCCATGGTCACTTCGCGAAAATGACGGAGGTGAGAATGTAATTCGACGCGAGAATCAGGATCGACGCCGACACCACTGCGTTGGTCGTAGCCGCACCCACGCCCTGCGCGCCGCCCTTGGAATTGAAGCCGTTATAACAACCCATCAGCGCGATGATGAAACCGAATACCGCTGCTTTGATCAGGCCGGACGTGATGTCCTGCTGGGTGACGAATTCCATTGTGTTCTTCATGTAGACGGGGCCGCTGAAATTCAGGCTCGCGGTTGCCACCGTGTAACCGCCGAAGACGCCGATGGAATCGGCAATCGCGACCAATATCGGCATCGAGATTACCGCCGCGATCAAACGCGGCACGACGAGATATTTCATCGGG
>DATCEI010000122.1:0-20851 GCA_036510185.1 Rhizomicrobium sp. | reverse complement strand
GCGACGAAATTGCCGCGCATGCCTCCGGCAACAATGCGGGAAATCTCAACCCGTTGTTCGGTACGCCGGCTGCGTTGCGCGGCGATGCGCTGGAGGCCTTCGCGCTTCATCGCGATTTGATGGCGGAATTGGGTTTCACATCCGCGCCCGCCGAACGCATTCATCTTGGATACGAAGAAAGCGAGCGGCAAGAGCTTGAAGACATCGCTACGATGTTCGAGAGCACGGAAGGTTTTTCATCGCGCTGGCTCGAAGGTGATGAGTTATTCCGCTTGGAGCAGGGCCTCGCAACGGAATTTCGTTTCGGTGTGCTCACAAGGGGCAATCTCAGCGTGGACAGTGGTGACTACACGCGAGCCATCGCTGAGCGTGCGTTGCGGCTCGGTGTCAAAATCCTGCTCGATGAAGCGATTGGGATTGTTACATCTGGAGCGCGCGTGACGGGCATTCGGACGCGCGATGGTATCGTGCCCTGTGATGAAGTGGTGTTCGCGACGGGGCCATGGGTTGCGGATGTGAACGCATGGCTTGGAATTGACGTGGATGTGGAACCTGTGAAGGGCGAATTGTTGCTGATGCGCTTGCCCGAAGGCGCGCCGAAACACGACCTCATCTGGAATTCAGCCGCGCTTTATCGCCGCCGCGGCGATCAGCTTTGGATCGGCGGCACGATGGAGAAAAACGGTTTCGATACCGCACCGTCGCCCGCCTGCAGGAAATTTCTCCTGAGTGAAGCGGCGCGACTTTTTCCTGCCGTTGAACGCGCGGAATTTCTCGATCATGTTGCGGCGTTGCGGCCGGTGCCGGCTGCGAACCAGCCGATTGTCGCGCGCGCGAAAGGCTGGCAAAACGTCACCATTGCCAATGGCGGCGGCAGCAAGGGCGTGTTGTGGAGCGCGCTTATCGCCAAAAAAGTGTGTGATCTTGTCATGTGCGGCGATTCAGTTTCGGGGGCAGGGTGTGCGGCATTATTGTCTTGATTGCGGCGCGGAGTTTCCGTCCGGCTTTCATCCCTTATGCGATCATTGCGGCGGGATGGTAGATATCGAATATGATCTGAAGAACGTCGCGCTGCGCGATTCAAAAAAGCCGTTCGTGCGGTTCATTGATCTTTTGCCCGTGCAGAAATTGCAGGATCGTTTGCCGGATGCAGCCTACACGCCGCTGGTCCATGCCACGCGCCTTGGCCGCGAACTCGGCATGAATTCGCTTTATCTCAAAAACGAAACCGCGCTGCCCACACGCACCACCAAGGATCGCATGGCGGCGATTGCGCTGGCGTATTTGCGCGAACGCGGCGTGCGCAGTTTTACGGCATCGTCCACGGGCAATAGCTCCACGTCGTTCGCCTATGGCATGCGCGCGCATCCCGACATGCATCTGTTTTTGTTCACGGCGGAGCGTTTTGTACCGCGCGTGCAACACGCCGATCATCATCAGGTGACGCATATCGGCATGCGCGACGCCACATTCGTCGAAGCCGCGCGCTACGCGGATGTGTACGCGCGCAAGCACGGCCTCACTTCGGAAAGCGGCTTCTTCAATCCGGGGCGGCGCGAAGGATTGAAGCTTGCGTTTCTGGAGGCCTGCGATCAGCTGGCGCAACCCATCGACTGGTATGTGCAGGCCGTGTCGAGCGCGATGGGCGTTTACGGCGCCTATAAAGGCGCGCGGGAATTGCATGCAATAAAACACATAACGCAATTGCCGCGACTGCTCTGCGTGCAGCAGGAAAGCTGCGCGCCGATGGTGCATGCGTTCTCGGAAGGCAGCGAAACCATTCAGCCGAAGCATGTCGTGGCGCGGCCCACGGGCATTGCGGATGCGATCCTGCGCGGCGATCCCACGCGCGCCTATCCGCGCATTCGCCGCATCGTGCTGGAAAGCCGCGGCGATCTCACTGCCGTGAGCGAAGCCGAAATCCGCGCCGCGCGCAGAAGCGTGGAGGAACTTGAAGGCGTTTCACCGTGCTTCTCCGCCTCCGCGGCGATTGCCGGGCTGATCAAATCGGTTGCGGCGGGCGTGGTGGATCGCGGCGCCACAATCGTCATCAATCTGACAGGGGGCGACCGGCCCGACGCGCAGACATCTTCCCATATTCATTGGGTCGAGCGCACGGATGAGGGCTGGAATGCCCCGCCGCCAGCTGCGCTCATGCCCGATATCGCGCTCGCGGATTAAAACGCAATTATCTGTCGCAAAAAATATTAACCGCGCGGCCAAGGATTTTGCGCGGGCCTTCCGTCCTTACCAATGCAGGCTCAAGCTAGGCCTCGAAAGCGGACGGCTGGCCGGGGATGACAGACGCGTCGGATACCGATCGAAAAAAGGCGAACGGTCAGGCGATGACCGATCGTCAGGCGGATTTGCATGCGTGGTTTTTACGCGAGGTGTTGCCTTTGGAAGCCGCGTTGACGCAATTCCTGCGGAACAATTGGCGCAATCGCGCCGATGTGGCCGATCTGCTGCAGGATGTTTATGTCCGCGTTTATCAATCCGCGCGCAAGCAATTGCCGAAAGCGACGCGGCCGTTTCTGTTCACGACCGCGCGCAATCTGATCGTGGACCGCGTGCGCAGCGACAAGGTTGTTCCGCTGGAAGTGGTGGACGATCTCGATGCGCTGGGCGTGGCGGCCGAAGCGCCTGGCCCCGATGCGCAAGCTACGGCGCGCGATGAATTGCGCCGTGTGCAGGCCGCACTGGAACAGTTGCCGCCGCGGGCGCGCGAGGCATTCGTACTTCATCATATCGAAGGACTTTCGCAGGGCGAGATCGCGCTGCGCATGAAGATTTCGGACAAGACCGTGAGCGGGCATCTGAAGGAAGGCGTGGAGACGCTGGCCGACCTTCTCTACGGCGAACCTCCGGCAAAGCGGGCAAAGCCATGAGCGATCTCGAACCCGAAGAGCAGACGGCGGACGCGCTGGTTGTGCGCGCGAAGGCGGGCGAGTGGCTTGTGGCGCGGCGCATGGCGAAGAACTGGTCGGAGGAAGATCAGGTAGCGCTGGATGCGTGGCTGGCGCAATCGCCCGCAAATTTGTTGGCCTATTGGCGCCTGGATGCGGCGTGGGGGCAGGCGCAGCGTTTGACTGTGTTGCGCGCGCCGGAGCGTGAAGTTGAGCCTGCGTCGAAGCGGCAGAATTTTTTGCGCGTTGCGGGCTTTGTGAGTGGCGGGGCGGCGGCAATCGTTCTTGCGGTTGCCGGCGTGATGTTTATGCGGGTGCCCGCAGCGAAGGTTTATGCGACGCCCGTCGGCGGCCATCTCGCGGTGGCGCTGGCCGATGGTTCGAGCATCGAGCTGAACACCGATACAATTTTGCGCGTGGCGGAGAATGCACGCGGGCGCGAAGCGACGCTGGAAAAGGGCGAGGCCTATTTCCAGATCAGGCACGATGCAGCGCGGCCGTTTGCGCTGTCCGTGGGCGGACATCGCGTGATCGATCTCGGCACCAAATTCTCGGTGCGCGACGACCCGGATCGCGTGCAGGTCATGTTGATCGAAGGCAGCGCCAGAATTGAATCGGATCATGCGCGCGACGCAATTCTGAAACCGGGCGATGTCGCGATTGCGACGCCAAATTCTCTGTCTGTGTCGCGAACGCCCATCCCCGATCTGGGGGACAAGTTGGCGTGGCGGCACGGCATGCTATCTTTCAAATATATGACGCTGGAAGCCGCCGCCGAGGAATTCAACCGCTACAACAGCACGAAGATCGTGATTGCGGACAGTCATGTCGCGCGGCTGACGATCTACGGCACGTTTCCCGCGAAGGACGTGGCGGCATTCACGGACGCGGCGCAAGCCTATTTCAAACTGCATGTGGAAAATCGCGGTGACGAGGTCGTGATCTCGCGCTAAAGAAATTCGCGGCTCGGGCCGCCGGAGGGGACGTAAATGGCAAGATTATCATTATTCGGAACGATTTCACGGGGAATTGCATGCGCACTCCTCTTCGGCGCCGCCGCGCATGCGGAGAAATTCAATATTCCATCGGGCGATCTCACATCCGCGCTGGACAGCTATACAAAGCAGACCGGCGTGGCGTTAATCGTCGCGGGCGATGCCGTGCGCGGCGCGCGCACCAGCGGCGTGCATGGTAATTATTCAGCGGAGGTGGCGCTTGCGCACATCCTGACCGGCACGGGTTTCGACGTGCTGCGCCGGCCTTCGGGGGCAGTGATGATTGTTCCGGGGAAGACGTCAGCGAACGACGTATTGCCGGAGCATGTAGCCGCAGCGACGGCGCCTTCTGCCCCCGGCGCAGCACTGGAAACCGTGACAGTCACGTCGTCGAAAATTGGCGGCGACGTGCAGAACATTCCGATTGCGATTACCGCGCTCAGCCAGGAGCAGTTGACCGCGACGCAAACGGCAGGCGGACCGGACCTGATTAAGCAGGTTCCGAACATGACGTTCACGAAAACCAATTTCTCCGGCTATTCCATCCAGATTCGTGGCATCGGCACGCAGGCGATTTCGGTGACGACCGATCCGGCGGTTGCTGTCGCGTTCAACGACATTCCTTTCATCCGCAATCATTTCTTCGAGCAGGAATTTTTCGACGTTGCATCCGTGGAAGTCGCGCGCGGACCGCAGGGCACGCTCTATGGCCGCAACGCGACGGCGGGCGTTGTCAATCTCGTTTCCGCCAAACCGAGCGATCAGTTTGAAGCCATGGCATCCGCCGACATCGGCAATTACCAGAATCGCCGTCTCGAAGCGATGGTCAACATTCCTGTTATCGATGACCGGGTGGATATTCGTGTCGCGGGTGAATGGACGAAGCGGCAGGGTTATTCGACCAATCAGGAGAATGACGAGCGCATTGACGGGCGCGATCTATGGTCAGGGCGTGTAACAATTGGGCTAAAACCCATCGAACGTCTCCAGATGTATTTCGTTTGGGAGCGTTTCTCCGAAGACGACGATCGCATCAGAAGCTCCAAGCAGCTTTGCATGACCGATCCCGGTATCGGATCCGTCAACGGCTATCCCAAGCCGATAGGTTTTACCGACGGCATCTCATTTGGCGAAGCCGGTAACTATTTCGACCAAGGCTGCAAACCAGCATCGCTCTATTCGCCAGATTCGTTCGAAGTCCCAAACGGTCTTTCGCTGCCGTATATCACGGGGTTGACCTTTGAAGGAAGGGGCAATCCCATAGATCCCTATGCCAGTCAGACCCAATCGCACAATTTGCGCGTTGTCGATTCCGGACTTAATCCGTCTTACAGTGCAAAGAATGATGTCGTCGAACTAAATGCGGATTATACAATATCACCAAGCCTGACTTTCACCTCGCAAACCGGGTTCGGTCATGATTTTCTTTTTTCGACGGAAGACTACAACCGGTTCGGCGCGGCGCCGGGTCTTTTCATCGGCACGCCTTGTGACCCGCAATTGGGCTGTTCTGACCGGCTGATCCTCGAAGATCTTTCGCAAGAACATGCATGGCAATTGAGCCAGGAATTTCGCGTTACGTCGAATTTCTCCGGGCCGTTCAATTTCAGTGCCGGCGGCAACTATCTACACTACGAGACCGAAGAAAATTACTACGTTTTCGGTAACGTATTTACGCAAATCGACGGCGGGTTTGAGCCGGGCGAATATGACTCCAACACCAATACTCCCCTTCCGAACGGCTTTCAGTTCAACAATCCAAACACATTCGCCTTCCTTGCCAGTGGGTACGTCGATCCGAACCCGATTTCCCACCTCGACGGCAATGGCCACAACTACTTCGTGAGCAAAAACCCCTATCTGCTGAGTTCCTACGCCGCGTTCGGCGAAGGCAACTACAATTTGTTCAGCGATTTGAAACTGACCGCAGGTTTGCGGTGGACCGAAGACCGAAAACATTTCAGCGACATTCCAAGCTGGTTGGTGGACAGCGGCTGGGGGTATCCCGTTTTCGGCGTGGTCAATCAGCAATGGGACCAGTTCACGGGTCGTGCTGTCGCCAATTGGACGCCGAAACTCGATTTTACGGACCAGACCCTCGTCTATGGGTCTTATGCCCATGGCTATAAAGCGGGCGGCGCCAACCCGCCTGGTGCGATCTTCCCTTCATCATTTCGCTCTGATGTCGGTGGAGGATCCTCATCTGCCGTTGACGTGCAGCCCACGCATCCGCTGACGTTCAAACCGGAATTCGTGGACGCATTCGAACTGGGTACGAAGAACACGCTGCTGGACGGCGCGCTCACGCTGAATGGCGACTTCTTCTACTACAATTACGAGAACTATCAGGTTTCCGAGATCGTCGATCGCACCGCGATCAACCTGAACTTCGATGCCCATGCCAAGGGCGCGGAACTCGAAGCGACTTGGGAGCCTTTACCGGGCCTGCGATTCAATTTTGCGGGCGGTTGGGAAGATACCGCGCTCGCCAAAGGCGATCAGGCTGTCGATCTGATGGATCGCACGGCGGGCAATCCCAATTGGTTCGTCGTCAGGCCATTCGTCAACGAAGCCTCGAATTGCATCTTTCCAACGCAAGTTGCGCAATTTATCACAAGCGGTTCTTATGCTATAGGTGCCAATATTACGAGCTATTGCGCAATTGCCTATGATCTGCATCTCGATCCGCTCACGCAGTGCCCCTATGTTCCCAATCCTACGCAGAGCTGCACCTTCGAGCACGTGATAGAAGACAGCGAGAGCAACCCGATAATAGGATATGTGGGGTTCGATCCGACAACAGCGCCGAACGACGGGGCGGGAATCTCGAAGAATCTCAGCG
Source organism: Rhizomicrobium sp. (assembly GCA_036510185.1). Lineage (GTDB taxonomy): Bacteria > Pseudomonadota > Alphaproteobacteria > Micropepsales > Micropepsaceae > Rhizomicrobium. Next base: position 14,108 of record DATCEI010000122.1, on the reverse strand, counting down.
GCAACAAACTTCCCAATGCGCCACCCTACACGGTGTCAGTCGGTGCCCAATACACCGTTCCGTTGACGACGGATTGGGCGGGCACGCTGAGAAGCGATTTTTACTGGCAAGACGCTTCATGGTGGCGCGTGTTCAACGATCTCTCTTATGACCGTTTGCGCGGCTACGACACTGTCAACCTGACGCTCATTCTTACCAGTCAGACCGGCTGGCAGGTGATGCTCTATGACAAGAACGTCTTCAATACGACGGCGATCACCGGCGCCTTCCTGAACAGCGATGACAGCGGGTTGACGACCAATGTCTTCCTGACCGATCCCAAGCTGATCGGCATCCGCGTTACGAAGAATTGGTAAGGGGAAACCGATGAGCGAACATTTGAACACAAAAAAGCAACACGATAATTTCCGCCGCGGTCTTCTGACTAACGTCTCCATGTTTGCGCTGCTGGGTTATCTCGCCATAAGCCAAGGCGCTACGTTGGCAGCATCGACCGACGATCCGCCGACCCTATGGATCGAATTGGGTGGGCAAGCCGATCGGATGGACGATGCGAACGAAATATTGACCCCGGCATTCTTCAGCAAGGTTCCGGCTGCCGATCTTGGGCCTATGATTAAGGCGCAAAACGCTCCGCCGTTCAGTATCGGCGGCGAGGGGAAGATCACCTTCACGCCTCACGATTCGCGTTGGGTTTTGTCGGCCTCGGTCATCTACGGCAGGGCCGATAGCGCCAGACATACGCATCACCAGACGCCTTATCCGCGCGAAATCCACAAATATCAGGGGTCTCAGATTCCGCCACCGCCTGCGAAGCAACAATTCGGCGACGGCCAGACGGACCTCAAAGAGTCGCACGCCATACTCGATTTTCGGGCGGGGAGGGACGTGGGCCTCGGTCTGTTCGGGGCGGGTGGAACATCGGTGGTTAGCGCTGGCGTGCGGTTTGCACAATTCGTATCCCGATCCGATGTCTCACTTCATGCGCGGCCGGAATACAAATTTGGCCAGGCTCATTCGGGTACGAGGATTGAACACGTTTTCAGTGGCACGGCTTATGTTACACGCGTGTTCGGTTACAGAACATATGACCTCGCCCGCCAAACAAACGCGGCGGCCCTGCATACAAGGCGCAACGCGCACGCAATTGGGCCGTCCGTCTCCTGGAATGCTTCTTTGCCGGTGGCCGGGAGCGGCACAGATATGACGCTTACGGCGGATTGGGGTATCGCCGGAGCGGTTCTGTTCGGACGGCAGCACACCCAAACCCATCATCAGACGACCGGTTATTTCTTTTCAAAGACCGGTGGACGGTTTAAATATCAACACAGGCACATCAGTCAGTACACGCATGTGCCCCCCGATCAGGACCGGTCGCGAACTGTTACGATCCCTAATATCGGTGGCTTTGTCGGCACAACGCTGAAATTCTCCGACATCCAGTTCAGTCTCGGCTATCGCGCGGATTTCTTCTTCGGCGCGATGGATGGCGGCATCGATACGGCAAAGAAAACAAATGTCGGCTTCTACGGTCCGTTCGCAACGATCAGCGTAGGAATTGGCGGGTAGCTGAGGTATGTGTCCATCCCACTTGGGTTTGGCCGCCGCTGTCGGGCGCCTTCCGAACAATCCGCTCACTTAACTCGCAACAAAATTTCCCGCCACGCGGACAAAAACCTTTTTGGAGGGTTTTTGTCCGCTCGTTCGGTTTATCCCCCAGAATGCCCGCACTTGTTTCCCGACGGGCAGGAAGCGGCAGGGGATGGCGGACAGGCCGGACATCGACGGAGACGCGGCGCTGCGCACGGCGGGCGAAGGCGCGAACGCGGCCGAGCTGAAGCTGTGGTTCGTGGACGAGGTGCTGCCGCTGGAAGCGATGCTGCTGCAATTCCTGCGGCGCAGCATCGCCGGCGCCGCTGACGTCGAGGATATCCGGCAGGACGTTTACATGCGGCTTTATCAGGCCGCGCGGCGGCAGATTCCCAAACCGACCAAGCCGCTGCTGTTCAAGATTGCGCGCGATTTGCTGGTGGACCGCGCGCGGCGTCAGCAGATCGTTTCCATCGAGGCGATTGAAAGCATCGAGGCGCTGAATTTCGCCATCGATGAACCGGCGCCGGACCGTACGGTGATCGCGCGCGAGGAATTGCGCCGGCTGCAGATTGCGCTGGACCGGCTTCCGCCGCGTCTGCGCCAGGCGGTGATCATGCGGAAAATAGAATGTCTGTCGACGCGCGAAATCGGGATGCGTCTGGGCATCGCGGACAAGACTGTCGAGAAACATCTGACGGAGGGCGTGCGTGCGCTCGCCAACATTCTTTATCGGGAAACCACCGAACTGCGGAGCAACTCGTGATGGATCCAATGCGCGAGTGTGAAACCGCGGCGCCGGCCGACATCGAGGCGCGTGCAGCGGACTGGCTCATCCGCCGCCGCGATGGCGCGGGCTGGCGCGAGGCCGATCGGCTTGCGCTGGATGCGTGGCTTGCGGAATCGAGCGCGCATCTGATGGCCTATTGGCGGCTTGAAACAGCGTGGTCGCGCGCCGACCGGCTGAACGCTTTGCCCAAACAGGTTTCTGCGAATGGATTGCCGGCGCGTGGCCGCCGTCTCTTTCCGCGCCTCGCGCGCACGGTAGCCGTGCTTGCATTGTTCGGCGGCGCGCTGGCTGGCGCGCGATATTTCCTGCCGCGCGTTAATGCGGTGACGTACCAAACGGGCATCGGCGGCCACAGGATCGTGGCGCTCGCGGATGGTTCGAAGATTGAACTCAACACCGATACCGCATTGCGCGTGAGCGGCGATGCGCGGCAGCAGAATGTTTCGCTGGAAAAAGGCGAGGCCTATTTCCAGATCAGGCACAATCCGTCGCGGCAGTTTGTGGTCGTGGCGGGTGGCCAACGAATCGTCGATCTCGGCACGAAATTCGTCGTGCGGGACGATATCAATCGCGTGCAGGTTTCGCTGGTTGAGGGCAGTGCGCGGCTCGAACCGCTGAACGATTCAGCCACGGCGCGTCCGGTTTTGTTGCGGCCGGGGGATGTCGCCGTTGCGACGGAGCACGGCGTTTCGCTGTCCAGACAGCCGCAGGCAATGATGGTGAGCGCGCTGAGTTGGCGGCGCGATTTGCTGATCTTCAACAACACACCGCTCGCGCAGGTGGCCGAGGAATTCAATCGCTACAACAAACGCAAGCTTGTCGTGATGGGCGATGATGCGCGCAGCATGGGCGTCGGCGGCAATTTTCAGGCGGACAATGTGGCGGTGTTCGCGCGCGTGGCGCAGGGCGTGCTCGGCTTGCATGTGGAATCGCATAGCGGCGAGATCGTGATCTCGCGTTAAGGAACCGGATTTTCGACGCATTACAGTGGGGATACATATGAAATTTCGCCTTAATCTGCCATTGATCGTTGCAGCGGGACTGATGACCGGCGGCGCATTCGCCGAAGAGTTCAACATTCCGCGCGAGGATTTGACATCCGCGCTCCAGGCTTACGCCTCGCAAACCGGAACGCAGCTTGTTTATGCAAGCTCGGCTCTCAAAGGCGTGCAAACGGACGGAATTAAGGGGAATGTCTCCGCAGACGCCGCGCTGACGCAGCTCCTGAAAGGCACCGGCTTCGTCACGCGCCGCGACCCTTCGGGCGCCATCGGCATCATCCGTTCGGCGCAAAGCGCCCTCGGAACACATATCGAAATGGCTGCACAGGCGGCGCCAACATCGGGCGCGGCGCTTGAAACCGTGACCGTCACGTCGTCGAAAATCGGCGGCGACGTGCAGAATATTCCCATTTCGATTACTGCACTGAGCCAGGAACAATTGACAGCCACACAAACGGCGGGCGGTCCCGATCTTGTGAAGCAAGTGCCGAACATGAGTTTCACAAAGACCAATTTCTCCGGCTACAGCATCCAATTGCGTGGCATCGGTACGCAGGCGATTTCGGTGACAACCGATCCTGCCGTCGCTGTTGCATTCAACGATACGCCCTTCATCCGTAATCATTTCTTCGAACAGGAATTCTACGACGTTTCTCAGGTTGAAGTTTTGCGCGGGCCGCAAGGCACGCTTTACGGGCGCAATGCAACGGCGGGTGTTGTCAATCTTGTTTCGGCCAAGCCAACGGATCAATTCGAAGCGATGGCGTCCGCCGACGTTGGAAATTATGGTAGTCGCCGCCTCGAAGGCATGATCAATGTTCCGATAATCGATGATCGCCTCGACATTCGCGTTGCGGGCGAATGGACCAAGCGCCAGGGATATTCCTTCAACGAGACGACGGATGATCGCATCGACGGGCGAGACCTTTGGTCAGGTCGCGTCACGGTGGGGTTAAAACCGATCGAGGGCCTTCAAACATATCTAGTGTGGGAACATTTCTCGGAGGACGATGACCGCCTGCGCAGCGGCAAGCAGCTTTGCACCACGGATTTCGGGCCGGGCTCAATAGACGGCATTCCGAAGCCGGTGGGTGTGGGTTACGCGATACCTGGTGATTATTTCACTCAAGGCTGCAAACCGGGTTCGCTCTATTCGCCAGATGCGTTCCAGGCGCCGCTTGGTTACGCCCTTCCCTATATCCTGGGACTTCAGGACGAGGGCCTCGGTAATGCCATCAATCCCTACGCCAGCGAAACGCAATCGCATAATTTGCGGGTGATCGACTCTGGGCTTAACCCTATCTATCGGGCAAATAACGATACAGTCGAATTCAATGCTGACTATATAGTGACACCTGCCCTGACATTCACGTCGCAAACCGGATTCAACAATGATTTTCTTTTTTCGGCGGAAGATTACAACCGGTTCGGTGCCGCGCCCGGGTTGTTTGAGTACAGCGGTGACGGCATCAATCCGCAAAGTAACGGTGTGTTACCGGATCCAGCTGCGGGTACGAACGGCATTCCAACAACTGCCGGAATAATGTGCGACCCGCAGGTTGGTTGTTCGGACCGACTTATTCTTGAGGACCTTTCCACCGAGCGCGCCTGGCAGCTTAGCCAAGAGTTCCGTCTCGTGTCGAACTTCTCCGGCCCACTCAATTTCAGCGCCGGCGCCAACTATCTGCACTATGAGACGGTTGAGAAATATTATGTCTTCGGAAATGTATTTACTTTGATCGACGGCGGTTTTGTGCCTGGTGAATTCAATTCCAATACGAACATTCCTCTTTCTCATGGCTTTCAATTCAACGACCCCACCAAATCAGTTAGTATCTCCGGCGGCTACGTAGATCCCAATCCGATCTCCAGTCTCAACGACAATGGACACAATTATTTTCTGAGCAAGAACCCTTATACGTTGAATTCCTACGCGATTTTCGGTGAAGCGAATTACAGCATTTTGAATGATCTAAAACTTACCGGTGGTCTGCGCTGGACCGACGACCAGAAACACTTCCTCGATATCCCGAGCTGGCTGGTGGAAGATGGCTGGGGTTATCCGGTGGCCGGTGTTGTCGACCAGCAATGGAATCAGCTCACAGGCCGCGCCGTCATCAATTGGACGCCGAAGCTCGATTTCACCGATCAGACGTTGATCTATGGCTCCTACGCGCACGGCTACAAAGCAGGCGGCGCCAACCCGCCGGGTGCGATTTTCTCTTCCAATATTAGCGTCTCGGGAAATAACGCCTTTCCGGTAAATCCGACGCATCCGTTGACATTCAAGCCGGAATTCATCGATGCATTCGAGCTTGGCAGTAAAAACACGCTGCTGGATGGAGCGCTCACGCTGAATGGCGATGTCTTCTTCTACAATTACAGGGCCTATCAGATTTCGGAGATCGTGGATCGCACGGCGATCAATCTGAACTTCAACGCGACAGTGCGAGGTGCCGAACTCGAAACGACATGGGAACCTATGCCGGGCCTGAGATTCTCCTTCGCGGGTGGCTATGAAGGAACCAGAATCGACAATGGCCAATCTGCGGTCGATCTCATGGACCGCACGGCAGGGCATGCGGGATGGTTCGTCGTCAAGCCATTCGTCAACGAAGCCTCGAACTGCATATTCCCGGACTATGTTGCGAAGTGGATCAATGGTGGCGCTCCCTCAATTGGAGGCAATGCCCTCAGCTATTGTGGCTTTGCCTATCTCCTGCACGACGATCCGTTCACCCAGCTTCCTTATGTGGCCAATCCAACGGTCGATGCCGATGGATACCCACCGCATAATTTGTGCACCGGAGGCCTTGGACCCGATTGCCTTTTGGTGAATTATCCAGGCTTCGATTCTTCGACGGCCCCCAACGATGGTGCGGGGTTCTCGAAGAATCTGGGCGGCAACAAATTGCCCAACGCGCCGCCGCTTACCGTGTCGTTCGGCGCGCAATATACGTTGCCACTTTCGATCGATTGGGCGGGGACACTGCGCGGCGACTATTACTGGCAGGATTATTCCTGGGCGCGAGTCTTCAACGATGATCCCTATGACCGGTTGCGCGGCTATACGAATGTCAATCTCACGCTGATCTTTACCAATCAGAATGGCTGGCAGGTGATGTTCTATGACAAGAACGTCTTCGATACCACGGCGATCACCGGCGACTTCCTGAACAGCGACGATTCTGGATTAACAACCAACGTGTTCCTGACCGATCCCAAACTGATCGGCGTTCGCGTGACGAAGAATTGGTAAGGGGGAACCGATGAGCGAATTGACGAAGGCACAGCGGAGCGGACTTCAGAAACAGCTTCTGACGACGGCATCGGCGCTGGCGTTGCTCGCGTCCGCTTTTGGCGCAGACGCGGCAGATAGCGACACAGACCGTCCGCCGCTCTGGATCGAGCTTGGCGGGCAGTTTGAACGTTTGAGCGGCGGACCTGAGCAATTCACGCCGGCGTTCTTCAGTTTAACCCCGCAAGCCGATCTGGACCCCATGCTAGATGCCCAGCGGCCCTCGCCCTATAGCCTAGGCGAGGAGGGCAAGATCAGTTTCGCGCCCGATGGCACGGATTGGGTCTTTTCCGCAACAATCCGTTATGGACGATCAAGCACCACCAGACATTCGCATCATGAAACACCGGTAGGAGGGTTGGGGCCAGTCTATGTCGGTGCCGTATATATTACGAAAAATCTCGTGCCCGCGAATTTTGCTTACGGCGACGCTCAGACGAGACTCTCGGAGTCACATCTGGTTCTCGATTTTCAGGCCGGCAAGGATGTCGGCCTCGGCATGTTCGGCACTCATGGAAGTTCGACAGTCAGCGCCGGCATAAGGTTTGCGCAATTCTCCTCCGGTTCCGAAGTCACACTTCACGCGCGGCCGGTCTACAATTTCAATTTCGTGACGTCGCCAGGAAAATATAGAATTCCTCATCCTAGCCACGCAAATTATACGGCAATTTTCCACGCTCAGCGCAGCACACATGCCGTCGGTCCATCGATTTCCTGGGATGGGTCCATGCCGCTGGCTGGCACAGCCGCCGACGCAACGTTCAACTTGAACTGGGGGGCGAATGCGGCGGTGCTGTTCGGGCGGCAGCGTGCCCGCGTGCATCACCAAACGAGTGGCTATCATTATAAAGTGCTTCCCAGCCTTGCCAAATACACGCATCACTCTACGAATCATCCTCCCGATCAGAACCGCTCGCGATTTGTCGCGATCCCGAATATCGGAGGGTTCGCTGGCGTCTCGCTGAAATTTTCCAACGCCAAGGTCAGTCTCGGCTATCGCGCGGATTTTTTCTTCGGCGCGATGGATGGCGGCATCGATGCCGCGAAGAGAGAGAACGTCGGTTTTCATGGCCCATTCGCGACGATCAGCGTGGGCATAGGCGGGTAGGACATAGCGCAATCCGATCTGGTTCAGGGCGGCGGGAGCGATTCCGCCGCTCTCTTTTTTGCCGCTACTCGATACGGACCTAGCCGCTAATTTTTCCGGCAAGATTTTTCCGGCGTCCACCTACCGATCCCGGCGGCCCTTGCGTCTCATACTATGTAGGCCAATTCTCGACCCATGAGCGGGGAGGGGAATGACTGACACGTCCGAAACCGACCGTGGCGAAACCGGCGCTCGCCGGAGCTTGAGCATGCGCGCGGATCTGGACGTCTGGTTCGTGCGCGAGGTGCTGCCTTTGGAAGCCGCTTTAACACAATATATCCGGCACAATTGGCGTGACGGCACGAATGTTGCTGATCTGCTGCAGGATATTTATCTGCGCGTGTTCGAGGCGGCGGCGAAAGAATATCCCAAGGCGACGAAGCCGTTTGTATTCGCAATCGCACATAATCTGCTGGTTGACCGCGTGCGGCGCGAGAAAGTGATCCCGCTGGAAGCGGTGGAAAATCTGGATTCGCTGGGCGTGGCCGCCGACGCGCCGGGGCCGGAGGCGCATGTCGCCGCCCGCGAGGAATTGCGCAAGGTTCAGGCGGCAGTGAACCGCTTTGCGCCGCGCGCCCGCGAGGCGTTCACGCTCTATCACGTCGAAGGATTGTCGGTGCGCGAGATCGGCGCGCGCATGGGCATCACGGATCGCGCTGTAACGTGGCATCTCAATGAAGGTTTGCGGCAACTCGCCAACATTCTTTATGGCGATGCGCCGGAACGGAAAGGCGAAAAGTGAGCGATCCGCGCGAAACGGCGACAGGCGCGGAAGCGGTGCGCATTCGTGCCGCCGGCTGGATTCTGGCGCGCCAGACGCAAGCGTGGGGCGAGGCCGAACAGGCGGCGTTCGATGCGTGGCGCGCGGAATCGCCGGCGAACCGGCTTGAATATTTGCGGCTGGAAGCAGCATGGGGCCGTGCGCATCGGCTGGAAGCGTTGCGTCGTCCCGTTGCGGAGGACGCCGCGCCGATCAAGCGCCGTTTTGCGCCCGTTTTGTTGAAGGGCACAGCGGCGCTGGTGTTGCTGGGTATCGTTGCCGTCGGCGCGAATTCGTATTTGCGGCAACCGGATGTGAAAACCTATGCGACCGCCATTGGCCGTCATGAAACCGTCGCGCTGAAAGACGGTTCGACCATCGATCTCAACACCGACACGGTGCTGCATGTGGCGGACGGCGCGCGCGGACGCATGGCCACACTCGATCACGGCGAAGCGTTTTTCCTGATCCATCACGATGCCGCGCGGCCATTCGTGCTGTCCGTTGCGGGGCGGCGCATCACCGATCTCGGCACGAAATTCGTCGTTCGCAGCGAAGGCGCGAAATTGCAGGTCACGCTTCTGGAAGGCAGCGCGCGGTTTGAATCGTCCAGCCCACGCGCGATTTCGACGGTGCTGGTGCCGGGCGATGTGATCGTGGCGACAGGCGAGTTTGTGTCGGTGTCGAAGAAACCGGAGCGGCAGATCACTGAGGAACTGGGCTGGCGGCGCGGCGTACTCGTGTTCGACAACACGACGCTGGCCGACGCGGCGGCGGAACTCAATCGCTACAACCGCGAAAAGATTGTGGTGACGGACCCGGCGGCAGCCAAGCTTTCTATCGTAGGCGCGTTTCCCGCGACCGATGAACAGGCGCTGGTCAACACCGCGCAACAGGTTTTCGGACTTCATGTCACGAAATATGGCGGCGCGATCGTGATTTCGCGCTGATTGACGAACGAACAGGCCGCAGAGGCGAGCAGGGGGATGAGAATGTCAAAATATCTTGGCCGGATGATTGTGGGCGGCGTGTGCGCGGCTTTGCTGGCGAGTGTCGCGCTGGCGGAAAATTTCAACATTCCTGGCGGAGACCTGAAATCCGCGCTCGATGTCTATGCCAAGCAGACGGGCGTTGCGCTGGTCGTATCCGGCGAGGCCATACGCGGTGTGCGCACAAAGGGCGCAAAAGGCGAGCTGTCCGCGGATGATGCGCTGGTTCACATTCTGGCCGGCACCGGTTTTGCCGTACACCACAATTCCGCCAGCGCCATCACCATCGTGCGCGATGACCGCACGGACGATGCCATGCCGATCCATGTTGCCGCAGCACCTGCTGCGTCGGTTTCAGGCGCGGCGCTGGAAACCGTGACTGTCACATCCTCGAAAATCGGCGGCGATGTGCAGAACATTCCGATTTCGATTACCGCGCTAAGCCAGGAACAATTGACGGCTACGCAAACGGCGGGCGGCCCGGACCTGATCAAACAGGTCCCGAATATGACGTTCACGAAGACGAATTTCAGCGGCTACAGCATCCAGTTGCGCGGCATCGGTACGCAGGCGATTTCGGTGACGACCGATCCCGCGGTGGCGGTGGCATTTAATGACACGCCATTCATCCGCAATCATTTCTTTGAGCAGGAATTCTACGACGTTTCACAGGTAGAGGTTCTGCGCGGGCCGCAAGGCACGCTTTATGGCCGCAACGCAACGGCCGGCGTCGTCAATCTCGTTTCTGCCAAACCGACAGACCAGTTCGAAGCGATGGCGTCGCTCGACATCGGCAATTATGGCAATCGCCGGCCGGAAGGCATGATCAATATCCCGATTATCGACGACCGGCTGGACATCCGCATCGCTGGCGAATGGACCAAGCGGCAGGGCTATTCCTTCAACTCGCTCACCAACGCGCGTATCGATGGCCGCGATCTGTGGTCCAGCCGCGTGACGCTGGGCTGGAAACCCGCATCGAATGTACAGGCTTATCTCGTCTGGGAGCACTTCTCCGAAGACGACGATCGTATGCGCACGGCGAAACAGCTTTGCAAAACCGATCCCATTCCAACGAAAATCGGTGGCGTTCCTACTGACTTGGGCCAGGTCCTTCCGGGAGGCATAACCGAACCGGGTGACTATTTGAGTCAGGGCTGCCAGATGACGTCGCTTTATTCGCCAGACGCATTTGAAGTTCCCAATGGCTATTCGCTACCTTACTACAGCGCGTTGCTCGCTCTGCTCGTACCGGTTCGGGACAACTTTGATCCTTACGCGAGTACTACCCAATCACAAAATCTGCGCGTGATCGAATCGGCACTTAATCCGCGCTATCGGGCCAAGAACGATACGCTCGAACTGAACGCGGATTACGCCGTCACGCCGTCGCTCACCTTCACCTCCCAAACCGGCTACAATCAGGATTTCTTGTGGTCGGCCGAAGATTATAACCGCTTCAATACCCAGCCGGGCGCTTTCTATTATGAGGCGGGGTCGGTCGCCGCGCAGCAAGGGATTTTGCATCCGGATCCCAATGGTCTCGGAATTAACTCCGCAAACGGCAGTGTTTGCATACCGGGCCCCGTAGGAACGGGCCCCGTAGGAAATTGTGGTGCTGATGGTATCTTCTGCGATCCGCAACTGGGCTGCAGCGACCGGCTCGTTGCCGAGGATCTTTCGGAGGAGCACGCTTGGCAGTTGAGCCAGGAGTTCCGCCTGTCGTCGAATTTCAGCGGCCCGCTCAATTTCAGCATCGGCGGGAATTATCTGCACTATGAAACAGAGGAAAATTATTACGTCTTTGTGAACACGCTGACCCTACTGACGGTTGTTAATCCTTATAGGAATTTTCCAAATTCTCCACCTTGGATGCCGGGCATTTCCGACAATCAACTATGCCTGAATGCTTCGGAAGGCGGCCTGGTCACGCATGATCCCCACAACCCGCCCGATAGCGGCCAAGGCAATTGCAGTTATATTGATCCCAATCCACTCAGCAGTCTCAATGGAGAAGGCCACAATTATTTCCTGAATCAGAATCCCTATGCCTTGAATTCCTATGCCGCTTTCGGAGAGGCCTATTATAATATCGCCAGTGATCTTAAGCTCACAGCAGGACTTCGTTGGACCGATGACCGCAAGCACTTTATCGACATCCCCAGCGAGTTGATCGTAAGCGGCTATGGCTATCCGAGCACCGGTGTTGTCAATCAGCAATGGGATCAGTGGACAGGCCGCTTTGCGGCCAACTGGACGCCGAAGCTCGATTTCACCGATCAAACTCTGCTCTATGCGTCCTATGCGCATGGCTACAAGGCGGGCGGCGCCAATCCGCCGGGGGCCGTGCTTTTTGGGGCGGGTATAGGAGACCTTGGTGATAACGTCATCCTTCAACCCATCCATCCTCTTACCTTCAAGCCGGAATTCATCGATGCATTCGAACTGGGCTCGAAGAATACGCTGCTCGATGGCGCGCTGACGCTCAACGGCGACGTCTTCTACTATAATTATGAAGATTATCAGATTTCCGAAATCGTCGACCGCACGGCCATCAACCTGAATTTCGACGCCCATGTAAAAGGTGCCGAGCTTGAATCGACTTGGGAACCGGCCCCCGGCCTGCGCTTCAATTTTGGGGGCGGCTGGGAAGATACCGAGCTAGCGAAAGGATCGCAGGCAGTCGATCTGATGGATCGCACGGGCGGAAACCCGGACTGGATTGTCGTCAAACCGTTCGTCACGCTGGCGTCTAATTGCATTTTGCCAACTGACGTCGTGCTATTTGAAGTGCAACACGAACAAAGCCTTGTCTACGTTGGGTGTGGAGATGCATACATAAATCACATCGACCCTGTGACGAGGCAGCCCTACAAGCTCGACCCCACAACAGATGCCCTGGGGGACTCGATCGCTCCGGGAACATATCCCGGCTTCGATCCCACCACCGCGCCAAACGGTGGTGCGGGCATAGACAAAAATTTGAGCGGCAACAAATTGCCGAACGCGCCGCCGTTCACCGTTTCATTCGGCGCGCAATACACCCTGCCGCTCTCCACGGACTGGGCGGGCACGCTGCGCGGGGATTACTACTGGCAGGATTATTCGTGGGCGCGTGTTGAGAACGACAATCCTTACGATCGTTTGCGTGGATACACCAACGTCAATCTGACGCTTATTTTCACCAATCAGAACGGCTGGCAAGTGATGCTCTATGACAAGAATGTCTTCAACACGACGGCCATCACCGGCGACTTCCTGAACAGCGATGACAGCGGTCTGACGACCAATGTCTTCCTGACCGATCCGAAATTGATCGGCGTCCGCGTCACGAAGAATTGGTAAGGGGAAGCCAATGAGCGAATTGATAAATGAGCGGCACAGCGGGCAAAATCTCCACTGGCAATTGCTGACTTCCGTTTCGGCGCTGACCTTGCTTGCCGCCGCCGCAGGATCGAATGAATCCAAAGCCGCGGACCAGGATACGGTTCGCCCTACAGTTTGGATCGAGCTTGGGGTGCAATTGGAGCAAGTGAGCGGATTTGGCGACCCATTTGTCCCACCGTTTACGCATGAGATCGTTGCTGACGGATTCACGTCCCCAGCAGAACTTCAGCGTGCGCTCAGCCAGAGCTTCGGCGGCGAGAGCAGGATTTCGTTCCAGCCGGAGAACTCCGACTGGGTTTTCTCGGCCTCAGTTCTGTATGGTCGGGCCAATGGGCAGAAGGCAACGCATGAGGAGACGCCGGGTGGACTCCGACTGATTCATTTGGGTAGCCACAGTGGTTCTTTCACCCCGATCCACTCGACAGTGAAATTTTCCCAGTCGCGAATCGACAATAGCGAAACGCACACTGTCTTGGATTTTCAGGCTGGAAAAGACATCGGGTTGGGCCTGTTCAACACAAAAGGTGAATCGACATTCAGTTTCGGCGTGCGCTTTGCTCAATTCACCTCAAAGCAGGCTTTTGGATTGATCGCCGATCCAGATTTTTACTTCCCGACAAATGCAAAATACAAGAAATACCACCATACTTACACAGTTGCGTCTCATATGGAGCGCAGCTTTCGCGGGTTGGGTCCATCTCTTTCTTGGAATGCTTCAGCGTCTTTGATCGGCAACACTAACGATGGTGGAATTACGCTGGATTGGGGTGTGAATGCCGCCTTTCTGTTCGGACGGCGGAAGGCGAGCGGACATCACCAAACCGAGAGCGTTTTTTACAAAAGCAACGCGTTCGAAGGGTACCATCTGACCACTCACTTTCAGCGCAGTGGCAATCCGGATCGCTCGCGCACCGTCATCGTTCCCAATCTCGGCGGCTTCGCAGGTGCCTCGTTCCGGTTTTCCAATGCCAAGGTCAGCCTCGGCTATCGTGGCGATTTCTTCTTCGGCGCGATGGACACCGGCATAGAGGCGACGAGGCAAACAACGACGGGCTTTTACGGTCCGTTCGCGACCGTCAGCGTCGGGCTGGGAGGGTAAGCACGCGCGGGAAAATGATATAGGCGGCCATGTTAAGGCCATCCGGT
>DATCEI010000121.1:0-3568 GCA_036510185.1 Rhizomicrobium sp. | reverse complement strand
CCGTTTCCCGCCGCGTTTTCAAACGCTATTCCCGCATGCGCGAGCGCAACTCCGCGCGATCCAACAAGGCGCTGAAGGAAATTCTCGTGCTGGTGGGCGATGCGGGCGACCGCGTCTCGCAATTGCGCGAAACGCTGCTGGGCCTGCAACGCATCATTCCGTTCGTCGCCGACAAGGCGCAGAAATGGCTGGGCGATGACGCGCAGGCGCGGCTGAAAACCGCGGCAACCGACCTTCAATCGCTTGCCGATTTCGAGGTGCACCTGTCGAACAAGGTGCAGTTCCTGCTCGATGCCGTGCTGGGCTTCCTCAACACCGAGCAGAACGACATTTTCAAAGTGCTGACCATCGTGTCGGTCGTCGGCATTCCGCCCACGCTCATCGCCAGCATGTACGGCATGAATTTCCAGAACATGCCGGAATATCACTGGCACTATGGATACGCTTACGGCCTGACGCTGATCGTACTGAGCACCGTGTTGCCTATGGCGTGGTTCAAATGGCGCGGCTGGTGGTGATCAGCCATGGCCCCACAATGTGGGCACGGACGCGATCAAAACTTCCAGACCGTTGAACGTGCAATGCACGATGAACGCCGCCCATAGCGAGCCCGTGCGCACGGTCCATAGAACATTGACGAGCGCTACCGCGCCGATGGCGAAGGTTTCGATCCATCCCTGAAGGCCCGGATCGGCGATCATATCGCCGTGAATGAGTGCGAACAGAATGGCATTCACGGCTGCGGCCACCGGCAGGCTCCAGTTCTGCCGCAACCAGACCAGAAACATGCCGCGGAAATAGATTTCCTCGGCAATCGGTCCGAGAAACGCCGCCATGCCGAGCGTGAGCAAAAGCTGCCCGATTGTGTGCGCCTGAAGCATTTCTTCGACTTTGGTGGTGTGGAACGTGGCCAGATGCGTCCATTCCAGAAGATTGGCCGTAAGCTCCAGCGCGCCGACAAGCAGCAACCCGCTGGCGAATGCGAGCCACCCGGTGCGCGCGTCGATGGGCGCGAAATAACCCGCCAGCGGAAACGGCCCGCGCCTGCGCGCAATCCACCACATGATGGCGAGCATGACGGCGTATGACAGCACCATCACGATGACCAGAAAAATCGCGTCTTTTTGCAGATCGCCCGTCAGAATGCCGGGCGTGGCAACGCCGTGCATGTGCAGTTCGGCGACAACAAGCGCCGTTGCGCCCGCACCTATAAGCGGCACCAGAAACAATGCGGCCAGCGGCAAAAGCATATGCCACCAGCGCAAAGGCCGCCGTGGTTCCAAATCCTGTTCGATGGTTGTGGCAGTCACGGAAGCGCCTTCAGGCATCACGCGCCGATTCTGCCGCCATGCCGGTTTCGATTGCGTGAACGCTCACGAAAGGTTGCGGCCCATGGCCAGGAATTTGTCGCGGCGGTCCTTGCGCAATTTCTCGCCGCCCTGGCCTGCAAGCTCATCAAGCGAACGCGCGATGATTTCGCCCACCGCATTGATCGCTTCTTCCGGATTGCGATGCGCGCCGCCCGTGGGTTCGGGCACGATGGCGTCGATCACTTTCAGGTCCAGCAAATCCTGCGCGGTGATTTTCATCGCGGCGGCGGCTTCCTGCGCCTTGTCGGCGCTGCGCCACAGGATGGACGCGCAACCTTCCGGTGAGATCACCGCATAGATCGAATGCTCCAACATGAACACGCGATTGGCCGTGGCGATGGCGAGCGCGCCGCCCGACATGCCCTCGCCGATAATCGTGGCGATGAACGGCACACGCAAATTCAACCCCGCCTGCGTGGAACGCGCGATGGCTTCGGCCTGTCCGCGTTCCTCCGCGCTCACGCCCGGATACGCGCCAGACGTATCGGCGAAGCTCAGCACCGGCAAACCGAAGCGGTCGGCCAGATCGAACAGGCGTTGCGCCTTGCGATAACCCTCCGGCATCGCCATGCCGAAATTGTGCGTCAGGCGCGACTTCGTGTCGTTGCCCTTCTCCTGCCCGATCACGGCGACGGCGCGTCCGCGAAACCGCGCCAGCCCCGCAATCAGTGCGCGGTCTTCGCCGAACAGCCGGTCGCCCGCCAGCGGCGTGAACTCATCGAACAGCGTCCGCGCATAATCGGAGAAATGAGGCCGCGCGGGATGGCGCGCCACCAGCGCCTTCTGCCACGGCGTCAGCTTGGCGTAGGTGTCCTTGACCAGCCCGTCGACCTTGGCCTGCAGGCGCGCCACGTCGTCCTCGATGGACTTCGTGGAATCCTGCGCCGCCAATTGGCGCAGTTCCTCGATCTTGCCCTCAAGGTCGGCTATCGGTTTTTCGAATTCGAGATAGGCTGCCATTCTCACCAACAAATAGGGATCGGCCGGTCACAAATCCAGAGGCTGTATCGTCTTAACGGGCAATGGAGGCAAAGGCGATGACGAAATTTTTGCTGGTTTTGCTTGGGATTTTCCATCTGGTAAACGGGGCGTGGATGCTGCTCTCGCCGGACAGCTGGTATCACGCGATTCCCGGCGTGCCCTCCACGGGGCCAATCAACCACCATTTCATCAACGATATCGGGCTGGCCTTCATGGCGAGCGGCGCAGGGCTCATGGCGGGCGCGCGGGCGGGGTTGCGCAATGGCGCGTTCGCGCTGGCGGGTGCGGCGTTCCCGTTCCTGCATGCGCTGATGCACATTTCCGAGTGGATCATGGACGGGTTACCGCATGGCGCGGAGCGCATCGTTTCGGAAACCGTGGGCGTGGTGGCGATTTCGTTTCTGGGCGCATTCGTTGCGTGGCGGCGCTATCAGGAAGGAGGCATGTGATGCTGAAATGGCTTTTTCATCGCAACATTCGCGGCATGGAGAAGAAATACGGTTATGACGCGACGTATCTCCACGAGCTGATCGATCTGTCCACGAGCGCCTTTGTGCGTTTCGCGATCATTCAAACCGCAGGCGGGACATTTCACGGCGGGGCTGCGCCGAATGCGTGGAACGCTGCCGGTATAGCGGGCGCGCTGGTGGAGGATTGCGGACCTTGCGTGCAGATCGCCTCCGACATCGCAATCGAGCAAGGCATGAAGGGCGAGATCATCAAGGCGCTTCTGTCCGGCGCGCCCACTGATGCCGATGCGCAATTGGGTTTCGATTTTGGACGCGCGCTGCTGCATGCTTCCGAAAATCTCGATGATTTGCGCGAGACCATCGAAAAGAAATGGGGCAGACCGGCGCTAATGGCGCTAACGCTGCGCGCGATGACGGGTCGGAATTTTCCTGTCTTCAAACGCGCGTTGGGACACGCCAAAACCTGTCAGCGCGTGCGCATCGGCAAGGATGATATCGCTGTGAATCAGGCACTAAAGGCGGCATGAACGACACCGCAATCTTCGAGCAGCATCGCGCGCATCTGCTGGGCATCGCCTATCGAATGCTGGGCGAGATGGCGTCTGCCGAAGACATCGTGCAGGAAACATGGCTGCGCTGGCAAAAAGCCGTGCGGACAGAAATCGAAAATCCCCGTGCGTGGCTTTCCACGATAACAATCCGCCTGTCACTGGATGCGTTGCGTAGTGCCCGCGCACGGCGCGAAAC
>DATCEI010000120.1:0-10357 GCA_036510185.1 Rhizomicrobium sp. | reverse complement strand
AGGCCGAACTGATCCAGCCTTTCGGATGGACATGATTGGTGTGAAAACCGTGATCGGACAGCCGAGTCGACCAGGAGCCGGAATAGAGAAATTCGCGAGTTCTCCGAGCATGCAAGGGGTGCGCCTCGCTCTCCTTCAGATGAGCGATATAGGTTGAAACCGCATCGTCGATGCGCTTCTTCAGGCCCTCAACCAGATTATGGTTGGCGCCGAAAAGCTTCCCAGCCGTCTTCGTGCCCATTCGCGAGGTCTGGTTGATATGTTCGCGCCGATCCCAGTGCAATCGGTCGAGATAGGCGTTCAGGGCACGATTGAAACTTTCCATGTCAGAGAAACCTTCGGGAGGATCGAGATCGCAGACCTGAACGAATTCTTCGTAATTGTTGAGTTCCTCTTCGCGCACATCACCCGACTGGCGCATCGCCGTGCCCCATAGAGCGAGCGTCAATTGATTGTATGGCGCGAGTGTCAGCGTTTCCTCCGCAATTTCAATTCCCTTTTTCGTATCGCCGGCGCGCAGGAGCGACTCGACAAAATTGCAGCGCACATCGACATCAGATGGGTGACGCGCAAGAAGAATTTCATATTCGCCAGCAGCCTGGGAGAAACGGCCAAGCCGGGTCAGGGCGGAGCCGAGACCGTCACGCGCCACCGCATGATCGGGTGCGAGCTTAAGGGTGCGCGCAAAATTTTCACACGCTTCTTCATAGCGGCCGCTCAGAAGGAGGAGCTTGCCCTTTTCAGCAAACAATTCGGCACTTTCCGGATGCGCTTTCGCCGCAACATCGTAAGAGTCCAGGAATTCCGGGCGCTCCATACGATATAGAAGCTCATTGAGCGCGCGATGCGCTTTGTAATCGAGCGGATCGCGTGAAATCGCGCGTGCGTAAGCTGTTTCAGCCTCGGAAATCCTGCCCATCGATTGCAACGTGTTGGCGCGATTGTAATCGGCAAGCGGGAGGTCGGGCGCAAGCGCCTGCACATCGTCGAAAGCATGAATAGCTTCTTCGTAGCGCTGCTGTTCGGACAGCGAAATGCCCAGATTGTGTTTCAGCGCTGCATGCCAGCGTGGATCGCGCGGCGCTTGCGCAAGCGCTGCGCGCGCAATCGTCTCGGCTTCTTTATGACGGCCCAGGCCGATCAATGTCGCGCTCAAAGCCTGTTTGGCGGACAGGAGATTGGGCTGGAGACGTAAGACCTCGCGATAGGCGTTTTCCGCATTCTGGAAATCCTGCTTTTTTGAAAACGCAAATCCCAATTCCAGATGCGCTTCCGTGAAATTCGGCTTGAGGCGTACCGCTTCCCGCAGCGACGCAATCGCCTCGTCCAGTCTGCCCTGCACATGATACAACTGGCCAAGATGGTAATGCACCTCGGGTCTGGACGGCTGAATGGCGAGCGTTCGACAATAATATTCTTCGGCCTCGCCGAAGCGTTTCTGCACACGCCGCATCTGGCCAAAGAGATGCAATGCGTCGGCTTCGGTGGGCCGGACTGAAAGGATCGTGCCAAGGAAATGCTCGGCGGCGGGAAAATCGTTTCGGACCAGATGATTGAGCGCCTCGCGCAACAGGCGTTCGACCTGTCGATTGTCGAGATGGTCCCCTGATTGAGTCATGGCAGTTGAACTTTCAACATCCCGGCATCCGGCGCGCAAGCTTACGCCAAATGTTTAAGGTCGTCGGTCAGATAGCCGAAGCGTTGCATTTGTTGATGGTGGGCGGCAACTATTTTGCGAACCTGGCGGCGGTCCAACCGATCACGCCATTGACCGGCATTGCCTTCGCGAAAGAACCGTTCGGCCTTTTCAGGTTTCTCTTTGAATCCGCTTGCCTCTTCCTGCTTCCTCAAATTCTCGAATGACGAGCGCTCAATGGCCATTCGAAGCTGATCTTCGCGGGGGCGCAAAAGAAGATGACGCGCCAGTCCGCCGAATACCCGGAATGGATCCGCCAGCATGTTTTCGTAGCGCATGACATGGATTCCACGGTGCGCCATGCGTGTCCAGCTTTCGACATGCTGGCTCCACGAGCCGTAAATCTCGTGCACATTCTTTTCGCCGATGGCGGTTTCGAGACCACGGGTTTGCATCATATCGATGGCCTCATCGATGGTTCCGCCGATATGGCTTGCAAGTGAAATCGCGACATCGAGCGGATTGCGCACGATATAGACGGCGCCGGCCGTGACCTCCAGATTGATCGCCGGCACGCCGCGGTCCATCACCAGACAATGATGTGTCTTGACCATCGCAAGACCGTCCGTACTCTGCGCGATCATCTCCTGCACCTTGGGCCGGACAGCGGCGATTTCTTCGCGCGTACTTTCCGTCACCGGCTTTTCCAGAAACTTCTCGTAAGCCTTTGCCGAAATTTCCCAGAAGGTGAATTCGTTCATCGCATTGATGTCCTGCTCGGACGCATCCTTGTTCTCAAGGATGTTCAGCAGATTGTGCAGGAAATTCCGAGTCCAGGTGTTGCCGGACTTCGGATAGGATGCGAGCCACAGAATGCCCGTGACTTCAAATTTTTTCGTGGCATCGGATGCGCCCAGTTCATGGGGCGTGTCCGTGTCTCGATCATCAGGTGCAGACATGGGCGACGGTCTTTCCGGCATTGCGCCAACGCCAATGCGGCCGGAAATTCTATCGCAAATCGGCGTCTGTATTCTAGCCACCCAGTCCGACGCTGATATTCATGTAAGGTCCAGCAAAGCCGCGATTATAGCTCTTGGCTGTATCCTGCCCGCCGTCCATGGCGCCGAAGAACTCATCCGCGCGATAGCCGAAGCTGACCTTCGCATCTCTGTAGCGCATCGATAGTCCCAGATAACCGCCGAGATTGGGAACCGTGGCTTGCCGCGAGCGCGCGACAGCATGTGGCGTTTCGTGAATGTTGTGGCAACTTGAAAGCGTGCCGTAACCGCAATACGTCGTCTGAACATCGCTGTGAAGTTGCGCTTTCTGACGTCCAAACAACACTGCTGCGTTTACGCCCCAGTCGAGTGTGATTTCGCCATTGCCCTCATTGCCGAAGACCGGCGCCGAGGCATCCCATGTCACTTCCGGCCCTGTTCCACCGAAGCTGCGTTTCTCCTGATCCGAGACGATGTCCAGATAGTGGTATTTGGCAAAATATGCCTTGTCGAAAGCGTAAAGCGGATCTGAGTTCAGATCGGAATTCACATTCGATTCGAGCCGGACCACGCGAACGCCGGCGCTTATCGTGCTCGTGGAATGTTCGCTGAACGTGCCGAGACCAACATCTTTGCCGAGCGTGAAATCGAGCATCATATGCTGCTCGCTATTGTCTCCATGGACATCCGAGAATTCGTTGATGAATGCGGTGCAGATGCCGTCGCCGGTCGGATTGCAAGGATGGGGCGGGCCATAGAACTGAAAAGTTGTTTTCGTCTGCGCGGGCAGGCTTTTGTGAATGTGCGACGGCTTGTCGGAACGGCCGTAACGGATACCGGCTTTCAACACCCAATCCGAATCCTCGGGCTGGTAGGTAAGCTTGCCCTCCCAGTCAAACGCGGAGGTGGGAGGCTTCTCGGCCGCTGCCGAATTGGGCAAATCGCTTGGTATCGACAAAGGCGATGGCGGCGCGAAGACCGCAACAAAGGGTTGCTGGTCGTCGCTGAGCGCGGCGAAATTCCCACCGGCCTGCAGCCACACCAGCGGCCGCTTGTCGTCTCCATCGCCGTTTCCGAAGATACTCAATCCACCGCCAGGCGCGTCGCCGCCATCGAAATGCTTGGTAACGCGAATGCCGTATAGCCGCGGGTCGGTCAGGAAGATGTTCGTCGTCAAACCGGAATCGTCGCTGTTCAGGAAGTCGCCGGTGATCGCGGTGGCATTAAAAATATTCTTCACGTAGCCCATCACCTGCCAGCCGGACTCGCTGCTCAGGACCAACGCTGCGTTAACGGTCGAATAGCCGCGAATATTGTCATACGGAACATCGTTGAAGACACGCGCCCATGATTGCGCCTGCCAGTAGAAATCGGAATGGAATGTCGCCGCCCAGTTCGACGAAATCGGTATCGTGTAATCGCCTGTCAGCGAGACTGTGTAATGCGGCGCACCGGGAAGTTCATGGCCGCCTACATTCTTGTTAAACCCTTCACCATTGTTTGGAACCAGGCCCAATCCGTTGTTGACGTCGGCCGGCGCGTTGGGATCGTTGCTTATCGGATCGAACCCGGGATAGTTGGTCACACCATAGTCCGAAAGCGGATAGCCATTTGAAGAGTTGATGGGATGATCGACATAAGTACCCTGCGTGACCGGATCCCAGCCCGTCGTATAGGCGTAGCCGCAAGCCGCGACGCCCTGATTGCCTTCGCCCTGATTGCCGCCGAATTCCTGCACCAAAGCGGCGGCGACATATTCCGGAATAATGCAGTTCGAAGCCTGACCGACTGACGGCTTCATCAGAACCCAGCCCGGCGTGCCCGCAGTGCGGTCCATCAGATCTATCGCGCTCTGGCCGTTTGCAATCCTCGTAGCTTCGTACCCACCGGCAAAGGAGAATTTCAGGCCCGGCAGCGGCTCATAAGTCGCTTCCAGTTCCGCGCCTTTCACCGTTGCATCGAAATTCAGATTGATCGACGTGCGATCGACAATTTCGGAAATCTGATAGCCTTTGTAATCGTAGTAGAAGACGTCTCCGTTCAGTGTGAGCGCGCCATCCAATAATGTGTTCTTCGTACCAAGCTCATAGGCATCGATATATTCCGGCTTGAACGTAAGCGGGTGAACCGGGAAAGTGATGTTCGCGTCGCTGCTGACATCGGCGCTGATGAGGACCGCGCCCGGTGGATTGGCGCCACCAGCCTTATAGCCATGTGCATAGGATGCATAGAACAGGCTCTGGTCGGTAAAGGCGAGCTTCGGCGACCAGTTCACGACCGCGCGGCCAGTGAATTTCTGCCAGGATTGATCGACCACGCCGGTGGAGGGATAGCCATATCCATAGGTCAGCAACTCGCTGGGAATTTCGGTGAAATGTTTTTTATCGTCGGTCCACCGCAGACCGCCTGTCAGCTTCAATTCGTCGGTCAGGGTGTAATACGCCTCGCCGAATAACGCATAGGAGTTTAGAATATAAGGATTGTCGCTGACGAAATAATTGTGCCCTTCATTGTCGAGCTTCGTGATTGGATTGGGATCGACATACTGCGGCGACTCGGTCGGGACCGTGAAGATTGTATGGGGATCGTAATATTGCTCCCCGTTGGTAAGGCAATAGAGCGTCGTCTGTTCAGAAGTGCAACGTGGATTGAGCGTGATGTTGTCGAAGGAAATCAGCGTGAACGTGTTGGAGAAGACGTAGTATTTCTCGTCCGTCTCATAATGCATGAAATTTCCGCCGGCGCTGAAATTGAGCGGTCCTCCGAAACTGGACGCCAGCCGGAATTCCTGGCTTAACTGCCATGAGCGTTCGGTCGAAAGATCCTGCACGACAAGCCGGTCGCTGCAACCAAGCTGCGGATCGCAAACCACGCCATTCGGTGTGTTCACGCCCGGATTGAAAATCCCCGGCGAAGTGTCGAAGCGGTTATAATCCTCGGTCGACCAGAGATAATCGTTGTTATAGCCGGTGTCCGAGAAGAGGGTGAGCGCCGGCGCGACATTCCAGCTTGCATTGAATTCCAGAGTATCGTTTTTCGCCAGATATTTCGGTTCGATGGCGGATTGTATGTCGCGCAGATTCGTGGACTGCGTCGTGCTCGCATAGGGGTCGATGTTTGTGTTTATTATGCCCAGAAACGACGCGCCATTGATGAACGGCAGGGAAAATCCGTTCGGAACCTCAAAAGCGTCTTTCGAGTAAAGCGAACTCGGCGAACAGCCCTGACTGAAATAGGATTGATTCAGACTGAAGACGGCCCCTTGCGCTGCCGGCACCGTCACGATTGTTCCGTCTGCGGCGACGAGCTTGCCCGGATCCGAAAGGCCGGACGCGCCGGGCCCAAAGTCGGTTTTGCAAAGCTGCTTGCCGCTGCGAAGACGATCATCGTCCTCCGAGAAATGTTCCCAGATCAGATAGGCCTGAATATCCGATGTCGGTTTCCAGCCGAGCGTGGCGCGGCCTGACCATAGATCGCGGCCGTCGATTGCCTCGTCGGTGGTCTCGTTGAAGCTGTAACCATTGCGCTTGGTCCACTCCCCCGCGACGCGCAGATCGAGCTTGTCGTCCACGATAGGAAGATTGATCATGCCTTCGAGACGCCGATTGAGGTAATTGCCGATATCGACAGAGGCCATCGCTTCGAACTGATCGGTCGGTTTCGCCGATACGACGTTGACCACGCCGGCGGTCGCGTTGCGGCCATAGAGTGTGCCCTGCGGCCCACGCAGAACTTCGACCTGACTGACGTCGAAAAATTCCTGCTCGAAGAAATGATTGCGGATGAAGGGCGTGTCGTTGAACGCGACGGCGACGGCAGGATCGGTCGTCACGGAAATCGCCTGCGTGCCGATGCCGCGGATTTCCAGATTGTAGCCGCTGAAGTTTGTCTTCGAGAAAGTAAGGTTCGGGACTTCCTTCACCAGATCCGGGCCACCCGCAATCTGCCGCGAGGTCAATTGTTCCTGCGATAGCGCCGTAATGGCGATCGGAATGTTCTGCACATCGCCGCCGATTTTCGAGGACGTGACAGTGACGGTTTCCAGCGTCGCGCCCGATGCAGCCGGTGCCGACGAAGCTGCGACGTGCATAGGGGAAGCGTCATCCGCATGGCTCGGTCTCGGGTAATCCCGAACGATCATCACCGCGCCGGATTCGCGGTGCATCGTGAAACCGGTGCCCGCGAGAATACGCGATAGAGCTTCGTCCGCCGACAGGCCGCCCCTTACGCCCTTGCTACGCGTGCCCTTGACGGCGTTGTCCGAAACGATGAGCGCAATACCGGTTTGCGCAGTGTATGCTTCAAGCGCGGTCGCAAGCTCGCCGCTGGGAATATCGAAATTCGTGGCATATGCGCGGGTCATCAACACAAAGCCGCACGCACTGTTCAACAGCAGCGCCTTCAAATGCTTCGATTTGAAATATGTTGACTTATTCATCTTTCCCCCTTCAGGCGCCCGGCAACGGGCCATACAAGTATCTGCGCAACACGGCTTTCGCTCAGCGCGAAATCACCGTTTCATTTCCACGATTTTCGACATGCAACTCGAAAACTTCCCGCGCCGAACGCACGAACAAGGGAAGGCCGTTCGCCGGAAAGGTGCCGTCGATCGTCAGACGCGCAACTTCCGTATCGGCGATGATGATTTTTTGATCGTTGTAGCGATTGAATTCCGCCGCCGCATCGCCAAGCGTCGTATGCTTGAAGACGAGCACGCCATGGCGCCATCCCAATTCGTTTGTCAGATCGGACGCGGATTTCCTGGCAATCGACATGGAGCTTTTCGTCGCGACGGCGACATCGCCCGGCATCAGCAACGCCGAATGGTATTGCGCATTCGCGTTTGTGGACTCAAGGCGCGCGCGGCCTTCGGTCAGCATGACTTCGACGCGATCCGTATCGTCGCGGATGAGAAACTTCGTCCCCAAATCCGTCACGCGATGGCCGGCGACGCTCACCACGAACGGATGTGCCGCATCATGCCGGATCTGGAAATATGCCTCGCCTTTGTCGAGCCATGCCGTTCTCGCGCCCGAGGCGCTCACGCGCATGCGCAAAATCGTATCGGTATTCAGCTCGACACGCGATCCATCGGAGAGCGCGATCGTCTGGTGTCCTCCCGTGGGCGTCGAATAGGTCACCTCGCTTCGCGGCATGACGAACAGGAACGCGCCGACACCGGCAAGTGCTGCCACAACGCCCGCTGCCACGACGGTTCGAAGATTTCGGCCTTGCGTCTGTGCGGGCATTTCGAGAGCCGGATGCCGCAAGACCGCCAGCCGCCCGATGCCCTCAAAGCCGGAACTCATCCGCCAATAGGCAATCCGATGAGCCAATGCTTCCGCCAGCCACGCATCCAGTTCGGCCTGATGTTCCGCGGTCCAATCCCAGAAATGCCGGCGGCGCACCCACGCGACGGCGCGCGCTTCGATGTCAGCCGCGTTTTCCAACGGTGAAGGTGTGTTGCTCACGGCTCTCTCCCCCGCTCCGGCAATTCGCCGTACAGAACATTCACGAGGGTGCGTATTCCGTGATCGAGATGCAGCGATACGCCAGCCTCGGTGATGCCCATGCGGACCGCGATTTCGCGTCCCGACAGGCCTTCGACACGGCCGAGAACCACGGCTTCGCGGCAGCGCGGCGACAGATTGTCGAGCGCGGCCTGAAGCCGGTGCAACTCCTCGCGCGCGATGACGGTGCGGTCGGGGCCGGGCGCATCGGTTGCGATACCCAGCGAATCCAGATCCGTGATGGCTTCGATGGGAACCACCTGCTCCCGCCGGACACGATTGATCAGCAGATTCCGGGCCGTTCTGAAAACGAAGGCCTTTGCGGCATCCGGAATTTTGTTGAAGGCGGATTCGCAGACGCGCACATATATTTCCTGCCTGAGGTCCGCAATGTCGCTTTTGTTGCGCCAATTGTGCTGCAAAAACGATGTCAGGGCGGCTTCCAAGGGCAAAACCTCGCGTATGAACCAGATCTCGACTTCAGACGCAGTCATGCTCGCGCCCGAACGCTGCGATCCGGCGTCCTCAAAATTGTTTTCCGGCGTCTCGATCATTCCCCCGCCAGTGTCCTGCCTTTTGAGGGTTTTCGTTACGGCTCACCTAGGCTGACAAAGATAGCCCGGAAAACTTAAGCGGCGTCCGAAAAATATTTTATGCGGCGGCGCAACATGAACCGCTCCACGAATTCGGATTGATACCGGATGATTTCGCGCGCTTTTGAATTTGGAAGAACATCGCGTGCATTTCGCGCGAGCGATTTGGCTTCACCTATCGAAGCGACTGGCGGGAAAGAATGAAGGCGGCCGGACGTGCGACCGCCTGCCGGGGGTAGAGGCCAATTGCGCGCTACCCGCCTATCCCGACGCTGATCGTTGCGAACGGACCATAGAAGCCGACATTCTCCGATTTGCGTGTATCGAGACCGACATCCATCGCGTTGAAGAACATATCCGCGCGATAGCCGAAACTGATTTTCGCGTCGGAATAGCGGAACGAAAGTCCCGCGAAGCCGCCGAGATTGGGCACGATGATGGACCGGCTTTGGGTTCTATGACCCGCGTTTGGTGGCAATGCGGCGGTTACTCGATGCTGATATTTCCCCGTTCCCGAAAGATAATGGTAACTGCCTGTGGTTTGATGATGCGTTTTGGCCTGCTGCCGCCCGAATAACGCCGCCGCGTTTGCCCCCCAGTCGATCGTGATTTCTGCATCCGACGATCTTCCGGCTAGCGCTGCCGAGGCGTTCCACGAAATTGACGGGCCGACGCCGTGGAAGCTGGCCGCACGCTGTGCCGTGGCAAAGTAGTGATGATAATTGTTCACCGTGGGCGCCGGCGATCCGATAAATGTTCCGGGCACGAAACGGATACCCGGACGGTCGTAAAGTGCCGCCTGCGCTTTTTCGCTTAAGCGTGCGAAGCGGACTCCCACGGCGAATTGCGATGTACCTTCGCGGCCGAACATGCCGAGGCCCACATCCTTGCCGGCCTGGAAATCGGCAATGAGATGGTTTTCGGATTTGGTCGCGCTCGTCAGCGCATAACTGCCGGGCGCTGTTTTCGTGAAATATTTGCTGCCGAAATGCCCGGGAACTTGAAAGCGGGTGACCTGTGTGCGCTGTTGATGCAGGAATTTGTGGCCATTCGTGCGGCCATAGCGGGCGGAAGCAGAAAATATCCAGTCGCTATCCGCTGGCTGGAACGAGATACTCGCGTCGCCGCCGACGCTGAAGATATGCATGATCTGAATGTCGGCAGGAGATTTCAGACCGTAAGCGCCCCAATCAAATGTGTTCACGAAGGCGGGCGTGAAGGGGCTGCCCTGCCCGCTGAATTGCTCGAATTGCCCGCCGAGTTCGATCCAGACGGGCGGCCTGTCGGCGTCTTCGGCCTCAGCAACATTCATTGTCGAGACAGCGGCGGTCAGCGCCAGAGCCGACGCCGATGTCAGAAGCGTCCGGCGGATGATGGCGCAGTTGCTATTTTTATGGATCAGTTCGCTCATTGGTAATCCCCCTCACCAGTTCTTCGTCACGCGCACGCCGAACAGGCGTGGATCGGTGAGGAATACGTTTGTTGTCAGATCGGTGTCGTCGCTGTTCAGGAACGCTCCGGTGATGGCTGTCGTGTCGAATACGTTCTTCACATAACCCATCACCTGCCAGCCATTCTGATTGGTGAAGATTGCCGCGAGATTCACATTGGTATAGCCGC
>DATCEI010000119.1:0-29620 GCA_036510185.1 Rhizomicrobium sp. | reverse complement strand
CATCGACGCGATTGCAAATATCGCGCGTGAAACTTTCGGCCTGCATGTCGAGGACCGGAAGACTGAAATTGTGATCTCGCGTTGAGTGGGATCGGGAACTGAAGCGGGCGATAGAAAATATCGCTGGAAGCAGGGGGATTTATGTTAAATTTCAAAACTCTGACCGCCACAACATTCGGCGGCGCGTGGCTGGCGGCGCTGTGTTCGGGAGCGTTCGCCACGCAATTCAATGTTCCCGGCGGCGATCTGCGCGTGGCGCTGGATTCCTATGCCCGGCAGGCGGGCATTTCTCTGCTGTATCCCGTCGATGCGGTCGAAGGTGTCGCCTCAAGGGGCGCGAAGGGCGATCTGTCGGCGGATGATGCGCTGGCGCATATTCTGGCCGGCACGGGTTTTCGCATGAGCCGTCACGGCAACAGCGCGGTGACGATCATCCGCGACGGAAAATCCGCCAGCGGCGCGCAAGATTTGTCGTCCGTCGAACTCGCCGCCGCTCCCGTCTCCGCGGCTCCGAGTGCCGCGCTTGAAACCGTCACCGTCACATCATCGAAGATAGGCGGCGATGTTCAGAACATTCCGATTGCGATTACCGCGCTTTCGCAGGAGCAGCTAACCGCCACGCAAACGGAGGGCGGACCGGACCTGATCAAGCAGGTTCCGAACATGACATTCACAAAAACAAATTTCACGGGCTATTCAATTCAGATTCGCGGCATCGGTACGCAGGCGATTTCCGTGACGACGGATCCCGCAGTGGCGGTCGCGTTCAACGACATTCCCTTCATCCGCAATCATTTCTTTGAACAGGAATTCTACGACGTCGCCTCGGTTGAAGTTGCGCGTGGGCCGCAAGGCACGCTGTTTGGGCGCAACGCGACAGCAGGCGTCGTCAATCTCATTTCCGCCAAACCCAGCGATCAGTTCGAAGCGATGGCGTCCCTTGAAGTCGGCAATTATGGCGAGCGCCGCCCCGAAGGCATGATCAACATTCCGATTGTCGATGACCGGCTTGATATTCGTATCGCCGGCGAATGGACGAAGCGGCAGGGCTATTCCTTCAATGAAACCACCGATAATCGCATCGATGGGCGTGATCTTTGGTCCGGGCGCGTCTCGATCGGATTGAAGCCAATCGAACAATTGCAGATGTATCTCATCTGGGAACATTTCTCCGAGGACGACGATCGCATAAGAAGTTCCAAGCAGCTTTGCAAGACGGATTACGGTCCGGGGGGGAGTGCGGCCAATCCCGTCGCGGACATCGGCGGAGTCCTGAAGCCGTTGGGCGCGGATTTATATGGACCGCCCGGCGATTGGTTCACGCAGGGATGCCTTCCGGCGTCGCTTTACTCGCCCGACGCATTCGAAGCGCCGCTCGGTTATGCGCTGCCCTATGTTCTGGGAGGAAAAATTCTCGGCGATTTAAATCCCATCAACCCCTATGGCGGTGTAACGCAATCGCAAAACCTGCGCGTGATCGAGTCGGGTCTCGATCCTGTCTACAGATCAAGGAACGATGTCGTAGAATTCAACGCGGACTATACGCTGACGCCCGCTTTGACGGCCACGTCGCAAACCGGATTCAGCCATGATTTTCTTTGGTCCACCGAAGACTACAATCGGTTCGGCTCGGTGCCGGGCGTTTTTGTTCCCGACAGTCCAGGTGTCCAAAAGGGTGTTTCGCAAGCAGGTGTTTTTTGCGATCCACAACTGGGATGCTCCGATCGGCTTATCTTGGAAGATCTCTCGGACGAGCACGCCTGGCAGTTGAGTCAGGAGTTCCGCCTTGCGTCAAATTTCTCCGGGCCGCTCAATTTCAGTGTCGGCGGCAATTATCTGCACTACGAGACGGAAGAGAATTATTATGTCTTCAGCAATGTATTCACGCTGATCACGGAAGGATGCTCCGGCGAACTGCCGTGTAACCCCAATGCGAAGTTCGATTACGGTCCCGGATACGACAATTCGGCTTTTTTGCCGTTCGGATTTGAATTCAACAATCCGTCGCAGCCGGCCCATATCGCCGCCGGATATATTGACCCAAACCCGCTGTCTAGCCTCAACAACAACGGACACAATTATTTTCTCAGCGAAAATCCCTATGTTCTGAATTCCTACGCCGCCTTCGGCGAAGCGAATTATAATGTCTTCAGCGATCTTAAGCTGACGACGGGTCTGCGCTGGACCGACGATCAGAAGCATTTCTCGGACATACCGAGTTGGCTCGTGGACAGCGGCTGGGGCTATCCCGTGTCCGGCGTCGTCAACCAGCAATGGGATCAGTTCACGGGCCGCGCGGTCGCCAACTGGACGCCGAAGCTCGACTTCACGGACCAAACCCTGATCTACGGCTCTTACGCGCATGGTTATAAAGCGGGCGGCGCAAATCCGCCGGGCGCAATCTATTCTTCCGAGACGAACAATGTCGGCGTGAATCCAACGCATCCGCTGACGTTCAAGCCGGAATTCATCGATGCGTTCGAATTGGGAACGAAGAACACGTTGCTGGATGGTGCGCTCACGCTGAACGGCGATCTGTTCTATTACAATTATGAGAACTATCAGATCTCCGAAATCGTCGATCGTACGGCGATCAATCTGAACTTCGATGCGCATGCGAAAGGCGCGGAGCTGGAAGCGACTTGGGAACCGCTGCCGGGCTTGCGGTTCAATTTTGCGGGTGGATGGGAAGATACCGCGATCGCGCAAGGCCAGAGCGCCGTCGATCTGATGGATCGTACCGCGGGGCACCCCGGATGGTTCGTCGTCAAACCCTTCGTCAATGAATCGTCCAACTGCATATTCCCGACCTATGTTGCGCAGATCATGGTTCTGGGCGCCCCAGGCGTTTCGTCCACAGATGTCAGCTATTGCGCATGGGCCTATATCCTGCACGACGATCCGCTCACGCAACAATCCTATAAGGCAAGTCCAGGCCCCATTACGAATCCGGCTGCTGGTGGTCTGCCCCCTATAACCGACTATCCCGGTTTCGATCCTCTCGCCGGTACTGCAGGCGATCCTTACACCGGGCAGAACACAGCCAATGGCGTGGACTATGGTCCGGCGCCGAATGACGGCACGGGGTTCTCGAAGAATCTCGGCGGCAACAAGCTTCCGAACGCACCGCCCTACACCGTGTCGTTCGGCGCGCAATATACGTTGCCGCTATCGACCGATTGGGCAGGCACGCTGCGCAGCGATTTCTACTGGCAGGATTCATCGTGGTGGCGCGTGTTCAACGATCTTTCGTATGACCGGCTGCGCGGTTACGACACCGTCAACCTGACGCTCATCTTCACCAACCAAAACGGTTGGCAGGTGATGCTCTATGACAAGAACGTCTTCAACACGACGGCAATCACCGGTGCGTTCCTCAACAGCGACGATAGCGGGCTGACGACCAACGTCTTCCTGACCGATCCAAAGCTGATCGGCATCCGCGTCACGAAGAACTGGTAAGGGGGAACCGATGAGCGAACAAATCAATGCAGAATACCGGGCCAGGAATTTCCGCCGCAATCTTCTGACGAACGTCTCCGTGTTTGCGCTGCTGGGTTATCTTGGCGTTTCCACAAACGCGCAGGCAGCCGAAGACGGCGCTCCTGTCGTGTGGATCGAACTCGGCGGTCAGCTCGAACAGATGAGCAATGCGCCGGAGATTTTTACAGCCCCATTTTTCGCGCAAGGCCCATCGATAGATCGCGAAACGATGGTCAACGCCCAGTCATCTCCCCGCTACAGCATCGGCGGCGAAAGCAGGATCGCGTTCCAGCCCGAGGCAAGCGACTGGGTGTTCTCGGCGGCTATTCGATACGGGCGGGCCAATGGAGCGGCGCACCAGCATCATCAAACACCGCTAATTTTGCCTCACACGTCGGTCTATATCGGTTCATTCATCAATGCGCACCTCGGAGTCGGCAGATCGGCTTTCGCCGATGCGCAAACGAAATCGGATGAATCACATCTCATGCTCGACTTCCAGGCCGGCAAGGATGTGGGGCTCGGTTTGTTCGGCGGCGGCGGAACGTCAGTCATCAGCGCCGGGGTGCGATACGCCCAGTTCTCAACACGTTCCGACGCCGTGATTCATGCACGGCCCCTCGCGACATACCAATTTGTCACCCAGCCCGGAAAATATCGATGGTTTAACTACGCCCATCATACCTATACGGCTGTCTTCCATGCCAAGCGCGATACGCATGCCGTCGGACCGTCGCTATCCTGGGATGCCTCTGATCCTGTCGCAGGGAACCGTTCCAGCATGACCCTCAACTTCGATTGGGGTGCGAATGCAGCCGTTCTGTTCGGCCGTCAGCGCGCGCACGTCGCGCATGGAACGACGGGCTACTCCCTCAGCGCGACCGGAGGGTTGCACAGATTGCTCTACAGCATCCCGCCACATGTGCATCAGTATATGCATCCGCTGGCCACGCATGACCGCGCGCGCATCGTCACCATTCCGAACTTCGGCGGGTTCGCCGGTGTTTCGCTGCATTTCCCGAACGCGAAAGTAGCGCTCGGCTATCGCGCCGATTTTTTCTTTAACGCGATGGACAATGGCGTCGACACACGCAAGAACGAGAACATCGGCTTCTACGGCCCCTTCGCGACGATCAGCATCGGCTTGGGTGGATAAGTCGCCGGGCAACATCTCAATCGCGCAATATTTCCCACTTCCGGCGGTGAGCTTTAGCCTCACCGCCATTTTTCTTTTCAGCGCGCTCCAAACTCGCAATAAAATTTCTCACACCAGCAAAGTGCAACCCCGCGTTGTTTGATAAGCTTTACCCGGCTGCCGTGTCTTCATAGATGTGGTCCCAAGCTTCGCCTCACGCTGGAGAGGGTTCTGCCGGGGAATGAGCGAGACGCCTGAAATCTTTTGCGATGGCAGCGGCTCGCCGCTGGCGGCTGCCGGCATGCCGGAGTTGAAGGCGTGGTTTGTCCGCGAAGTGTTGCCGCTGGAAGCGAATTTGATGCAATTTCTTCGACACAATTGGCGCGATCACAGCGATATCGAAGACATTCTGCACGATGTTTACGTGCGCGTTTACGAAGCCGCGCGCAGGCAAATTCCCGATCATGCGAAAGCCTTTGTGTTCACAACGGCGCGCAACCTGCTCAGCAACCGCATTCGCGAACGCGCGGTGATCCCCATTGATGCGGTTTCCGATCTCGATGCGCTTAATGTCGCCATCGAAACGCCGGACCCCGAACGCGGCGCGGTCGCGCGCGATGAACTTCGCCGTATCAGCACTGCAATCGACCGTTTGCCGCCGCGTGGCCGTCAGGTGGTGATGTTACGCCGTGTCGATGGTTTGAGCCGTGGTGAAATCGCCGTCCGCATGGGCATCAGCGAAGATGCGGTTTCCGTGCATCTGAGCCGCGCGATGGATGCGCTCGCCAGCATTCTGTTCGGCGACGCCACCGACAAGGGAGAGCGTCCGTGAGCGGCACAGCGAACCTCGAAAGCCGCGTCACGCCGGGAACGAAAGCCATCAGGGCCGCCGCATCGGAATGGCTGGAGCGGCAGGAGCGGCCCGACTGGGGCGCGCGCGAACAGGCCGAACTCGATGCGTGGCTTGGCGAATCCGCCGCGCATCTCACCGCCTATTGGCGCGTGGAAGCCGCATGGCGGCGCACCGAACGTCTGGCCGCGCTGCGCTCTTCCGAAGCCCATGAAACATCAATGCGGCGGCGCATTCGCGCGTTGCTCGGCAAAGCGGCGGCGGCTGTCGCGGCTGTTGCGATGTTGGCGATCGGCGGAAATTTCCTGCTGCGCAATTCGCACGAAAAAGTTTACGCCACGCAGATTGGCGGGCACAGAACGCTTGTCCTGAAGGATGGTTCGCGTATCGAAATCAACACGGATACGATCTTGCGCGTCTCCGACAATGATGAACGGCGCGCGTGGCTGGACAAGGGCGAAGCGTATTTCCAGATCATCCACGACGCGAAGCGGCCGTTTGTGGTGGTGGCGGGAAATCGGCGCATCACCGACCTCGGAACCAAATTCGTCATTCGCCAGGACGACATGCATTTCAAGGTCGCGGTTCTCGAAGGTCTTGTGCGGCTGGCGGCGAAAAAGGACGACGCACAATCGTTGCTTCTGGAACCGGGCGACAGCGCGATTGCGAAAGGCAATTCGCTTGCGGTGAACAAAGCCGCGGTTTCGCAATTGGCGAACGAGCTTGGTTGGCGGCGCGGCGTTCTCGTTTTCGACAACGAGACGCTGGGCGAGGCGGCGAACGAATTCAACCGATACAACAGCGGCAAGATTGTCGTGGCCGACAGCGCCGCGGCCAATCTCAGGATCGTCGGGACGTTCCCGACGAATGGCGTGGACGGGTTTGTCGATGTGGCCCAGCATATTTTGGGCGTTCGCGTCGAGAAGCACGGCAATGAGACGGTAATTTCGCGGTAAGCGCAGGGCGGACGACAGCCGCATGGGGGAACGTAGAATGACGAAATTCACAAAAACGAAGTTTGCAGCCGTGATTGGCGCTTTTTTCGCGATATGGGCATCGCATGCGAACGCGACGAATTTTTCCGTGCCTTCGGGCGATCTGAAAAACGCGCTTGATATCTATTCCAGACAGGCGGGCGTTTCGCTGATGATTTCCGCCGATGTCGTCAAAGGCGCGAGAACCAAAGGCGTAAACGGTCAATTGTCGGACGACGCCGCTCTTTTGCGCATTCTGGATGGCACCGGCTTTGTCGTATATCGCAGCGCGACGGGCGCGATCGGGATAACGCGAACCAATAGCAGGGCCGACAACCGGCTCAATTCCATTGATGTTGCCGCGGCACCGACACAGGCCGCGTCCGGCGCGTCGCTGGAAACGGTGACTGTCACATCGTCGAAAATCGGCGGCGATGTGCAGAACATCCCGATTTCAATCACGGCACTGTCGCAAGAACAGCTGACGCAGACGCAAACCGCGGGCGGACCTGACCTCGTCAAGCAGGTGCCGAACATGACGTTCACCAAAACAAACTTTTCCGGTTATTCGATCCAGCTACGCGGTATCGGCACACAGGCGATTTCGGTGACGACCGATCCGGCCGTAGCCGTGGCGTTCAACGATGTTCCGTTCATCCGCAATCATTTCTTCGAACAGGAATTCTACGACGTTTCGCAAGTGGAAGTTCTGCGTGGGCCGCAAGGCACGCTCTACGGACGCAACGCGACGGCTGGTGTCGTCAATCTGGTCTCAGCGAAACCCACAGATCAATTCGAAGCGATGGCGTCGCTGGAAGTCGGCAACTACGGCGAACGTCGCCCCGAAGGCATGATCAACATTCCCATCGTCGATGACAGGCTTGACATTCGTGTCGCCGGTGAATGGACGAAACGGCAGGGCTATTCGTTCAACACGATTGACGATCAACGCGTTGACGGACGCGATCTGTGGTCGGGCCGTGTTTCCATCCGCTGGAAGCCGTTCGAAGGCGTGCAGACAAATTTAGTCTGGGAACATTTCTCCGAAAGCGACGACCGCATGAGCACGAGCAAGCAGCTCTGCGAGACCGCGCCCAATCCCACTGAAGTCGATGGTGTGCCGGTTGCACCAACTCTTGGGACCAATCGTGTCATCGATCCAAACGGCTATCTCAATCAGGGTTGTCTTCCTACTTCGCTCTATTCGCCAAGCGCGTTTGAAGTGCCTAATGGAGACTCGCTTGCTTACTATCAGGGCTTCGCGCAGATCGGCGCGCCGATCCAGGGTGGCTATTACGCAAGCTTCGATCCCTATGCCAGTACCACGCAATCGCAGAATTTGCGTGTGATCGAAACGCATCTCAATCCCGTTTATCGCGCGAAGAACGATACGGTGGAGCTGAACACTGATTATAAAATCGCACCTGAACTAACATTCACCGCACAGACCGGATTCAACAACGATTTCCTTTGGTCATCGGAAGATTACAATCGTTTCGATACGGCGCCAGGCGCATTCGCGTATTGCAATCCGGATGGATCAACTCAGTCCGCAGATTGTGGTCTGAACCCGAATGGTCTGGGGCAGCTCATTCCTGATCCCACGGGCCTCGCGATTTATGACTCTGCCGCTCCCAGCAATTTAATCGGAAAGCCTTGCGACCGGGCAGTCGCTGGCGCCTATATTTGTGAGCCGGCGGGCGTGTTCTGCGA
The DNA here is from genome assembly GCA_036510185.1 of Rhizomicrobium sp. GTDB lineage: Bacteria > Pseudomonadota > Alphaproteobacteria > Micropepsales > Micropepsaceae > Rhizomicrobium. The sequence goes on along the minus strand of DATCEI010000119.1, from coordinate 21,465 downwards.
TCCGCAACTGGGCTGCAGTGATCGTCTCGTCGCCGAGGATTTGTCGGACGAACACGCTTGGCAGTTGAGCCAGGAATTCCGGCTCACCTCCAATTTCGATGGACCATTCAACTTCAGTGTCGGCGGCAATTACCTCCATTACGAGACGGAAGAAAATTATTACGTTTTCATCAATACGTTCACGCTAACGGCCGTTAGCCGTGACCCCAGCGGCGGGGGCGGCCACGATCCCAACCTGCCTTATGTTCCCGGCGTGACCGATAATGTCTATTGTTTGACGGGCGGATTATCGATCCACAATCCGTTCGCGCCCGACGATCCGCAAAATGGTTATTGCAAATATGTCGATCCCAATCCGCTCACGACGCTGAACAATCAGGGGCATAATTACTTTCTCAGTCAGAATCCCTATGCGTTGAATTCTTACGCGGCGTTCGGCGAGGCCTACTACAACATCCTGTCTGATTTGAAACTAACGACGGGCCTGCGCTGGACGGAAGACCAGAAGCACTTCACCGATATACCCAGCGAACTTTTCGTGGCGGGTTACGGCTATGCCGCAACGGGCGTGGTGAATCAGCAATGGGATCAACTCACTGGCCGTGCGGCCGTGAACTGGACGCCCAAGCTCGATTTCACGGATCAAACTCTGTTCTACGGTTCCTATGCCCATGGCTATAAAGCGGGTGGGGCCAATCCGCCGGGCGCCGTCCTGCTTGAAAACGGACGCGGTGGCGAGATCACCAACCCGATCCATCCGCTGACATTCAAACCGGAATTTGTCGACGCCTTTGAACTCGGCACGAAGAACACATTGCTGGACGGCGCGCTGACATTCAACGCAGATGTGTTCTATTACAACTACGAAAATTATCAGATCTCCCGCATCGTCGATCGCACGTCGATCAATGATAATTTCGATACGCATGTGAAAGGCGCGGAAATCGAATCGAGCTGGGAGCCGTTGCCCGGCCTGCGCTTCAATTTCGCGGGCGGCTGGGAAGATGCCAAACTCGCCAAAGGGACAAGCGCCGTCGATCTGATGGACCGCGCCGATCTGGCCGATCATCCCGGCTGGATGGTGGTCAAGCCCTTCGTCACACAATCATCGAACTGCATTTTGCCAACCTATGTCGTCGCCGAAATATTGCTGACGGATTCGACGAAGATCGCGGATTCCTGCGGCACGACCTATGGCCTTGGACTCGATCCCGTGACGAACCTTCCTTATGTGCCCAACCCGACAGAGCGATGCAGCGAAGCTCTTCCAGGTAATGTGTGGGGCCCTTCCTGCGGCCCATCGACGATTTCCGGTTATGCCGGCTTCGATCCCACCCAACCCGCGATCAACGACGGCCAAGGCTTCGCAAAAAATCTGAGCGGCAACGAACTGCCGAACGCCCCGCCGTTCACGGTTTCGTTTGGGACGCAATACACGATGCCGCTCTCGACGGATTGGGCGGGCACGCTACGCGGCGATTACTACTGGCAGGATTATTCCTGGGCGCGGGTGTTCAACGACAATCCGTATGACCGGTTACGCGGCTATACAAACGTCAACCTCACGCTGATCTTCACCAACCAGAATGGCTGGCAGGTGATGCTCTACGACAAGAACGTTTTCAACACGACGGCGATCACTGGTGATTTCCTGAACAGCGATGATTCCGCGCTGACGACCAATGTCTTTCTGACCGATCCGAAACTGATCGGCATCCGCGTCACGAAGAACTGGTGAGGGGGGAAACCATGAGCGAATTGATAAATAAGACTGCCATTCGAAAGAATTTCCAGTGGCAACTTTTAACGACGGTTTCCGCACTTGCTCTACTCGGGGCCGCTTATGGCACCAGCCAGGCCAGAGCCGACGATGATAGCGATCGTCCCACGGTGTGGATCGAACTCGGTGGGCAGTTGAGCCGCCTGAACGACGCCGAAGAAGCGTTCTCGCCGTCTCTTATGGATGGCAGGTCAACGCAATTCTCGCCTTTTCCGAATTTCGAGAAAATGCCGCAAACGAGCATCGACGAAGCCGGAAGCATTTCGTTTCAACCCGAGAATTCGGATTGGGTTTTTTCCGCCGCGATCCGCTATGGGCGTGCGATCAGCAAGACCCATGTTCGTCAGCAAACAAGTCCGCAGGCTTTCATCTCTTATCGCAGCGGCAACCGATACGCCAAATATCCTTCCGCCGAGAAATTCGCAGACACCGCAACACTTGCCACCGAACATCATCTCATCGTGGATTTTCAGGCAGGCAAGGATGTGGGCCTGGGGATGTTCGGAAAAGACTCATCTTCGATTTTCAGCCTCGGCCTGCGTTTCGCGCAGTTCGGCGCCAATTCGAACATCGCCCTGAAGTCCAATCCCGACTGGCACTTCGACTACAAATATTTTTCTGGAAAAAACATCCCGCTCGGTGGCACCTACCATACCAATGCGGCCACGCTTCTGGCGTCGCGCAGTTTCCACGGCATTGGGCCATCGCTATCATGGAACGCGTCCGCGCCCTTCATGGGCAATGGACAGAATAGCGAGATCGCTCTCGATTGGGGATTGAACGCCGCGTTTCTTTTCGGGCGGCAGCGCGCAAACGTCCACTACCAGACGACGGGTGCGTACCACACGGCGAAATATAACGGCCCACACTATACCAAGCGGCACACTACGAGTCATTTGAGTACGGACATTCCTCGTTCGCGCACCGTCATGGTACCCAATGTTGGTGGCTTTGCGGGATTGTCGTTCCGCTATGCGAACGCGAAGGTCAGTTTCGGTTATCGCGCCGATCTGTTTTTCGGCGCCATGGACGGCGGTATCGACAAGCGCAAATCGGAGAATGTCGGTTTCTATGGCCCGTTCGCCAACGTCAGCGTGGGCATCGGCGGGTAATTCACAATCACGTTCGTCCTGAAGGCTGGGCGGCGACGCGGCTCGGCCTTTGCTTTATGCCGGAGCGCGCCGCGCTCGTCGCTTGCTTAACTGGCGTGCGTTCTGCGTTTCTGCCACGATGCCTTCCGGCCGCCAACAGACAAGAGTGATTGTGCGTAAGCGTTGCTTCCTTGTCCTTCTCGCCCTGATCGCGTTGCCAAATCTGACGCCGGTGCGTGCGCAGGAGCAAAAGAGTCGCGAATTTCAGGAATGCACGGATTGTTCGATCATGGTGGGCATTCCGGCGGGGCGATTTGTCATGGGCAGCCCCGCAGACGAACCCGGACGCTTCGACAGCGAAGGCCCGCAGCATTATGTGTCGGTGCGCGCGTTCGCGCTCGGCAAATACGATGTCACGAGTGGGCAATTCCAGAAATTTCTGGAACAGACCGGCTATCAGCCCGCGCCCTGCAATCAGATGCTCAATCTCGGCTGGCACTCCAGAGCCAAGGGCCACGCCTATCCGCCCGATGAAGTAGAGCCGCGGCGATGGCCTGCTGTATGTCTGGATTGGCGCGATGCCGAAGCCTACATCGCGTGGCTAAACGCGGAGGTGAAAGCCGAGCGTCCCGCCGCGCATTCCGCTCCCTATCGTTTGCCCAGCGAAGCGGAATGGGAATATGCGGCGCGCGCGGGCACAACCACGCCGCGTTGGTGGGGAGCGGAGATCGGCGTCAACAATGCCAATTGCAATGGCTGCGGCAGCCAATGGGACAATCAGCTTTTTTCCGATGTCGAAAGCTTCGCGCCCAATCCGTTCGGCCTGTACGGCATGCTCGGCAATGCGTGGCAGTGGACGGCGGATTGCTGGCACAAGGCTTATGTCGGCGCGCCTACCGACGGCCGCGCATGGACGGAGAAGAATTGCAAACGATATGTCGTGCGCGGTGGTTCGTGGAACAATCTGCCGATTTTCATACGCTCCGCCGCGCGCAGTGCAGCACCCGCCAACAATGGCGATTATGATTATTCCAGTTTCACGAGTTTCCGCATCGCCCGCGATCTGCCGTAACGCCGTGCGTTAACGCAAAGCATCGCGTGGATCGAGGTTCAGCGTTATGTCGGTGACATCCTTGTAATAATTCGGCGGCAACGCGAAGGGCGACGAAAGGATAACCGCGTTGCGCGCGCTGAGCGCGATCTCGCGATAGGCGGCGTCCGCATTGTAGCGACGCTTGTCCACGATCTCCGCCAGCAGCACCTTGCCGTCGCGCGTCACCTCCACATGAATCGGTATCCGGAAATCGCGCTTGCCCAGCATGGCGAGATCGAGAAGCCAGCGCCGTTCCACCTGCGCGCGGATGAGATCCTTCACACCGTAAGATGCGTCATCGCCGGCGGCAGCATCGGGGCTTGTCGAATCCGTGCCGGCCTGCGGTGAATTTTCCAGTGGCACAAGCGTCGTGTCAGGCTGACGAAGCTTAGCCAGCGATTGCAGCTTTGCCTGCAATTCATCCACGGGTGCGCGCGTTTTCAGCGGCGCCGCGCCCACCGGCCTCGGACTGGCGGACGTCATAACGGGCACATGAAAGGATTGTTGTCGAACAATTATCGATCTGTGCTGCGCCGGCGGCGAGGCGGTGTCGCCGTCTTTGTCGAGTTGCACGATGTCCACCGGCAGAACGCGCGTCGCCATGCGGGCCGACGGCAATCCGGTTTTGGACAGGAGAAACAGAACCGCGATCGCCGCCAAGACATGCAGCAACACCGAACCGATAAGGCCGGGGCCATCGTCCTGAAGATATTTCTTCCTCGGTAGCGGACCAGCTGCGATCGACTCTTCGCGGCGCGCAATCAAACTCATCGCCTCCAGACCATTACTGGGCGGCATGACCATACCGCGATTTTGGCGGCGTGGGCTGGTTTCCATAGTAAAAGTGCGAAGGCGACGCCATCGAATTTTGGGTTCGATACTTCGCCAGCAATGCGCTCCGGCATCACGGCTCGATCATCCAGCGTCAAAAATTTCGATGCGAAGGAATATTCGGCTCACGGCATTCATTGAAAACTGTCTCAAAATGGAAATTGGTTACCAATTAGCAACCGTGATCCGATCTCTCAGGCGACAAAATATTCGCAAGTATTATACAGAAAACTGGTCCTTGATCTGTATCAATGACTTCAATTGTTGAGGGGAGGGTGTCATGTCGGACGTCAACGTATCGGGCAAAAAAGGAATAAACGGCATAGACGGCACTCTGCCTGGCGAGTCCGGCACTAACGGCGGCACGGGCAAGGACGCGGATGCTTCAAACACGGGCTCAACCGATCTCACAAACACTGCGGAAGCCACGGGCGGTGCGGGCGGTCAGGGCGGCAATGGCGCCACGGGCGGTTCCGGCGCCAATGCGGGCGCTGGCGGTGATGGCGGCAACGCGCAAGCTGCCACATCAACGACGTCTGCTGGTGCTTCTACTTCGGCCGCATCAACCGCGGCCGGTGGCGCTGGCGGCAACGCGGGGAATAGCACGCCGCCGGATGGCGTGGGTGCGAATGGCGGCGCGGGCGGCAGTGTCGCTTATTCCCACGCGACCGACACAAATGCATCTTCCACAGGCGTAGCGCATGCCACCGCGGCCGGTATCGGCGGGGCCGGTGGCACGGGCACGGGCGTAGGCTATTCCGGCGGCGCCGGCGGGATCGCGGCAGGCGTTACAGCATATGCGGCGGGGCATTCCGCGGTTGCGACGGTAACGCAAACCGGCGGCGCGGGCGGTGCAGGCGGGAACGGCGCTACCGGGGGCGCTGGCGCGAAGAGCGTTCTCAATAACGCCGTGTCAGGCAGTTCGGGCGGCGGCTATTTGCGCCTCTATCAAACAGCGGTGGGCGGCTCTGGTGGATCAAGTTCAGCTGCGTCAGGTGGTGCGGCAGGAAGGGCTATATCCAATCTCACATTCAACGATAACACCGCGAACGCAATTCAATCGGGTAATCTTGCCGGGAAAAGTACCGCCATGGGCGGCTTGGGCGGCAATAGCAATGGAACCGCGGATGGCGGGGCCGGCGGCGGAGCGAATGCCACAATTGCAATGACGGGTGCCCATGCGGTTTCCGCAATTTCCAGCGCGACTGGCGGCACGGGTGGTCGAACCTATGGCAGCGCAACCGGCGGGGTCGGCGGAAATGCCAGGGCGACGGCGTTGGCCACCAGCACGACAAGTGGTGCGCAGAATGTCACCGCTTCGGCTTATGCGACAGGTGGTTGGGGACGCGACAATCATGCGGGTCTCGGCAACGGCGCCAAAGGCGGCGACGCCTGGGCGCCAACCGCAACAGCAATCGAAGCATCGGCGACCGGAGGGGTGGCGTCCGCCTATGCCAAGGCGACGGGTGGCGTTGGCGGCCTCGCCTATGGTGCCGGGACCACAGGTGGAGCAGGCGGCGGCGCACATGGTGCGGCGGCAAGCGCAATCGGATTTTCGGCCAAGGCCAGCGTAGTCGAAAAGGGGGGAGTCGGGGGACCTGGCTTCGGCAGTGATGGTCCGAGCGGTAGTACGAGCGGCGGTGCGGGCGCGTCGGTCGCTCTAACAAATGCGGTGACCGGGACGACATTTGGTGGCTCCCTCAAGCTGTATCAATCGGCCATCGCGGGCTATGGCGGACAAGGCAGCGGCGAAGGCCGTGGCGGCGCGGGCGGCGCTGGGACTTCGAATTTGACGTTTAACGACGTGACTTCGAACACCATCCACGCGAGCAGCGTCACAGGAAGCAGCACAGCCTATGGCGGCTCTGGGGGATTTAATGATTACGGAGCCGGCGGAACCGGCGGCGCTGCAAATGCTTCGATCACGCTCACTGGAGCAGCCGGTGTCACGGCCATCGCAAAAGCGCGGGGCGGAGCCGGCGGTCGATACGCCGACGGCGGTCATGCAACGGCAACGAGTAATGCAACCGGCACCACGACGGCGTCTTCGCAGGCGACCGCGATCGGTGGCGCCGGTGGCGGTTTCGCCGGTGTTGGCGGCAATGCCACAGCGACAAGCGATGCCATCGGCACGACAGTGATTTCTTCGCAAGCGACCGCCACCGGCGGCGCGGGCGCTCAAGCCGGAAAGGCTTTGGCAACGGCGCAAGGCACGGGCGCAAGCGGCACCGCCAGCGCCACGGCCGCCACTTCGCATGGCGTTGCGGGCGGACTTGTCACCTCCGTACAGGCGCTGGCCACGGCTGCCATCAGCGGCACCAGTACCGCTCAAGCCGAAGCTACACTTGATATAAAGGCGCCCACATTCGAAACCGGGGAGCAGGCGATTGCGCTTGTTGGCGGCGCGCCATCGCTCGCCAGCGTCAATCACGTTCTCCATGACAATAGCAACATAGCGGCGGCCTTCGCCACCAACCCGTCTTACTTTGCACTGGGGGAGATTGGCGGCGAATACAGCGTCGGTGGTTCCGGTTCGGAAACATCGACCAGCACGATCAATCTGTCGGTCGATTTAAAGCAGCTTGCGTCGCGTGAAGACCTTGCAATCGGCCTGTTCAACGGTACGGCTGAAGGCTCCGGTTTCAGCAGCATGACGTTCACCGTGACAGCCAACGGCACGACGACGCTTCTGACGCAATCATTCACCAGCGCGTCCGACGCAGTGGCGTATTTCACCAACCACGCCATCGATCTGGGATCGTTGTCGAGCGGCGTGCTGAACCAAAAAACGCTCAACCTCAGCATCACGGAAAGCATCACGACGACATCGGCGGGATCGGGTTTCGAGGGCCAGTTCCTGGTCGGCGATCCGCCCGCGCAATCTCCGACCGCGCAAGCCGCGCATGGCCACGACATGCTGGCGGGACTGAACGCGGCGCTCGATAAATTCGATTTCGGCTCTGTGACCGGCATTGATGCGCATGTGATCGGCGGCGCGCTTTCAGCGGCGAGCTTCCAGCACGATCTCGCCGCATCCATCGGCGTGGACCAACTGCACGCGCACGACGCGATGCTGTTCAGGCCGACCGGCGGCGATCTGCATGGACACATGCTTCTCGTCGTCGATACCAACGGCGTCGCCGGTTATCAGGCAGGCCAGGACCACGTGTTCGATCTTAGCGGAGGACATCTAGTTGATGTCACGCACGGAGATTTCGCGTAACTGGCTGGGGCGGAAGTGGACTCTAAGCGAGTGCGTTGGCCTGATCCACTGGCGCACAAGTGGCACCCACACTGAATTCAGAATTGCGCATGCACTCGCGCGCCCAGAATGGAAACTGGGCCACGGTCGCGATTATAGGCCGGGTTGGCGATGAACTGATAATCGGCGCTGATGGCAAGCCATGACGCCGCCGCGAGGCTGTAATAGGCCTCGGCGATATTCTCCGTTCCATAATGCGGAAGCTGTCCGTCGCCGATCAGAATTCCCAATCCACCATCGGCGAAATAGACGCGCGCAGGCGCGGATAGTGCGTTCACCACGCCCGCAATGCCAAACGTGTCGTTCGGTCGTCCCCAATCCTTGCCTTTCAGAGACAGCCCTACGGAAAGTGAACGATTGATTTCGGTGAACTCATAAGCCTCCTTGCTGCCGTCATTGAGGCTGGCGCGCGCGAAGGCCCCCAGCGTGTCACTGAGCGGTTGTTCGATGTTGAGCGAAGCGCCGGGCCGTGATGCGTAACGGCGTACCAGCGCCATATCCGGTACATCGCCGGTTGCCTGCGCGAGGCGAACTGCATCGTTGTAATCGCCCATGCGCCCGCGATTAAGAAAGCCGAGCAGTTTGATTTTCCCCTGCCTGCCCCAAAGCGTGGGACGCACCTCGGCCTCACTCACGAGTTCGAACTGGCCGAAGCCGCGTTCGAGTTCCGTCGTGTTCGGTACGCGCGACAGATCGAACAGGCCCGCACGCAACGTCCACCAATCCTGCGTCCATTCTGCGGCGATGCCGTAACTGTATCCCCACGCATCTGCCGCATAGTCGAACGCGCCTGCATCGATCAGCGACCAGTTCAGGAAATCGTTCTTCGGATCGTGCGCGTAAGTATTGGTGTCGAAAATATCGGTGACGGATATTTTTCCCGCGGTCACGACCAGATTGTCCGCCGTACGGCTGCCGCCAAGCTGATTGACGTCGTCATCTATCGTTTCCGTGTTGCCGCCGAGATCGAATGTCTGGCGGAAGAACAGCCGCTGCAGGCGAAAATAAGGAACGGATTTGCCGACCTTATAGGCTTCGCCGCTGGGAAAGCCCGCAGCCCCCAGTGTGTTGCTGAGACCGAAGCCCTGATCGATTTCGGGATTCACATAGGCCTCACCGCCGTCCCAAAGCCGCAGACCGGCAAACAACGTTGCGTCGAATGTCTCGTCGCCGAGGCTTTGGGGCGCGAGGCTGTTGGGGCCCGTGTAGGGGGCGGTGAACGCGGGATGATATTGCTCAACGAACGTCGCCTGTCCGTGCAGCGACCAGTCTTCATTGCCCCCATCGCTTGCGGCATCCGCCGGCCACGCATTTGCCGAAAGCGCAAAACAGAACACGGCTGCGAGGGCGCACCGCGAATTTATCCGTGCCGCCACGATGCCTCTCCAGCTGGGTTGCCTACCCATACTGCTGATCGCAATTCCAGTGACATGGAGCAAACTGGCGCGCCTCCGGACGACGGGCTGGCTGGGGCGGAAGGGATCGAACTGGTTGGGTTTTCTTGGCGAGCGCGAGCGAGCTTAGAAAACCTGCCATCCCCGCGCATGCGGGGACCCATGGGTCCTCCGGTCAAGCCGGAGGACAGCCGTTTTTCTAATTCGCTACGCTCATAAGAAAACTGGCTGGCTGGGGCGGAAGGGATCGAACCTTCGAATGCCGGAATCAAAATCCGGTGCCTTACCGCTTGGCGACGCCCCAGCATTTTCCAGCAATACGCCGGAAGCGGACCGGACCATAGGGGGTTGGTCAGCCCCGCTCAACCGACGATTTGCCGCCGTTGCGGGGGGCGGGGGGCATCGCTATAAGACCGCTCCCGCCGCCTTAAAGCCCGATCCGGCGGACAATCGGAGAGTAGCTCAGCCTGGTAGAGCACTAGCTTCGGGAGCTAGGGGCCGGAGGTTCGAATCCTCTCTCTCCGACCAGCCTGCGCTGCGCAGCAGCGAAGGCTGGTCGTCACGCCGAAGCGCGCAGCGCGTAGGCGGACTGTCTGAGTTCGCGCAGCCCCCGCCCATCGCGCCCCAAAAAAGTTCCATCGCAGCAACCGCTTGGCGAAAGCCTCGCCATCTCACTAGTATCCCAGCCGTATCGCCGGGGGGACTGAAGTGCGGACAAGCCGTTTCGTTCTCCTTGCGGCGCTTCCTAGCTTCGTGGTGCTGGCCGCGATGGCGGCGGTGTCATATCGCTTCGCGCAGATCGAGCGGGCCGAGCAGATCTGGGTCGTTCACACCTACCGCGTCATGGATATGGCGCGCGCGGTTCTGTCCGATGTCGAGGCCGCCGAAACCGGACAGCGCGGTTTTCTCATCACGCATGACGGCCGCTATCTCGATCCCTATCGCAATGGCGTGGCCGGGGTTGGCCCCGACCTCGCGCGGCTGCAGACGCTGACAATCGACAATGCGGCGCAACAGGTGCGCGTTGCGAAATTGCGCGCGCTGGTGCGGCAGCGGCTGTCGCTTCTCGACCGTGGAATTATGAGCGCGGCTCTTAATGGCCCGTCTTCGCCCGATCTGATTGCGCACATGCAACAAGGCAAGGACGTGATGGATGCCGTGCGCGTCCTCATCGCCCAATCGCTCACCGATGAACAGCAATTGCTGGTCCAGCGTACCCACGCCACGCGCCTCAGCGAAAATCATATGGTCGAGGCAGCACTTGCAGGCACATTGGTGGCGCTGATCGTGCTTCTGGCCGCGGCGCTGCTTCTGTTCCGCAACAATCGCGAGTTGGTGCTGAGCGAACGCCAGCGCACACGGCAGGCCGCCATTCTTCAGGCGACGCTGGACAGCATCCGCGAAGGCCTTGTCGTGTTCGACGCTGAAGAGCATCTGCGCGCCTTCAACGACAATTTCTTCCGCCAGACGAATTTCCCCCGCGCGCTTGCCCGCGAAGGCGTGACGCTTGCCGAATTCCGCGATGCGGCCTCGGCGCATTGCGATCCGTTGCGGAAATTTCTCGCACCGCTGGATGGTGCGCCGGAGCACGAACAGATCGCGCTGGGCGACCGCGTGCTCGAAATCTATCGCGACAACGTGCCGGATGGCGGCTCGCTGATCGTCTGCATGGATGTCACGGCGCGCGTGCGCAATGAAGCGGCGTTGCGTCAGGCGCAGAAGATGGAAGCGGTGGGCCAGCTTACCGGCGGCGTGGCGCACGACTTCAACAATCTGCTTCAGATCATCGGCGCGAGCCTCGATCTCATCACGCGCGACGTGCATGGACGTGCCGCCGAGCGGATGCAGAACGCGATGGCGGCGGTCAATCGCGGCGCGCGACTTTCCGGCCAGCTTCTCGCATTCGCGCGGCGGCAGACATTGGCGCCGCGTTCCACCAATGTGGGACGTCTCATCGTGGAGATGACCGATCTCATCCGCCGCACGCTGGGCGAGCGCGTGGAAACCGAATCCATCATCGCGGGCGGGTTGTGGAACACGCTGATCGATCCGCATCAGGTGGAAAACGCCGTGCTCAATCTCGCCATCAACGCGCGCGATGCGATGCCGGATGGCGGCAAGCTCACCATCGAAGTCGGCAATGCGTTTCTGGATGACGCCTATGCCACGCATCATCACGAAGTGACGCCCGGCCAATATGTGATGATCGCCGTTACCGATACGGGCATGGGCATGAGTGCCGATGTGATGGCGCGCGTGTTCGAGCCGTTCTTCACCACGAAGCCCGAAGGGCAGGGCACGGGGCTTGGCCTCAGTCAGGTCTATGGCTTCGTCAAGCAATCCAGCGGGCATGTGAAGATCTACAGCGAAGCGGGACAGGGCACGACCGTGAAGCTTTATCTGCCGCGCACGCGCAAGCCCGAGGAAAACGCGGAGCCCGTGCTGAGCGCGCCGCCGCAGGGCGGAAGCGAAACCATTCTTGTTGTTGAAGATGACGAGGGCGTTCGCGCCGCCGTTGTCGATATGCTGGGCGACCTCGGCTACAACGTGCTGAAGGCAGCCAATGCGGAACAGGCGCTGACTGTGCTGTCCAGCGGCGCGGGCGTGGATCTGCTGTTCACCGATGTCGTGATGCCGGGGCCGATCCCCACGCGCGAACTGGCGCGGCGCGCGCAGCAGATGATTCCGGGGATTGCGGTGCTGTTCACCTCCGGTTACACGCAGAATGCGATTGTTCACAATGGGCGGCTGGACGACGACGTGTTCCTGCTGAGCAAGCCCTATCGCCGGGATGATCTGGCGTGGAAGCTGCGCAGCCTGTTGAACAAGAAGGGCGAGCCGGTGGCTGCTGTATCCGCGCCACCGCAAGCGGCGCCCGCAACGGCGCAAGGCAAGCCGCCGCAAACCGCGTTGCCGCGCAAGGTTCTGGTGGTGGAGGATGTGGCGCTCATCCGCATGTCCACGCTCGACATGCTGTCGGAAATCGGCATCGAAACCGCCGAAGCGGGCAACGGCACGGAGGCGCTCGAATGCCTCGACGGCGATGCCGACATCGATGTGTTGCTGACCGATCTGGGCTTGCCCGGCATGAGCGGCGCGGAACTGGTTGCCGAAGCGCGCAAACGCCGCCCGGATTTAAGGATCATCGTCGCCAGCGGCTATTCCAGCGAATCCTATACGACCATCAAATTCGACAAGAGCATCACGCTGCTGCCCAAGCCGTTCGATCTGGCGCAGTTGAGGAAGGTGCTGACGTAACCTCACCTGTCATCCCCGGCGAGCGATTGCGCGGAAAAAATCATTCTTGACCCGTTCGATATCTAACGTGCGAATTGGGAGGCGCGACGCCCGCGCCACGCGTTAGCGTCACATCGTTGCAAATCGACAATCGTCTCTGCCGGTCACATCCGGAAGCGGTCGCGCGCAAGCGCGCCGATTGCGCAACGCTGTGCCGGAAAACAATGTGAGGAGTTTCGAATGTATGGCCGCCTGAAAGCTCTCGGTTTCGAATCCCGTTTCGCGGACGTCAATTCCGTGCGCATTCACTACGTCATTGGCGGGCATGGGCCGTTGATGCTGTTCCTGCACGGATTTCCGCAATGCTGGTACACGATGCGCCATTTGCTGGAGGAATTCAGCCGCGATCACACGGTGGTTGCGCCGGATTTGAGAGGGTACAATCTGTCCTCGAAGCCGGAAAACCTCTGGGAATACGGAACGTGGCCAAATGTGGAGGACACAAAAGCGCTTGTCCGTCATTTGGGATACGATACGTATACGCATGTGGGGCATGACACAGGTGGCGTGGCCGGTTACGCGCTGGCGATTCATTATCCTGAACTGCTCAAAGAATTGATTATATTGTCCACACCTCATCCCGGCGCATTCGATCGGGAATTGCACGACAACCCGGAACAGATGGCAGCTTCCCAATACATGCTGTTTTTGCGGCGGCGTGACAGCACGGCGGCGCTGGCGACGAATGACATGGCTCTTCTCGGAGAAACGATTTCGGCAAATTATTTTTCGGACGAAGATCGACGCGCCTATCTCGAAGCATGGAAACAGCCCGGTGGTATTGATGGAATGCTCGGCTGGTATCGCCGCGAAGGATTAGGTCCGCGCGAAGAGGGAACGCCGGCGCGCGGAAATTCGACGCCGGAAGTCCCATCGCTATTGATCAAGACGCGAAGCCTTGTGGTTCATGGCTTTGACGATCCCTATATCCGGCCCGGCTGTTTCGAGAATCTCGAGGGCTACATGCCGAATCTGACGCTTCACGGACTCAAAAGGGCGCGGTCATTGGTTGCCGGAAGAATGCCCGGGCACGATTATCGAACTGATACGAAGTTTTCAGAATTGAATGGGAACGTGCGCGCAGTGCCGATTATAACGGCCACTCGCCCACATCGTATGTCAGCGTAACGATCACTGTAACACCACACCAGTGAACGCCCGCGTCTTCGTTGAGCGCTTCGCATTGATCGCGCGAAATGTTCGTGTCGCTGTAGCGCAGGTCCAACAAGAAATTTCCATAGCGGGCCGTCGCGCCCGCGTCCCAATGCGCATAGGGAAATCCCGTCGCGTCGCCGTTGAGGCGTGTGGCCGATTGGCGGCCGAGCGTGCCGCTTAGCGTCAACCAGTCGGTCACCGCGTATTGCGCCGTTCCCGCCGCATAAAAACCCGTGCCGTTCTGTTCATAGAAATTCGGCGACCACGCGCCCGTGACCGACACGCCAAGCCGCCCGAACGAATGGCTGAACTGCGCGATGGTTTCGAACCAGCTGTAGGTTTCGCCACCCGGCAACGGATGATGATCGGGAAAGGAATAGTAATAGGCCTCCATGCTCAACTCGCCCGCGTCGAGATCGAACTCTTTACCGCCGAACAGGTCGAGTTCGACGGTGGCGTTTTGCGGGTCTTTGAAATTCACGTTGGAGCCCGCCGCGCCCACGAATAATCCGGTGGAGGCTTGCGTCCATTGCAGCGTCGGCTGGATCGCTGGGTTCAGCGCGCTCTGCGAAATCCCGCGAAAGCGATAATCGCTCACCGCCGCAATCGAGGCCGACAGATCGCCAGCGTCGGCGGCGTGTGCTGCCGCTGCTCCCATCGCCACGCACGCCGCTGCTATTGCTGCTCCCCGCATCGGCGAAATCTACACGCGCGTCCAAAAACAAAAAGGCCCGCGGGGGGAGCCACGGGCCTTTTCGCAATTGGTAGTGAACTAAACGCCTACCAGGGGAAAGGCGAGATGTTGTAGGTGAGCGTTCCAACCACGGTTGCACCGCAGAGGTCGGCCTTGCCCACGAACAATGCGCAGGATGTCGAGTTGATCGAGGTGTCGATGTAGCGAACGTCAAGCGCGAAGTTCTTGTACGTCGCCGTGGCGCCCAGATCCCAATGCGTATAGGGGAAGCCGGACTTCACGATATCCGGATTTTCATCGTCATCGCTGATATCTTCGGACACGTTGTCGATACGGCTCACCCACTGGTGGCCGACATTGCCGCTGAACGATAGCCAGTCCGTCACCGCCCAAGTGGCCGTTCCTTCGACATACCAGCCTGTGCCGGTCTGCGCGAAGAAGTCAGGCGACCACGCGCTTGTGGCCATCAACGTGATCGGGCCGAACACATGAGTAAGCTGTGTGATGGCTTCGAAGTAGCTGTCATGCCACCCGGTCTCTTTGATGCTGTGATCGGGATAGGTGTAGTAGTAGGCCTCGACGTTGAGGTCCGTGCCCCACAGATCGGTGTGCTTGCCGACATAGACGTCGTCTTCGAGAGACGTGCCGTCATAGAAATTCACCTTGGCAAGCCAGGTGCCGGCATAAAGGCCCCAATCGCCTGACCAGTTCAGCGCGCCCTGCTCAGACGGTTCCTTGTCGTTCTGGCTGAGGCCGCGGAAGCGGTAATCCGACTGCAGGTCGATATAGGCCGAGAACGAACCCCACGGTGAAGCGGGGGCGTCGTCGGCACGCGCCACAGTCGCGAAGGAGGCGGCCAAAGCCGCGGCTCCGAAGAACAATTTTGCAGAAAGTTTCATGCTTTAACCCCTTGTGTTTTCCGTTCCGACTGCTCCCCCGGCAGGCACGATGGTGCGCTGCACAAGAACACTCGAATAAGGAAACTTTAGAAATTGTCGTATAATTTCAATACACGTCTTACGATTTTTGTGGCTTCCGGGTCACAGGCAGGGGGTAAAACGGCCCCCGATGCTGCAGTGCAATCAAAATTGCCCAAGCTTTGGGCAATGCGCCGCCCTTTTAGGCTGGTTAACGCCTGATGCCAGGCATGATCGACAGGTGCGTGCCGCCATCGGTCATCATGAATTCGCCGGTGATGTGTCGCGATTCGGGGCCGCAGAAGAACAGCACGGTCTTGGCCGCTTCATCGGCATCGGCCACGCGCTTCAGCGGTGCTGCATCCGCATAGGTCTTGTTGAGATGCTCGAATTGCTCCTGCCCGAAACGGTCGCTGAACCAGCGCGTGGCGACATAACCGGGGCACACCGCATTGACGCGAATCTCCGGCGCCAGCGAACGCGCAAAGGAAAGCGTCATCGTGTTGAGCGCGCCTTTCGATGCGGCATACGCGATGGATGAACCAACGCCCGAAACGCCCGCCACGGACGACACATTCACGATTGCGCCTTCGCCATGCGCGCGCAAATGGGGCACGCAGGCCCGGATCATCTGATACGGCCCCACGACATTCACGGCATAGATGCTGGTGAAATCATCGGCGGTGAGCGCATCCAGATCGTGATGCGACGCGAATTTCGTGGTGCCCGCATTGTTGACCAGAATATCGATGCGGCCCCACGCATCCATCGCGGCCGCGGCCAGCCGTTTGCAATCCTCATCCTTCGACACATCGCCCTGCACGAGCAGCGCCGCACCGGCGGCTTCCTTCGCGGCTTCGTATGTCGCGCGCGCTTCGGTCTCGCTGCGGGAATAGTTGATCACGACATGCGCGCCCCGCCGCGCCAGTCCCAGCGCCGTCGAAGCCCCGATGCCCGTCGCCGAGCCTGTGACGATGGCGACTTTGCCCTTCAAATCGGCCTGTTCCATAACATCTCCTCACGAGAGCGGCGGCATCATGCCCCAGAACGCGCGACCTTTGCACGAACCCGGCGGCGGCTCCGGACGTATCATACTCATTCGTCACGGCAAGCCCGCGCTGCCGACGGAATTGCGCACGGGACACCACGGTTTCCGCCGCTATATCGACGATTACGAGGCGTCCGGCCTCGATCCCGAAAGCTTGCCGCCCGCCGAAATTCGCGATCTCGTGGCCGAGCTGGGTGTGCTGTTCACCAGCGGCCGCAAGCGCGCCCATGAAAGCGCGCGTGCGCTGGGCGGCAACGCGCAGATCGTGGCCGATGCGCTGTTCGACGAAGCCCCGCTGGCCAGCCCGCACATTCCGCTGCTGCGCATGAACGTGCCCAAATGGGCCGTGGTGGCGCGCATCCTCTGGCATGCGGGCTATCATCCCGAAATCGAGAACCCGAAAGCGGCACGGACGCGCGCGAAGAACGCTGCCGATATTCTCGTGGCGCGCGCGCGGGAAGACGGCGCGGTCGCGCTTATCGCCCACGGTTATTTCAATTTCCTCATCGGTCGCGAACTCACGCGGCGCGGTCTTCACCAGACCGGCACGCATCGTGCGAAATACTGGAATGCGGTGGTATATAGGAAGACCTGAGCGGCATTACACACTCATCTGTCATGGCCCGCCGGAGTGCGGGCCACCCAGGTGACAGCGGTTTGGCATGGAAGAATTGTCTCAGTTCCATTTTCGCGAATGAGCAAGCTTCAACTGGATGGCCCGCACTCCGGCGGGCCAGGACAATAAGGGGCGAATGCGCAGGCGAATGCAGAGCGGCTCCAGAAACAAAAAACTCTACGATCTGGCCGCCGCCTCGCCATTGATCGTCTGGTATGGCTATGCGATTGCGCACATGCTGCCGCAGATCGTGGCGCAAATCGCGAGCGCGCCGCGTTCATTTCAAACGATTCTGCCCGCCGCATCGCAAATCGTGACGATTGTGTTCCTCGGCCTTCAAATCACGCTGTTTCTCATCCGCCGCGTGCCCATGAGCAAAGCGGAGGGATGGATGCCGCGCGCGGCGGCACTCGTGGGATCGAACCTGTTGCTCGCCCTGCTTGCGATTCCGCGCGTGACGCTTTCGCCCACCATGACGATTTTCTCAAGCCTGTTCGTCCTCGCCGGAACCGCCGGCGCGATCTGGTCGGCGATGTGGCTGGGCCGTTCCTTCGCGATATTTCCGCAGGCGCGCGCGCTCGTCACCGGCGGCCCGTACCGTTTCGTGCGCCACCCGATCTATCTCGCCGAGCAGATCGCGGCGTTCGGAATCCTGTGGCAATACCAGCAGCCCTGGGCGCTGCTCATCGTGCTCGCAAACCTCGCCGCCCAATTCCCGCGCATGTATTTCGAGGAGCAAGTGCTGACAAAAAACTTCCCCTTCTACAGCGCCTACGCCGCCTGCACGGCGCGGTTGGTGCCGGGAGTGTATTGAGCAGCCTTCACGGCGAGCGAATATTGTTGAAGACTACAACTTGTAATTGAATTGTCACAATAGACACTCTAGGGTCGTGTCTCGACGGAGACGCGCTTGACCTACCACGGCGACATAGATCGCAATGAAATCAACGCTTTGGCGCAGATCGCGGAGCAGCTGACCGATTTGTTGGAGCCTGCCGAACGCAAGTCTTCCGAACGCACGGCCCTGATTGAAGCCCTCGCGGCCTTCCGCGAACGGGCGGCGCGGCTGGCCGAATCCGGGTATGCCGCCACCGGCCATCCGCATGAACAGGCGCGCATCCATCACCGCATCGGCGCCGACAGCGCGCGCAAAGCCATCGCCGCAAAAATCCGCGCGCTGCCGCTGTTTGAGGGTGACGAAGCGGTTCACAATTCACGCGCGGTGCGCGCAGCCGCACGAGAACACGCCGAAGACACCGACGCGCTTCATTCAAGCAAAAGATATCTTCTCGTCGGCGGTGAGATTTAAGCGCCAGAAATTCCGGCGAACATACGAAGCCGAATTGTTCCAGAGTCGTTTTGGGTTGAATCGTATCATAACCGTCATGGCCGGGCTTGACCCAGCCACCCATCGAGCTCGCGTCTGCGAGTGCAAAAGAGTCTCTTCGATGCGTAGACACGCATCGGATAGATGGCCGGATTAAATCCGGCCATGACGGAAATGTTGATAAACTCGAACCTAAATCGCTCTACAGCATCGCCGGAATAACGCGGTCCGGCGGTTTGTGGCCGTCGGCGAAGGTTTTGATGTTGATGATGACCTTCTCGCCCATGTCGATGCGGCCTTCCATCGTGGCCGATCAATTCCGGCGCATGCATTTCGAAGAGCAGGTGCTCGCAAAAAGCTTCCCCGGCTACCGCGCCTGCGTTGCCTGTACGTCACGGCTCATTCCTGGAATATGTTGAGCAGCGCAATCATGCGCGGACCTATCAATGCGCGCTGATGTTGTCGTCTCTGACAAGGCCTTTTGTTTCTTCGAAAGGGCTGTGTCGTGTCCGGTCGAGCGTGAGGTTGAGATTTCTTAGCGCTTCATTCCAAAGCGTGGGATTGCCCTTCCATCCATGCTCATCATTCATGCCGCCAGGGAATTTCGGCAATTCAACCAGCAAGTAGTCAGCCAATGGAAATAACTCGTTTAGTCGCTCGGTAATCTGATCTGCAGTTGCGTCATCCTCACGAACGAACGCAACGCGATTGCCGGGCGCATTTAGGCCGAGGAATTTTTTAAGCAAAGCAGTTGTACGGCGTTTGGGATGCTCGATCGCATCTCGCCAGTCATCTCTCACCAGCCGGCCTGTATGCGAGGCGTCCTTAGGAAATTCGTGATGCAGCTGGATTTGGAAGGTGCGATGGCGGACCGTTGATCCATTGTGCGACAGCTCCAGTTCCTCGGGATCATAGAGGCAATCGACATCAGGACGTTCCAGGAACTGAACAACGCCTCCCAAGGGCGATATCCACCAATCGAACGGAAAGGCGCTTTGGAAATTGTAAAAACGCCGGAGATTATAGGCCACGGCGCAGCGTCGTCCGAGACTGACAATATGAGTTGCCGGCGCTGTCCTGAAATCTTCGAGGCAAAGCTTCATGGTTTATGCGCTTTAAGTGTTGGTTTTTCCTGAGTTTTAGTTGAAACAGATCTGGAGTTCTTTAGTTCCAGCGATCAGTAATGTTTGGTTTTATTTGAAGTATTAGTGGCAATATTTAGAACAAAATGCAACCGTGAGGTGCGCGTAATATAATTGCGAATAATAATAATTGCGGACCAGCCGTCGAAGCCATAGACGCGCCATCACTGGCTAGGGTCTTTTGTTGAAATTATGTCCGGAATGCTGTCGCTCGGGCGCGCAAAGACCGTCCGAAACCAATCCCAAAATGAAAATTGATTTTCCGAAACCTACAGCATCGCCGGAATAACGCGATCCGGCGGCTTATGTCCGTCGGCGAAGGTTTTGATGTTGATGATGACCTTCTCGCCCATGTCGATGCGGCCTTCCATCGTGGCCGATCCCATATGCGGCAGCAGAACCACATTCTTCAATTTCAGCAGTTTCGGATTCACCGCCGGTTCGTGCTCGAACACGTCCAGCCCCGCGCCCGCCAATTGTCCGCCCTCGAGCATCCGCGCCAGCGTGTTCTCGTCGATCACTTCGCCGCGTGATGTGTTCACGATGTAGGCGGCGGGTTTCATCATCTTCAGCCGCCGCGCCGACAGCAGATGATAGGTCGCCGGCGTGTGCGGGCAGTTGATGGACACGATGTCCATGCGCGCCAGCATCTGGTCGAGGCTTTCCCAATAGGTCGCCTCCAGCTCATGCTCGATCGAGGGCGCAACGGGTTTGCGGTTGTGATAGTGGATCTGAAGACCGAACGCCTTCGCGCGTCGCGCCACAGCTTGACCGATGCGGCCCATGCCCACGATGCCTAGCCGCTTGCCCCAGATGCGATGGCCCAGCATCCAGTTGGGCGACCAGCCCTGAAAATGATCGGCCTCCAGTTCCTTCACGCCTTCCACCAGCCGCCGCGGCACGGCCAGGATCAGCGCCATCGTCATGTCGGCGGTATCTTCGGTCAGCACACCGGGCGTGTTGGTGACGGTGATGCCGCGCTCCAGCGCCGTCTTCACGTCGATATTGTCCACGCCGGTGCCGAAATTGGCGATGAGCTTGAGGTTCTCGCCCGCCCGCACCAGCACCTTGGAATCGATGCGGTCGGTCACGGTGGGCACCAGCACGTCGGCCTTCTGGATCGCCTCGATAAGGTCGGCCTGCGTCATCGGCTTGTCGTCGAGGTTCAGCCGCGTGTCGAACAGCTCGCGCATGCGCGTTTCAATCGCATCCGGCAGCTTGCGGGTGACGATGACGAGCGGTTTTTTCGCTTGCATGCGGCCTCCCTCGGCCTTCCGCGCGCGCGTGGGCCCTTGGGTCCGGTTTAGCAGAAGAGGCCTGCCGGTCAAGCGAAGATGGCGCCGCTTTGCCGTGGGCGCGCGGGCAGGCTAAAAAAGGTGCAATGCGCCTGATGAGCGAGCGTTGGACGAGGTGGCTGGGCGCTTTTTGCGCGCTGCTTGCCATGGGTGCGGCGGCGCGGGCGGCGGACAGCTTCAAGCCCTATTATGTCAGCCTCGACCGGGACAAGGTGTTCCTTCGCGAAGGGCCGACCTATCAGCACCGCGTGTTATGGACCTACCAGCGCAAAGGCCTGCCGCTGGAGGTGATTGCGCAATACGATGTCTGGCGGCGTGTGAAGGACAAGGATGGCGCGGTCGGCTGGATCCTCGATTCGATGCTGTCGCGCGGCCGCATGGCGGTGGTGGTGGGAAACGCCCAGGCGCCGGTGCATGCCTCCGATACGCCCTCCAGCGATGTGGTAGCGCTGGCGCAGCCGGGTGTGCTGGCCAAGCTGAAATCCTGCGAGCCGACAATCTGCAAAGTGGATATCGGCCGCCT
>DATCEI010000118.1:0-7488 GCA_036510185.1 Rhizomicrobium sp. | reverse complement strand
AATATTTGCTGCAATACTCCGACGTTCTGCGCCGCTTCGAAAATGCCATTCACGCCGTTGCCGGAAATATCGTCGCTCGCCGAAACCAAGCTCTGATAGGAGCTTCCATTAAAGAAGCCACCCGACCTCAAGCGCACGCCATAACCGTTGTTATTATCGATCGTGGAATTCTGGATATTGGCGTTTTGCGTAACGATATCGGAATTGGACGATGCCATATCCACATAGATTCCGCCGATGCCGTTGTTATGGCTGACATCGGCGGAATGCACGACGAGGTTGTTATAGACGGCGGTCGCGCCCGAAGCGTAGGTATAGATCGAAATGCCGCCGCTCGAATTGTAATCGGCGCTCGACGAATAAAGCCCGATGCCCTGATGCAGCGATGCGCCGCCGACAAGATGGTTGTTCGCGGCAATACCCACGCCATTATTGTCGAAATGTGAATTCGTGGCGGTTACGGCCTGATAGAGATCGGCGCCTGTGTCTCCATGCGCGCCGAGGAGAACGCCTGCGCCGCTATTTCCCGCATTGACAGTCAGGTCAGAAAGCGTTGCCTGCTGATGCGCCGTGCCGCCATAGCCGCTGGCATAGATGTTCACGCCATTATTGTCATATGTCAACGTTGCGTCGGCGATGCTGACATATTGGCCTAATGTACCAGAGTCGATATTCGCCTTGATACGAACGCCGTCATATCGGTCATGATTCGCGGTTAGCCCGTTGATATCGGCCCGCTGGATCGTATTGCCGCTTGAATTCGCATAAAGGGCAATGCCGGAGAACGTCTCATATTGCGCTGAAATATTATTGAGCGCCGCATCCTGCTCGGCCGTGCCGCCGTTGAGCGTGGAAGCGTGAAGTTTGATGCCGATCCCGCCGCCATTCGTATCGGCGTTTCCGAGCGAGATCATCTGCAATGCATTCGCGCCATTCAATTCGGAGAGCAATGCGTAAACGCCGCTTCCGCTGTCGTCTGTCAGCGTCGCCGCATTAATTGTGAGATATTGGGAAAGATGTGCGCCGCTGGCGGCCAGCCCCTCCAGCTCGATGCCATCGCCGTTTTCATACGTGGCAACGATATTGTTGGCGGTTATGTTCTGCGTCAGCGAACCATTCGCGAATGCCGCGCCGTCAACGGCGAGGCCGAATGCGGAATGGGACGACGATATAGTGCTGAATGACACACCCTGGTGCGCTGTCGCTCCGTAATAGGCTTCGGCAGTGAGCGAAACATCCTCTCCAAACGGAGCGTGCGCATCAATGTTTGGGAAGAGAAGCGTCTGATTGGCGATTCCATATTTGCCGGCGACGACAGAACCAGAAACAGAACCATCAATGCTGTTCAGCGCGCTGTCGCCGGTGAAGGAGACATATTGATTGATCGTGCCGCCATCGAGTCCTTTGGCTGTCGCGGTGAAGGGATCGCCGCTGCCGTTTATCGTTACATTGTTGAAAAACGCATTCTGGTTGAGCGTGGCGCCGTCGGCATCGCCGTAAATCGAAATGCCCGTCGCGTAGTAGCTTGAGATATTCGCGTTGTTGAGTTTCAGCGTCTGATCGATGTTGCCGCCTTGCGCATAGGCGGCGAGCGAAACGGCAGCGTCTGCCGCATAGGTGATACTCGCACTGTCGATGAGCGTGTAGCTATCGACGGTCGAGCCACCAGAGGAATGTGTTTCGATGCGGATGCCGCCGCCCATGGCGTATTCGAAACCACCCTCTCCGCCTTCGCCGCCGATGGAGCCGTTCAATGTCACTTGCGGCAGATGCACCTGCTGGTGGATCAGCGAATTGCCGCTTGCATTGGCATAGATCGTAACGCCGCCATCATAGGCCGTGATCGTGCTGTCGCTGCTGAACGAAACATATTGCGCGGCGCTGTCGCCATTGCTGGACTTCGCGCCTGCGTAGAAACCATTGCCGTTCGTATTGATCGCGGCGGTGTTGAACACGACGTCCTGGATCAGCGAATAGTAATTCCCGTTCTCGCCGCCGGACGGAAGCGGCCGGAACGAACCCTCGCCGCCATTTCCTGTTTCGGCAAAAATATCGACAGCGGTTTGCGCGGCGCCATTGATGGTGACGTTGTTGAACAGCGCGGTCTGTCTGACAGCGCCGCCATCGGCATAGGCCTCAACCGCGATGTCATAGAGGCCCGCGCCATTCAGCGTCAGGCCGTCGAACTCGACACCCTGATTGATGTAAGCGCCGCCATAGGAATGCGCGAAAAGGCGCACGCCGTCATGGCCCACCGCATCGAAACCGATATTGGAAAGCGTGGCGGTCTGGTTCAGTGTCGCGCCGCCGCTGGCATAAGCGTAGATCTCAACGCCGTTGTTGTCGCCGTTGCCACTCAGCGTATCGACATTGACGGTCTGGTTGAGCGTGCCGCCATTGGCATAAGCGCCGATGCCGAGCGCATAACCGCTGCCAGTCACGATCGTCGGATCGATGTTGACGTTCTGCGCGAGCGCGCCGCCGCCCGATGTGTAGCCGTAAATGGCGATACCCGTGCCCGCGACGTTGGTGACATTGGCATCCGTAATCGTGGCGGTTTGCGTGAGTTGCGAGCCACCGCCTTCGGCAAAGCCCGCAATGCCGATGCCGATATTGCCCGCGCCGGACACGCTGACATTGTTGAGCGTGATGTCCTGCGTGATGGCAGCACCGCCGGAGGCTTCGGTCGAGAATGTGATGCCGTTGCCGCCGGCATTCGACACGCTCACATTGTCGAATTCGATCTTCGAATTGTGCGTCTCGGCGCCGTCCAGATGCGTGGCAAGCGAAATGCCGTCGCTGCCGACGCCGGAAACCGATGTGTCGGTCATCAGCAGATCAAGCGCCGATGGGCCGTCCTGCGTGAGCGCGATGCCTTTTTGCCCCTCCGAACCGTCGCCCGTGATCGCGAGGTTGCGGATCGTGGCGGTGCCGACATTGTCACCCGCAATCGCGGTGCCGAACGAACCCTGTATGGCGAAATTGTAAAGCGCGTTGTCGGAAGCGAGCGTGATCGCGGTCTGGCCCGCGGGCACATTCAACACGGAATCATGTTCGCCGGGCGCGAATGTGTGCGTGAATTTATATCCCGTTTCCGCGCCCCTGATCGTCAGCGTGGTGCCCGCGCCGATCACCATATCGCCGGGTGCGAGCACGCCCTGACCGGAAACATCGCCTTCCTTGGTGGTGATGACGATCAGCGCATCGTCGCCGCCGCGCGTGGTGGCGTCGGAGAATGTCGTCGGATTGGGATAACTTCCCGCGCCGGTCGAATTATCGACGTAGAAAATCGTGTTGGTGGGATGCGTGCGTCCGCCGCTGCCGCCATAGATGATGACAGGCTCAGGCTTGTTGAATTCGGAATGCGTCAGCACATTGCCTTGCGTCTGCGGATCGTCAACCATGCGGCGGTCGAGTTCGTCCAGCACCTGTGCGCCGCCGCCTGACGGATCGATATTGAGCGGCACGCGCAGATTGATGCCGACAAATCCGGTGTAACCGCGCACATCGTCGTGGCGGCCTTCGCCCTGAATTTGCAGGCGCGATTGCGGCCCGATGAAATCCAGATCATAGACGTTGAATTCGAATCCGGCCTTTGGTCCCGCAATCGGCTTGGTGTCGAAATCTTCGCTGGGCTTGAAATAGAAACCGCCCGCGTAAAGCCGTCCATCCGTGCCCGGCGTCTTGAACGCGCGATAACCGCCCGATCCGTCGAAGCCGGAATAAGGCGCTTCCTGTTCGCGCACGATGGCGATGTCATTGCCATCGACTTCCAGCTGCGCGCTGTTCTTGATGAGGTCGATCTTGCTTGTGTCGGCGACATAGGCGTTGCCGTGAAATTCCCAATCGGGATTGAGCAATTCCGCGCCGAACACAAACTGCGTGAAATCATCGTTCAGTTTTGTGTGCGTGTGATCGTAATTGCCGAACGCGCCCACGATCCATCTCGGCGCGATCTTCTGGCGATAGCCGACACCAAACGTGCTGAAATTGCCTTCACCCGATGCGAGATCGCCGCCGACCTTGATGAAGAGCAACTGGTTGAGTGCCTGCCACGCCGGAATGAACAGCGTGACGTCCCCAGTCGACATCGAATCGCCGGACGTGCCGCCGATTTGCGTGTAGGGCAGATATTTGTGAATCGATGGCGGCGGCGTACTCGTTGAATCGCCGAAGGCGCCGGTCGCGCCAAAGGTTACGGCAGCGCCGGCGGCGCCGATCATCAAACCCGATTTGACCGACGGACGCAGCTCGCTCGCTCGCATCCGGCCCCCGCCATTTCTGGAAAGAGCGGCTGAATGCCGCTCACCCTGCCTCAGCGGCATTTTTCCCATCAACCGGCGGGGGCCGCAAGCTGTTGAAGTCATTTTCTTTATTTCTCGAAAAACGGGGTGTCAGAAGGGCAACAGGCAGGTCGATCAGGGAACTTTCAGGCAGGTGGGGCGGATTCCGCCCGGCGCATGGCCTCGACCGACTTTTTGATGCCGATGAGCGGGAACGGGATGGAGGCCTGCTTGCCCTGTGCGTCGGCGGGGAAGATCACCGTCCCGCGCGGTGCGCCCAACAGCCGGGTCAAAGCCGCATCGTCCAGCCCCCCTCCAGCAATACATTGATTCTGCTCACAATTCATCACAGGTACTTTCAACCCGCCGCGCCCGAAGCCCACCACCAGCAGATCGTCCTTGTGGACCAGCGGCGGCACGCGCAGGAGCAAGGTCAGCCGCTTGGCAGGCCCCACAAGCCGGAAATTCACCGCCATCAGCACCTTTTGCGGGGCCTTTTTGGGGTGAAACTGAAAATTCACCCGGCAACGACCGAGCTGGATCTGACCCGACGCCGGAGGGGCTTCCTTGGTGCAAATCAGGCTCCACGCCCCAATTTTCTTCTCGCCCGTAAAGCCCGGCGCGACCTCGTCCGCCACCGCCTCGATCTGGGCTTGCCCGTTTTGGTGGGGATAAAACCGGTTCACCCCGAACAGGACGCCCAGAAAAACCACGCCCAGCACCACGCCGATTATGTCGCTTCTCATGTCAGATTGCTCAAATTCTCGCGGGAAAGGTGCCGTCCGAAGCGGCACATTACAAGTTTAAGTGGCCCAAGGCGCACACCCGGGCGAAAAGGCGGGAATCCTGCCCCCTTTGCCCCTTGCGAAAGATTCCGCGCCGCATCAAATTCCGTGAACCGTTCCGCGTGGGTCGTGCGTTCCCTGCACGGTTCACAGTTTCAACAGTCCGCCGGCTTCGCGGCGGCATTTCTCGGAAACCGTGGGGGTCCGAACATCCACCATGTACGGTCTCTCTATAACCCTTCAAAGCGTGTTGGCGGGCGTTCTCGTCATGCTGGCCCTGTTGTCGGTGCAGCTGGCGACGCTTGGGCTGTTGCGTTTGTTCATGCCCGCACCGCGCGTGCGCGTGCCCGCTCTGCCGGATCAGGCTTTGCCGCGAGTGCTTGTGCAATTGCCGGTTTGCGACGAAGGCGCGTTGGCCGTGCGTGTTGCTGCGGCCGCCGCGCGTCTCGATTGGCCCAGCGCCCTGCTTGAGATTCAACTGCTCGATGATGGCCGCGCGGAGAATCATGAAGCGCTTGCCGCTGCCGTGCGCGCGCAAGTGCCCGAAGGCGTTTCGTTCAGCATTCTGCGGCGCGGCACGCGCACCGGATTCAAGGCGGGCAATCTCGCCTTCGGTCTTGCGCATTCCGATGCACCCTATGTTGCGATCTTCGACGCCGATTTCGTGCCGCCGCCGGATTTCCTGCGCCGCACAGTCCCTGCGCTGGTTTCCGATCCCGGTCTTTCTTTCGTGCAGGCGCGCTGGAGCCATGCCAATCGCAACCGCAACTGGCTGACATGCGCGCAAGGCCTGTTGCTCGACAGTCATTTCGCCGTCGAACAGGAAGCGCGTATCCGCGCCGGATTGCCGATTTCGTTCAACGGGTCTGCGGGCGTGTGGCGCAGGCTTGCCATCGACAATGGCGGCGGCTGGACCGGCGACACGCTGACCGAAGATCTCGACCTTTCGATTCGCTGCGCGTTGAAAGGCTGGCGCGCGGCGCTTCTTTCCGATGTCGAAGTGCCGGGAGAATTGCCTGAGACCGCTGCCGCGTGGCGCGCGCAACAGGCGCGCTGGACCAAAGGCCACGCGCAGGTCGCACGCAAACTGATTCCGGAAATCTGGCGCTCCAATCTTCCGCTGTGGAAAAAAGCCGTCGTCACCACGCAGATTTGCCAGTTCGCGTTCTATGCGCTGGCCGCCGCCAGTGCCGCGATCAGCCTGACGCTGATGGCGATGGGCGTGGTGTACCTGCGCTCGGTTGCCGAACTGGGCCTTTCGGTCACGGCACTCGGCCTTATGTGCAGCACGGGTTATCTCTATCTCGGTCAACGCTTCCTCGGGCGGGCGAATGCGCCGCTTCTCGGACGCTCGCTTCTTTTGGCGCTGGTGTTCCCCAGCGGCCTCATTCTCTCCAACACGCGGGCGACCTTCGAGGCCTTTTTCAGTTCCCAGATGGTATTCGTCCGCACCCCCAAGGCAGGTGCCCTGCATGTGCCAGGCGGCTGGCGCGGCGGGCCGGAACTCGTGGCAGGCCTCCTGCTGCCCGTCTTTGCCTTCACCGAGCAGGCCTGGAGCGCGCCTTTCTTCGTATTCGCCGTCGCGGGCCTTGTTTCCATTGGCGTAATGGGCCTTTCCGGCTCCGGCGCAGTGCCTGCGCGGGATTGGATAAGACGCGAATAGCTCCCGACCCAACCAAGAATTTGATTCAAATTTTAATTGTTCAAATTCGATCAAACCGTCTAACCGGCGGTTGAAACCTCTTCCTTTAGAGTTCCCCTCACGGTCGCTGCGGCTTGAGCCGCTTGAAGGGGCTTTTTGATGGTGGGGTCTCAACTTCGGTTCGCTGTGGCGGCCGTCTTTTTCCTGCAAATGGCGGGATGCGCCAGCACCGGCAATTTCAACCATGCCGAGGAGCCGGTGACGGCGGGCGGGCGGGTGGAAACCCCATCCCATCCGCTGGAATGCGTAAGTTTTGCCCGTGCTCATTCCGGCATTTCCCTGCGCGGGGATGCCTCGGAATGGTGGGACGAAGCCGCCGGGCGGTTCGCCCGTGACACCAGGCCCAAGGAAAATTCCATTCTCGTGCTGACCGGCTATGCGGGGGCGCACCGCTCCCATCTGGCCGTGGTTCGCGAGATCATCTCGCCCCGCGAAATCCGGGTCGATCACGCCAATTGGCTGAATGACGGCGCGGTTTACTTGGGCGACCCGGTGGTGGACGTCAGCCCTGAGAACAACTGGAGCGAGGTTCGCGTCTATAACCAGCGGGCCAGCGCCTGGGGGCGGCAGACCTATCTGGTTCAAGGGTTCATCGGGCCGGGCAAGCTGCCCGACAATATGCGGCTGGCTGAAGCGGACTAAACCCAAGCCCTTGAGACGGCTGGCGGGCCGGAATATGGTCCCCGCGCCGCGATGCTTCGGCAACAAAACGCAGCGA
>DATCEI010000117.1:0-4044 GCA_036510185.1 Rhizomicrobium sp. | reverse complement strand
AACATACGGGCCGCGGCATTGAGCGTTTCACACAAAACCGGCGGGCGATGCTGGCGCTTCACCGCGTGGATGGCGTGCGCATCGTGGCGGGCGCGGGGCCGGCGCTCAGGCTTGTTGGCCGGACCATCGTGGTGACCTTCAACGCCGATAATGGCTTCACGGGCCTTGCCTCCTCGCGGGCCATCGCGCGCCAGCTGGCGGCGGCCTTCGCCATCCAGTCTTAGCGTTTCCCCTCGCCCGCGCCGGGGAGTAAATTCCGGCCGCATTTCCAGGCGGGCGATTCTCCATGAGCGATGAAGCGCAGGACGAACAGGAAGCCGCGCGCCGATTGACCGCTGCGCGCGCGTTGCTGAAAGGCGAGATGGCGGCTTTCTTTGATGCGCTGTTCAAGAACGCAGCCCCCGAAGATGTGACGCGGCTTTCGCCCGAAGCCCTCGCCTCGCTTGCCAATGCGGTTTATGCGCGAAGTCTGATCCGCAAACCGGGCGAGACGCTGGTGTCGCTGTTCGACCCGCGCGAAGAAGCGGGCGGCTATGAGTACAATGAGACGGTACTCATGGCCGTCAATGACGACATGCCGTTTCTGTTCGATTCGCTCGTCGCAGAGTTGAATTCACAAGGCGCGCGCGTCCGCGCGGTGTTCCATCCCATCATCCGCGAAACCCGCGACGCAAGCGGCCGGCGCAGCGCGAGCGGCAGTGCCGCCGCCGAAAGCGTCATCGTCATGACGCTCGAACCCATCATTGGCGAAGACAAACGCAATGCGCTGAGGCGCGGCGCGGAGAATGTGTTCGCGCAAGTGCGCCTTGCCGTGCGCGACTGGAAAGCAATGATCGCGCATCTGAAAGACGCAACGGCGCAGTTGAAAGATCATCCGCCGCCCGTACCGAAAGAAGATCTCGCCGAAAGCCTAGCGTTTCTCGAATGGCTGGGCGACAATCATTTCACTTTCCTCGGCTGCCGCGATTATGTCTATGACGACGCACAGGGCACGCTGGAACCCATCGACCATTCCGGGCTGGGCGTCCTGGCCGATACGCAAAACCGCGTCGTCACGCGCGGCGAACAGCGCGGCGTGCTCGGCCCCGAAGCGCGCGCGTTTCTGAAACAGCCGCAGCCGCTCATCGTCACCAAGGCCAATGAGCGCAGCCCCGTGCATCGCCGCGTGCACATGGACTATGTGGGCGTTAAAATATTCGACGCCAAGGGCGCATTCGTGGGCGAACGGCGCTTTGTGGGGCTTTTCACATCGGGCGCCTACAACCGCAGGCCCAGCGACATTCCGCTGCTGCGATTGAAGATCGAACATGTCACCGAGCGCGCGGGGCTTGCACCCTCCAGCCATGACGGCAAGGCGCTGGCGCATATTCTCGACACCTATCCGCGCGATGAACTGTTTCAGGTGTCGGACGATGAATTGTTCGCCACCGCCATGGGCATTCTGCGGCTGGGCGAGCGGCCAAAAGTGCGCGTGTTCCTGCGTTACGACCGCTTCGACCGTTTCGTTTCGGTGCTCGTCTATGTGCCGCGCGACCGCTACGACACCGACGCCCGCGAGAAAATCCACGCCATTCTTGCCCGCGCGTTCAAGGGCCGCATGTCGGCCGCTACGCCGACCATCGACGAATCCGCGCTTGCCCGCGTGCATTACATTGTCGGGCGCGAGGATGGCGCACGGCCCAATGTGGACATCCACAAACTCGAAGCTGAAATTCGCGACGCCATCCGCACCTGGGGCGACGGGTTCGCGGCGGCGCTGGAAGCGTCACATGGCGAAACCAACGGCGCACGCATTTACGAGACGCAAGCCCGCGCCTTCGGCGACCGCTATTGCGACACGTTTCCGCCGCGGGAAGCCGTCACCGACCTCGACGAATTGATGGCGCTGGCCGATGTGGGTGAAACCGCCATCAAGGCGCGCGCCTATCGCAAGCCCGACGATTCGCACAGCGCCTTGCGGCTGAAGCTTTACGGGTTCGGCGACATGCTGCCGCTTTCCGCCTCGCTGCCGATTTTTGAAAATCTCGGACTGAAAGTGATTGCCGAGGATTCCTATCCCGTCTCGCTGAAAGGCGGAGACAATTGGACACGCGACGGCGCCGTGCTCGATTTTCTCATGGAACGCGCCGATGAAGGGCCGGGCGATCTTTCCATCGTCAAAGCGCCGCTGGAAGATGCGTTTCACGCCATCGTTGCGGGTGCGGCCGAAAGCGACGGTTTCAACCGGCTTGTGATCGGCGGCGGCATTGCGTGGCGCGATGTGACGATATTGCGGGCTTGCGCGAAATATCTTCGCCAGGCGGGTTTTGCGTTCAGTCAGTACTATATTGAAAACACGCTTGCCCGGAATCCCGACATTGCCGCGCTGCTGATCGCGCTGTTTCACGCGCTCAATCATCCGCAAGGCGACGGCACGGAAGATGCCGGCAATTTTCGCGCGCGCATCGAGGCCGCGCTCAACGAAGTGCCGAGCCTCGATGACGACCGCATCATCCGCCGCCTGCGCAATGTCATCGAATGTACGCTGCGCACGAATTTCTGGCAGCCGGATGCGAAGGGCAACGCGAAGCCCTATGTTGCGATCAAGCTCGACAGCCAGCGCCTCGATGAATTGCCCGCGCCGCGGCCGCTCGTAGAGATTTTCGTCTATGCGCCGGAAGTGGAAGGTGTGCATTTGCGTTTCGGGCGCATTGCGCGCGGCGGCATTCGCTGGTCGGACCGGCGCGAGGATTTCCGCACCGAAATTCTGGGCCTTGTGAAAGCGCAGCAGGTAAAGAACGCCGTCATTGTGCCCGTGGGCGCGAAAGGTGGTTTCTATCCGAAGCAATTGCCCCTCAATGCCGCGCGCGAAGCGGTGCAGGAAGCCGCGATTAACGCTTATAAGACTTTTATCAATGCGTTGCTCGATCTCACCGACAATATCGGGCCGGATGGCAAACTGATCGCGCCTGCCCATGTGCTGCGCCACGATGGCGATGATCCCTACCTCGTCGTCGCCGCCGACAAGGGCACGGCCACATTCTCCGACATCGCCAACGGCATCGCGGAAGGACGCGGCTTCTGGCTGGGCGATGCGTTCGCAAGCGGCGGCAGCCATGGTTACGACCACAAGAAAATGGGCATCACTGCACGCGGCGCCTGGGAAGCGGTGAAGCGTCATTTCCGCGAGCTGGGCCGCGATATCCAGCGCGAGCCGTTCACCTGCGTGGGCGTGGGCGACATGTCGGGCGACGTGTTCGGCAATGGCATGTTGCTCAGCACGAAAACCAAATTGCTGGCGGCATTCGATCATCGCCACATCTTCATCGATCCTGATCCGGACATGGAAAAGAGTTTCGCCGAGCGCAAGCGCATGTTCGACCTGCCGCGTTCAAGCTGGGCGGATTACAATGCGGCGCTGGTTTCCGAAGGCGGCGGAATATGGTCGCGCGCGGCGAAGGAGATTCTGCTTTCGCCGCAGACGAAGGCGCTCACCGGATTGACGGCTGCGAAGGCCACGCCCGGCGAAATCATCAAGGCGCTGCTGAAGGCCGACATCGATCTGTTATGGTTCGGCGGCATCGGCACCTTCATCAAGGCGGGATGGCAGAACAATCTCGATGTCGGCGACCGCGCCAATGATGCGGTGCGCGTCAACGGCGCAGAGGTGCGCGCGAAAGTCGTCGGCGAAGGCGCCAACCTCGGCGTCACGCAATTGGGGCGCATCGAATATGCGCTGTCGGGTGGACGCATCGACACCGACGCCATCGACAATTCGGCCGGCGTGGACACATCCGATCACGAAGTGAATTTGAAAATTCTTCTCAGCGGTCCATTGCGGCGCGGCGAATTGTCGGCGGGTGCGCGCGACACATTGCTGTTTGAAATGACGGACGATGTGGCCGCCCATGTGCTGAAGGACAATTACGACCAGACGCTGGCGCTCTCGGTTGCCGAATTGCGCGCGGGCGGCGACATCGACTCGCATGGCCGCTTCATGCGCGATCTGGAGCGGCGCGGAAAACTTGACCGTGCGGTGGAATTTCTGCCCGATGATGAGGGCCT
>DATCEI010000116.1:0-14511 GCA_036510185.1 Rhizomicrobium sp. | reverse complement strand
TAAAACGATCCGCCAACAGGCCCTAGCCTTCATCCGTTGGCGCAAGGCGAACGGCTACGCTGTCGCGAAACGCAAGCGTCAGTTCTGGGGCAAGAAAGCGTGGCACAAACGAAAACTTAGGAAATAACCCCCCAGTTCTTGCTACACCCCCTCATTTCTGGTAATATGCAACAGGACGAAACACGGTGCGCGGGACAAAAAGTCATTATGTCAGACTGGCTTAAAGACCTCGAAAATCTGGAAGCCATATTTGCCGACACTTCCGCACTTCGTAAGATAGCATGTCGTGAGCCGCTGAAATTATCCGATCAAATTCGTCCTGGATTATCCCGGCCATTTGCATATTTTGACTTCCACTTGGAAGCTGCTTGTTTGCGCGTAAAACACCTTGTTCAGAAAACTCTGTCAACCGTTCCAAAGGAACAGCACAAGACTGCGCATGGTAACTGAGTAGTCGGGCTACAATATCTCTTAACGCGAGATACCGTGCGCAGTACTCTGCGAGTTTCTCGCGGGCTAGTTTGTCTTCCATTTCTTCCTCCCAATTTAGCGGATCGGTTTTCGATAGAATTGGAATTCCGTAAATAGTCGGTTCACGTTTACAGTTTTTTGTGTCCGCGCCTCCCAGTAAACGGATTGACGTTGCCAGATGTGGACCAGTTGTCGATTTTCGTGTGGTCTGGATTGGTCTGCATGTGACCCGGTACGAATTTTCCTGACCGCGTGTAATGCGGTTCCACGGAATGAGTCCGCGCGGCCTGTGACGCTGACGGTATAGTGGCCATCAAGAAAATTGCGAGTATGCGTTTCATAGTCATTTCCACTCCCCCAGCCAATGTTTCGAGTGACCATACTTCTCCGACAAAGCCGACATCAAAGAGTCCATGTCTGATGCGATAGAAAGAACTGCTTGCGCTTTTGTCGTTACCACCGCGCTTTTTGGACAATCGCCCATAACCTGATTTGCCGTATTCCTTGAGTGAGGTAAAACGTGTTCCGCTTCATCCAAATTTAGCGCGACCATTTCCACGGCGCTTTGTTGGTCAAATTTGTTGACTGACATTTCTCCCAACGCTGTACCGATATCGAGCGCATGGAATTCTGCCGTAAGATGGTCAATGGCTCCGCTTAATAATTGCATACATTGCAGACTGCCATCTGTTTCAGCGCCGTAATCCTGTTTAGCAAGTGCTTGTTCGGCGATCTCCTGAGTGGTTTGACCAATATCGACGGATAAATGCCCAGAACGCTCTGCAAGATCACTGACGGCTTTCTGATCCGCCTTGCTAATTGTTTTGGCGAAACAGGGTGAGATACAAATGGCGGTGACGAGAACAAAAAACGACATTGCTTTGGCAAACATTGCCCCGCTCCCTCTGGTGATCGGGGAGTTGATAAGCCTCAGATCGGCAAGGCCGCGTCGGCCTTTAGGCTTTCGCCCTGAACATACGCCGACGCCTCCTCGACCATAGAGGTGAGGAGTGCTGATAACGGACGCACCGCGCCGCCGATCTAAGGGGTTATCACGCCCCAAGACGGCTAAAGAGCCGTCCTAGGAGCAACTTTAAGATGAGTGTCTTAGGGAGTCGTTAAGGGCCGAATCCATAGATTTTATGCCGTTTGAGCGACCTTCCCCGTAGTCCGTTTGCGCCGACTTGGTTTTGCTTTTGTCGGTTTATGTGGCGTTGGGGGCGTCTTTAGGAAATGCCGGATTACGCCCTGAAATTCAGGATTTTTCGTTGGGTCCACTTTTGAGAGCTTAGGCATGACACTCAATCCCTGTTTTGACCGTCATCCAATGGAAGGCCTGACGGCTGGCCGTATCGTCATATCATACGGCGAAATTGAACTTAGGGTAGCCATGTGCTTGGGCAGCGTAATCGGCGATCAGGAAATGGCCATGCGCACGTTGTTCCGTCTCCTAGGCGAATCCGCACGTATCAATGTCGCGGATGCGCTCATGGTGAAAGCATTTGAGCGAGAAAGCCTCAAAGCGGAGTACGCGGACGCCATTGGCGCAACACGGTTCTGTCTCAAGCTGCGCAATCAGTTCGCGCATTGTCATTGGGCCGATGATCCGCGAACCGAAAAAGGAGTGTATTTCGCAACCCTGCAGGAATCTGCTGATAACAAGGAGCAGTTCAATTACTGGTTTGTGCACATTGACGATCCGCTGCTGGATGAACAGTGGTCATACATGCAATACGCAGCCGAATGCTTGGATTACATCAACGCCGAATATCTCTATCGAACTAAAAAAACAGAAGCCCACGCCTTTCTAAGTCCTGCAAAACGAACGCCACCGAGGCTGCATAATCCTCCAATGACGTATATCCCCCCGTGGCTAGACGAAGATCAGCGCAGGCGGCACCTAGAGCACTTCCAGAGATCAGAAGCGGGCGATCAAAAACCATTACCTCGACCCCGGGGTCCGAATCTGTCGAAGCGTCAACGCCGTTCTGCTCGCGTGAAAGCCGCGCAATCTGTAAAATCATAGGCTCGGTAATGTCCGCGACAGAATTAGGTTTTAATTCCTCGTTTCTAATTCTGCCGCGTGCATTTTTCTTGCGCTTTGTAGCGTGAGTGTCGGCCTGTCCATTGATTCTGTTCATAAATTCCTCGTGTAGTCAAGTATACAATCGCCGCCATAGCCCAAGTTCTCGTAGTTGACACCACAAGAACAAAGTCCTAGAAAATGACTGACAGGCCGACACCCCCATCCCCAGAGAAAACAAGGCGTCTCGATTTTCGCCGCCTCACAATTCCACTAAGTTTGCGAGTCTATGGCCATGGCTGCACAGAAGAAGCTCCCGTTTAACCCCGACATGCTGCGCTGGGCGCGGGAGCGGGCTGGAATAACCGTCGCTGAAGCGGCCAGCCGGGCCGGAGTAAAAGAGGATGCCGTTGAGGCATGGGAAAAAGAAAACGCAGATCGCGTACCGACTGTTCGTCAGGCGAGGCTGCTTGCAGATTTTTATGACCGTCAGTTTTTGGAATTTTTTCGGGGTACGCCGCCTCCGTTGCCGGAACCGGAATTAATCCCTGATTTTCGATTGTCCCGCGATATCAATCCCGATGATTATCGGCAGAGAATAACTGATTTCCAAATTTGGGCGGAAGCGCAACGCATTAGCGCCCTTGATTTGTATTCTGAGCTTTCAGAGGAACCGCCAAATGTTCCAGAGAAGGTTTTCACAACGATTGAGTCTGACGCGGAAGCTCATGCCGCCGCAATGCGAAACCTTGCCGGGCCACCCCTCCAGATTCAAACAGAGTTGAGTCCCAAAGACCAATACAAATTCCCGTCAATTTTGCGGCAGCATATTGAACCACTCGGAATCATTACAATTCGCCGCTCATCTTTGGGATCAATGGGGATAAGGGGGATATGTCTTGCAGAATTTCCGCTGCCCGTAATTGTCGTTGGCAATGAGTCACCAGCCGCACAAGCCTTCACCATTTGTCATGAACTTGCCCATGTATGTCTTAGGCAAAGCGCGATTAGCGGAAAACTGACTAAAGAAGGCGGTGACACGAAGGCGAGGCAGATCGAAGAATGGTGTGATGCGTTTGCCGGAGCCTTTTTGATGCCCGCATCGGTGATGTATCAAATTCAACCAGTGCCAATCAGGCCCGCCGTCCGTATATCCGATGAGGAATTGTCGCAGATCGCATCGAGGTTTGGCGTTAGCCCTCATGCAATGCTGGTGCGCCTTGTCCAACTCAAATATGTAGATCGCTCTTATTATTGGGACGTGAAGCGTCCAGAATTTTCGGCCGCAGAGGCAAAGCTCAAACAAATAATGCGATCAAAATACTATGGTAGCCGTTACAGCGCATCACTCGGTGGATTGTATACATCTCTCGTACTTGAAGCATGGTCTTCGGGCCGTATTACAAACCACCAAGCCGCTGAGTTTATGGGAATTAAGAATTTGGAACATCTTCACGCTATCCGAGATAATCAAGAGATGTAGATGCCAAAATTTTGCATTGACACGTCCGGTCTTTCGCACCCGTACGAAAATATCCCAGAGGATATTCATACGGCACTGTGGAATGCCGTAAGGGCAATGCTGGCAAATGGTGATGGGGCAGTAACCAAAGAGATATTTAGCGAAATTTGCCTGATTGATGGAGGCTTAGGGAAATTTGTAGCAGAGCAAAAAGATAAAGTTCTTTTTGAAGTTGGCGCTGGACAATGGGACTGGGACGCCTACATCGCGCATAATGTGCGTATGCAAGATGACCATAAGCAATGGATTTCAGAGTATACGACCAAATCCCCAAAAACGATTTGTCTTAATGACCTCACGATAATTGCGCTTGCTAAAACGCTGGGACTTCCAGTCCTGAGCATGGAAGCATCGGTGCCAGAGAATGCAGGTAGCAAAAAGCGGCGTATTCCAAACATTTGCAAGGCCGAAGGAATTGAACACCTCACGTTCACAGACTTCTGCCGCAAGCAGAAATATAAATTTTAGGAGTCTGCGATGAAGAGGCGCTCCGATAATTACAGTCAAGATGAAACCGACCAACGCTTAAAAGTCATCTTTCGCGGCGCGTTCTCTGGTCCTCCAACACCACTAAAGGCTATCCCAAAGAAGAACGGGGAGGCTCGCGGGAAACCTAAGAAGAAAACCCACGCTTTGCGCGCCAGCGCAAAAATCTAGCAGCCTGATGGCTGAAATCCGGCTTAAGCAGGTTGATGGTAGGTCAGACGTTTTCCCTCACCGCCCTTGATTGCAAGGATTGTGCGTTCTGCGTCTGACATATCGCGGGTCGAATATCTGAAATCAAATTCCGCGAGATAGCGGTGCAAGTGTTTTTCATCGCAATGCTGATACACGCCACGCATACCACGCTTGAAAATGCTGAAATAACTTTCAATCGTATTGCTGTGAATTTCGGGGCGTCCCTTACGGACATATTCGCCCTTTGAATGCACGACTGTGGAGTGCTTCGCGAAGTGCTCGTCCGCGCCACGGTAGAGGCCGCTTTCATCCGACATCAAATGGCTTTCGTGGCGGACGTTCGCCTTAACAATCCGCATCACGTTTTCCTTTGTGGCATACGGGATGTGGAAAGAGCGGACTTCACCGCCGCGCTCTACCAGTGACAGGACTGACCGCTCGTAGAGCGGGCCGCGTCCCTTGAGCGTTTTACGCGGCCCTTTACCCTTCTTGATACGGGCCTCAGAGATATTGCCGTAGTAGGTTTCATCGACCTCCACGACCTTCCCTTCGCCTCCCATGGGCGGCAGATCGAGGCCGCCACGGCGCATGGCTTCCATGACGCGGTGATGAAGGAACCAAGCAGTGTTGTATTCGCAGCCGAGGGCGCGGTGAAGCTGGTTGGCTGAGAAGCCCTTCTTGCTGGAAGCGCCCAGGTAGAACGCCATGGCCCACTGGGTCAGCTTGGCGTGGCTGCGTTCCATGACCGTGCCGGTCATAACCGTAAAATCCTTGCGGCATTCCTTGGCCGCGCACCGATAGACGCCTACCTTTTTCGTGACGTAGTGCTTGGGGCTACCGCATTTCGGGCAAATAGGCTTGCTGTCCCAACGGGCGGCCTCAAACCAGACACGGGCCTCTTCTTCGTCGTGAAAGTGCTTGGCGGCAAACTGGTTTTTACCCATGGGCTATCTCCTTATGCCCATTTATATAGGCTTTCTTTCGTGTGGTGTCAACTACGTATTTCTGCTATAGCCAGATCGCCGCGGCCCGTTTATGAAGAAGCTGTAATGTAAGGGATGCACTCGATGGCTCGACAAAAACACGTTGCTGCAGGACTGGTCGCAGCACTCATAACAATGGCCGCGCAAGCCAGCGCGGCGGCCACCCCGCAATTGCCGATCCAGGGCATCGTGATCTCGAAAGATCCAACACAGAACGTGGCCTGCGCGCTCGGCACATGCACGGCGATGGCGGCGGATGCCGTTCTCAACGCGAGCGAACTGCATGAAATGCTCACCCACGCGGACATGACCGTATCCACCGGCAGCCTCGCGCAGGACATCGAGTTCAACGCGAACTTCAAATGGATCAACCACCACACGTTGACGCTAAGTGCGCAACGCTCCATCGAGATCGACCGGCCCGTCACCGTTGCGGGCGATGGCGGCCTATCGCTCGTCTATAACAGCGGCGGCGCGGACGGCCAGCTTGTCTTCGGCATAGGCGGCAATGTGAATTTCTGGAGCCTTACCAGCCCGCTCACGATCAATGGCGAGGCATATATTCTCGTTGACGATATTGCGACGCTTGCAAGCGACATCGCGAAACGCCCGCGCAAGAACTACGCGCTCGCGCAGAGCTTTGCCTCGACAGCGGGATATTATCAGACAGCGCCAATCCAGGCCGAATTCGGCGGCATATTCGAGGGTCTTGGCAATACGATTTCCAATCTCCAGATTTTCGACTTGAACGGCACAGACGATGCGTTGTTTGACGCGCTGGTCAAGCCTGGAATCATACGTGACATCGGCCTTCTGAACGTAACGATCACAAACTCCGATCTTAACGGTCATGGCCGCCCGGCCGGGATTGCTTCCTATAGCGAAGGCAAAATTATCCGGGTCCATGTGACCGGCACGGTCGGCTGCGACGACCGTTTCTTCGATTGCGTCGCGGGCGGGCTGGTTTCGCTCAATTACGGCAATGTCTATAATTCATGGACATCCGTGACGATCAGAGGCGGCGAATCCGCAGAACTGGGCGGCCTTCTCGGCAACAATCACGGCGACGTGATGAATTGCTTCTCCAATGCCAATATCACGGGCTATTCCGGCGCATATGAAGGCGGATTGATCGGTTACACAATCGGTTATGCCGCCATGAAAAACAATTACGCGACCGGGACCGTGACCGGAACCGGGGCCTATATCGGCGGCCTCCTCGGCTATGTATGGGAATACTCGAATGCCTCGCTGAACTATGCGAGCGTGAGCGAAAGCAGTGGCACCTATATGGGCGGTCTGATCGGTATAGATTCACAGCCCAATCTTTTCTTCCACCGCTCCTATTGGGACACAACAATTGGCCCGAGCCAGCCCTCCGGCTCTCCCAGCAGCGACGCAGGCATCACGGGCAAAAGCAACGTCGAACTGAAAGCCGGTTTGCCGCCGGGCTTCGATCCCGCGGTGTGGACGCAAAAACCAGCGGTCAATGGTGGCCTGCCCTATCTTCGCGAGAATCCGCCGCAATAAAACGAACCCGGCAGCGCGGTCCGCAGCCGGGTTCGTAAACTTAAAGCGCGGCCTTACCAGTCGCGCTCCACATTGTAATACGTATAGGACGCGCCGCGGATGTCGTCGAAATCCATGCCGTCGTCCTTCGTGAGATCTTCGAGGCGATAGGTCGGCGCCGTTTTCAGTTGCTCTTCAGACAGCGGCACGATGTAACCACCCTGTTCCTTGCTGTAGTCGAGGACCGACCACGGAACCGGATAGAATTTTTCGCCCATGCCGAGCACGCCGCCCACGCCGAGTGCGGCGAACATGATGCGGTCGGATTGCTTGTCGAGAACCACGTCCTCGATCTGTCCGATCTTGTCGCCGGTTTTGCTGTAGACGTTAGTTCCCTTGACCTTCGAGGCGAGAATCGCGCTCGTATGGCCGGTAGAGGTTGTCATTTCTTTGTCTCCATTGACCGATTTCAGTTTCCCTAACGCAAGATTTCGCGCTTCGTTCCGCTAGAAGCGCAATGCTCAATGCGGTATCGCGCAGCCACGCAAACCCATGTAAGTTCCGCCGTATGAAAGACAACACGCCACCTCCCCTCGTCCTTTCGCATCGCGAAGGCCGTGTGCTGCGCCTGACGCTGAACCGCGCGGGCGCGCGCAACGCGCTCAGCGAAGGTCTGATGACCGCGCTGCAAACGGCGCTCGCCAAAGCGGCAGTAGAAAAACCGCTGCGTGTGGTGATCCTCGCAGCCGACGGCCCCGCATTTTGCTCCGGCCACGACCTGAAAGAAATGACCGCGCATCGCAAGGACGCAGACAAGGGCGTCGCCGCCTATACCGCACTGTTCGCGCAATGCTCCAAACTCATGCAGGCGATTGTGCGCCATCCCAAACCGATCATCGCGCAGGTGCAGGGCATCGCCACTGCCGCCGGTTGCCAGCTGGTGGCGAGTTGCGATCTGGCCGTTGCCTCCTCTTCGGCGCGGTTCGCGACGCCGGGCGTGAATATCGGCCTGTTCTGTTCCACGCCCATGGTGGCGCTGTCGCGCAATGTCTCGCGCAAGCACGCGATGGAAATGCTGCTGACGGGCGAAATGGTTTCGGCGGAAGACGCGCGAGCGGTCGGCCTCATCAATCGCGTTGTCGCGCCCGACGCGCTGGAAGTTGAGACCACGGCGCTGGCGCAACTCATCGCGTCCAAGCCCGCGCAGACCGTGAAGATCGGCAAGGAAGCATTCTATCGCCAGCTCGAAATGCCGCTGGCTGAAGCTTACGATTATGCTTCGCGCGTGATGACGGAAAACATGCTCAATGCCGAAGCCGAGGAAGGCATCGGCGCGTTCGTGGAAAAGCGGGAACCGAAATGGCCGGAGTAGCGCCCGCCTATACCGACGACACTATCAAATCCATCCTGCGCTCCACGAAAGTGATCGCGATGGTGGGCGCGAGCGGCAATGACATGCGCCCGTCCTATTTCGCGATGAAATATCTGCTGGACAAGGGTTTTGTGATTCATCCCATAAATCCCGGCCTCGCAGGCAAGGAAATCCTCGGCCAGCGCGTCTATGCGTCATTGCACGATGTGCCTTCGCCGGTCGATATGGTGGATATTTTTCGTAGCTCCGAAGCGGCTCCCGGCATCGTGCGCGAGGCATTGGCGGAAAAAGACCGCCTCGGTATCAAAACCATCTGGATGCAATTGGGCGTCATCAGCGAGGAAGCGGAGGCGCTGGCGCGTGAGGCGGGCCTCAATGTAGTGATGAACCGTTGCCCGAAAATCGAATATGGCCGCCTCTCCGGTGAAATCGGCTGGATGGGCGTGCATCGCAATGTCATCGATAATCGCAAGCCACTGCTGTACGGCAAAGGCGGCAGTTTGAAACGCGGAGCCTGACATGCTGAAAATCTACGGACGCCGCAATTCGATCAATGTGCAGAAAGTCATGTGGGCCGTTGGCGAACTCGGCCTCGCGCATGAGCGCATCGATGTGGGCGGGCCGTTCGGTGGTTTGAACACGCCGCAATTCCTGACGATGAATCCGCTGGGCCGTATTCCCGTGATCGAAGATGATGGTGCAATCGTGTGGGAAAGCCATGCCATCGTGCGTTATCTCGCGGCGAAATATGGCGAAGGTTCGCTATGGGCCGCCGATCCCGCCGAACGCTCCGTTGCTGATCGCTGGATGGACTGGGCGCAAGCCGATCTCTATCCCGCTTTCTTCGGCGTGTTCGGTGGCTTCTTCCGCACGCCGGAATCGCAGCGCAACTGGCCCGCGATCCGCGCCGCCCAAACGCGCACGACGGCGCTCTACCGCATTCTGGACAAGCTCCTCGCCGACCAGCCCTTCATCGCGGGCGGCACATTCACAATGGGCGACATCCCTGCAGGCACGACGCTGTACCGCTATTACAATCTGGAAATCGAACGGCCGCATCTGCCCAATCTGGAGCGCTATTATGTGCACCTGCGGGAGCGCGCGGTCTATCGCGAACATGTCATGATTTCGTTCGAAGATTTGCGTGGGCGCTAATTCTTAGGAGAGAAATATGAGCGAATATGGTTTCGACACATTGAGCGTACACGCGGGTGCGCAGCCCGATCCGGCAACGGGCGCGCGCGCGACGCCGATCTACCAGACGACATCCTTCGTCTTCGAGAATGCGGATCACGCCGCCGCGCTGTTCAATTTGCAGGTCTTCGGCAATATCTATTCACGCATCATGAACCCCACCAATTCGGTGCTGGAGGAGCGCGTGGCTGCGCTGGAGGGCGGGCGCGCGGCGCTGTCCTGCGGGTCAGGCCATGCGGCGCAATTCCTTGTCATGCACACGCTGATGCAGCCGGGCGATGAGATTGTTGCCGCGCGGCAGCTTTACGGCGGTTCGATCAACCAGTTCAGTCACGGTTTCGCGAAATTCGACTGGCATGTGAAATGGGCCGACGCGCGCGATCCGGAATCTTTTCGCCGCGCGATCACACCCAAGACCAAGGCCGTGTTCATCGAAAGCATCGCCAATCCCGGCGGCATCATCACCGACATCAAGGCGATTGCCGACATCGCGCATGAAGCTGGCGTACCGCTGATCGTGGATAACACGCTGGCGACGCCCTATCTGATACGCCCGTTCGAATGGGGCGCGGACATCGTGGTGCATTCGGCGACGAAATTCCTCGGCGGTCACGGCACTTCGATTTGTGGCGTCATCGTAGACAGCGGCAAGTTCGATTGGGGGAGCGGGAAATATCCCACGCTGTCGGAGCCGTGTGAATCCTACCATGGCATCAAGATTTGGGAGACGTTCGGCGACATGGCCTTCGCCATTGCCTGCCGCGTGCTGGGCCTGCGCGATCTAGGGCCTGCGCTGTCTCCGATGAATGCGTTCCTCGTGCTGCAGGGTATCGAAACGCTGTCGCTGCGCATGGAACGTCATTGCGCCAACGCGCTGGCGGTTGCGCAATGGCTCAAGAAACATCCGAAAGTCGAATGGGTGAATTATGCCGGGCTGGAGGATAATCCCTGCTACACGCTTCACAAGCGCTATTGTCCGAAAGGCGCGGGCGCGGTGTTCACCTTCGGCGTGAAGGGCGGCTATGACGCAGGCGTGAAAATCGTCAACAATGTAAGGCTCATCAGCCACCTCGCAAATGTCGGCGACACACGCAGCCTCGTCATCCATCCGGCGTCCACGACGCATCGGCAGTTGAACGACGAACAGAAAAAAGCTTCGGGTGCTACGGATGAAGTGGTGCGCCTCTCCATCGGTATTGAAACCGTGGACGACATTATTGCCGATCTGGATCAGGCTTTATCCGCGTAATGTGACTCAAAGGCATACCACACGGCGGCGCAGAACAGCATCGCCGCCGTGAACTGGTGCAATGCGGAGAGTAACAACGGTGCTTGCGTGATGAGTGTCACGATTCCGAGCACGACCTGAATCGTGGCGATCAATCCCACGAGTCCGGCAGCATTGACGATTTGCACGCTTCGCTTTTGCGCCCGCACCGTGAACGCAATCGTCATGGCGACCAAGAATACGATATAGGCTCCGATCCGGTGATCGAATTGCGCCATGCCGGGATTTTCAAAGAAATTGCGCCACCATGGTTGCAGGACGAAAGCGTCTTCGGGAATGATGCGCCCGTTCATCAGCGGCCAGGTGTTATAGAGCAGGCCCGCGTGCAATCCCGCGACCAGCGCGCCGAGCATCATTTGAACATAAACAAGTCCGATAAAGACTAAGCCGCCGAGACGCCCCCTAACCCTCACCCCCAATTGGGGAGAGGGAATGCGCAGATATTCGAGCGCCGTCCACAAGATCGCCCCGAGCAAAAACACGGCCGCGCCGAGATGAATCGCCAGACGGTATTGCGATACGGACACGCGCGTTTCCAGTCCGCTTTCGACCATCCACCAGCCGATGAACCCTTGCAGCCCGCCCAGCGCGAACAAAAGCGCCATGCGCGGAATATCCTTGGCGCCGATTGCACCGCGCCAAGCGAACCACAGGAACGGCACGAAAAACACAAAGCCAAGCGCGCGGCCAAGGAAACGATGCGTCCATTCCCACCAATAGATCGCCTTGAAATCGCCAAGGCTCATGCCACGATTTTCAAGCCGGTATTGCGGAATGTGTTGGTATTGCGCGAACTCGTTTGCCCACGCGGTTTCGTTCATCGGCGGCACAACGCCC
Source organism: Rhizomicrobium sp. (assembly GCA_036510185.1). Classification (GTDB taxonomy): domain Bacteria; phylum Pseudomonadota; class Alphaproteobacteria; order Micropepsales; family Micropepsaceae; genus Rhizomicrobium. The sequence continues at coordinate 2,634 of DATCEI010000116.1, read as the reverse complement.
GTCACGGGCTGCCATTGCGTGATCGAAAGGCCGGAGCCTGTGAGCCGCGTCAGCCCGCCCACAACCAGCATCGCCACAATCAACCCGGCCACGCATAACAGCCAGATTCCAACGGCTTTTCGGGACGGCGGCGCGGTCATGCGCCGGTGATAGCGGGCGCGGCCCTGCCCGTCCATGTGGCCTTCCGCCCACGCGCGCCCACGCTATAATGCGGCGCTGTCGGGATGGAGGGAGCCCATGCGCCGCATGGCATTCGGGGTATTCGCATCAATTCTGTTTTCGTCATTGGCGTCCGCGCAAATGTCCATGCCGGACAATGGCACGGGTGCCATGCCGATGAAGATGAACCTGCCGCCCATGCCCGCGATCTATGCGGGCGAAGCGGACAAGCCGGGCGCACCGATGTTCACGGGCCTCGGCGACCATCACCATTCCATCAGCACCAAAAACGCCGAGACGCAGAAGCTGTTCGATCAGGGCGTGAACCTGTTATTCGGATTCAATCATGCCGAGGCCATCCGCTCTTTCCGCGAAGCCGCGCGGCTCGACCACGATTGCGCGATGTGCTGGTGGGGCGTGGCATTCGCGCTTGGCCCCAATATCAATCTTCCCATGCAGGAAGACGCCATCGCGCCCGCCTGGGCCGCGCTGCAAAAAGCCCGCGCGCTGGAAGACAAAGCCTCGCCCGAGGAACGCGCCTGGATCGAGGCGCTGGTGACGCGGTATTCCTCCGATCCAAAAGCCGACCGGGCGAAACTTGATGAAGCGTTCGCACAAGCCACCGGCAAAGTCGCGCATGATTATCCGGACGATCTCGACGACGCCGTATTCCATGCCGAAGCGATGATGGATACGCAGCCTTGGGATTATTACGCGCCTGACGGCATCAAGATGAAAGGCCATGGCGATGAGATCGTGGCCACGCTGGAATCTGTGATCAAGCGCGATCCCAATCACCCCGGCGCATTGCACCTCTACATTCACGCGGTTGAAGCCTCTACAACGCCCGAACGTGCCGAAGAAGCCGCCGACCGCCTCGCCAAGCTCATGCCCGGCGCGGGACATATCGTACATATGCCATCTCACATATATTACCGCGTCGGCCGTTATGCCGATGCGGTGCATGCCAATGAGTTGGCGGCGCAAGTGGATGAGCAATATATCGCCGCCTGCAAGGCGCAGGGCTTCTATCCGCTGGGTTATTACGGCCATAACATCCATTTCCTGTGGACGTCATCCGAAATGGAAGGCCGCTATCAGGCCGCCATAGATGCCGCGCGGCGCTTGCAGAAAGCCACCAATGTCGCGGCCTTTGTCGAGCAGGTTCCGCAGGGCGAGTTGTATATGTTCACGCCCATTGCCACCTATCTGCGCTTTGGCAAATGGCAGGAAATTCTCGCCGAGCCGATGCCGCCAAGCGATTTGCATCTCGTCATAGCGATGACGTTGCTGGCGCGCGGCTTTGCCTTTGCCAACACGGGCGATTTGGCGAATGCTCGCGATACGCGCACGCAACTGGCCGCTTTGGTGAAAGCTGGTCTGCCGGAAATCGATAAAGCGGGAATGCCCGGCGCGCAGATGGCGCAAATCGCGCTCGACGAACTCGATGGCGAGATCGCACGCAAATCCGGCGACCTCGATACCGCGATCGACGATTTCAAAAAGGCGCGCACGGAAGAACTCGCCCTGCCCTATACGGAGCCGCCCTATTGGCATCAGCCCGTATCGCATCTGCTGGGTGCCGCGCTGCTGGAAGCTGGCCGTGCGCGTGAGGCCGATGAAGTCTATCGCGACAGTCTGAAACTCTATCGCGACGATGGCTGGGCCTTATATGGCCTGATCGCCGCGTTGCGCATGGAAGGGCGTTCCAACGTCGCGCAGGCGATGTTGCGCCAGCAACAGGAAGCGTGGCAAATGGCCGACGTGAAACTGACCAGCTCGCGATTTTGACATGACGCCTCGTATCAAAAAACTGATTGGCGTGTTCCTGATCCTGATCTGGCTGCCGGTTTACGCACTGGCCGCGATGGGCGTGGGCGTGCATGTGCTGCCGCGCGCAAACTGGCTCGTGACGTTTTTCTATTACACGCTGGCGGGCACGCTATGGGCCGTGCCAGTGGGGCTTCTGTTCCCGTGGATGTATCGCGAGCGCGCGAAATCCTAAACCAGCCAGGCGGGCGAACCCGCGCCGACATCGATGAATTCGAAGACGGACGCCGTGTCCACAAGGATTGCTCGGCCCTGCGCCTGCATCGCCGACACCAGCCCCTCCACGGGTTGCATCAGCACCAGCAGCAACGGCACGCTGCCCGCATCGGCCAGAAGCGGAAACGCCGTGATCTCCACATTCTGCGCATATTCGCGCGCATAGTGCATGGTCATCACCTGCCACAACCCGCAAGGATGATCGAACATCAGCCGCGTGCTTTCGATCACTCCGGCATGAAGCTGGGGCGGCGCGAAATCCAGATAATTATGGCCCACGATGTTGCTCTGAATGCGCTGCTGCGCGCCGCTGCCCACAAGGCGGATGGGCAGCGTATGCGGCTCCCCAAGCCGCACCTCGACCAGCACCAGATCGCGCAACAGGCTTTTGGCCCGCTCCGGCTTGAACTCGCGGCGGTTGGGGATGAG
>DATCEI010000115.1:0-6236 GCA_036510185.1 Rhizomicrobium sp. | reverse complement strand
CGAACAGACCATGAACATATTTGTTCTTCTGGAAAGGCTAGACTGACCGCATGACCGACATCGCCCGCCAAATCTGGGACATGAAGTACCGGCTGAAGGACGACGACGGCACCCCCGTCGAGCGCGATCCTGCCGATACGTTCCTGCGCGTGGCGAATGCGGCAGCTTTGGCCGAAGCGCCGGAGACGCGCGCGCAATGGGCAGGTGCCTTCAACGATGCGATGGCGGCGGGCTTCCTGCCCGCAGGCCGCATCCTTGCCGGTGCTGGCACCGACCGCAGCGTGACGCTGTTCAACTGCTTCGTCATGGGCGCGATCCCCGATTCCATGGACGGAATTTTCTCCGCATTGCGCGAGGCGGCGCTGACGCTCCAGCAGGGCGGCGGCATCGGCTACGATTTCTCGACGCTTCGCCCCGCGGGCGCGCCCGTGAAAGGCGTGGGCGCGGACGCCTCCGGCCCCGTCTCGTTCATGGATGTGTGGGACGCGATGTGCCGCACTATCATGTCGGCGGGATCGCGGCGCGGCGCGATGATGGCGACATTGGCTTGCGACCACCCCGACATCGAAGCCTTCGTCGATGCCAAACGCACGGCCGGGCGGCTTTCCATGTTCAACCTGTCGGTGCTGGCGAGCGACGCCTTCATGGACGCGGTTAGGGGCGACCGCGAATGGGATCTCAAATTCGGCGGCACGATTTTCAAAACTCTGCGCGCGCGCGATTTGTGGGATCGCATCATGCGTTCAACCTATGAGACCGCCGAACCCGGTGTGATCTTCATCGACCGCATCAACGCGCAGAACAATCTTTCCTATTGCGAAACGATTTCCGCGACCAATCCGTGCGGCGAGCAGCCCTTGCCGCCCTATGGCGCATGTTTGCTGGGTTCGATCAATCTGGCGCGGCTAGTGCGCGAACCGTTTGCCGAGAACGCGGCGCTCGACGAAGCCGAACTGGCGCGATTGACGCGCATAGCCGTGCGGATGCTCGACAATGTGATCGACATTTCGCGGTTTCCTTTGCCCGAACAGCGCGCCGAGGCAATCGCCAAGCGCCGCATCGGTTTGGGCGTGACAGGACTGGCCGATGCGCTGATCTTCTGCCGCGCGCGCTACGGCTCAGCGGAAAGCATTGCGTTGATCGAACGCTGGCTTTCGGTTGTTTCTCACGCAGCGTATTCGGCGTCGGCGGAATTGGCGAAAGAAAAAGGCGCCTTCCCGCTTTTCGACCGCGACGAATTCCTCGCGCGGCCTTTCGTGCAGAATTTGCCGCAAGAAATTCGCGATCAGATTGCCGCGCACGGAATCCGCAACGGTCTGCTCACCTCGATTGCGCCAACCGGCACGATTTCGCTGTTCGCGGGAAATGTTTCGAGCGGCATCGAACCCGTTTTCGCCTACAGCTATACGCGCAAAATTCTCGGCGCGGACGGCACGCGCGGCGAAGTCACGATCAACGATTATGCGTGGCGTCTTTTCCGCGAGCGCTTCGGCGAAGAAACACCACTGCCCGATTATTTCGTCACGGCGCAGAAACTCGCGCCGTCCGATCATCTGGCCGTGCAGGCCGCCGCGCAGAAACACATCGACAGTTCGATTTCCAAAACCATCAACGTGCCCGCCGACATCGCGTTCGACGCATTCGAGGATGTTTATCTGAAAGCGTACGAAACCGGCTGCAAAGGCTGCACGACCTATCGCCCCAACACGATCACGGGCGCGGTGCTGGAAACCATTGAGCAGAAACCCGCTTTGCCCGCGCGCTCCGGCGGCGTCGTTTACATGACCCAGCCGCTTGATCGGCCTGAATTGCTGCCCGGCCAAACTTACAAGATCAAATGGCTGGATTCCGATCACGCCTTCTACATCACGATCAACGACATCGAGCAGGACGGACGCAGGCGGCCCTTCGAAGTTTTCATCAATTCCAAGAACATGGAGGCCTATGCCTGGACGTTGGCGCTGACGCGCATGATCAGCGCGGTATTCCGGCGCGGCGGCGATGTGTCTTTCGTGGTGGACGAATTGAAAGCCGTGTTCGATCCACGCGGCGGGCAATGGACGGCGGGGCGTTACGTGCCCTCGCTGCTGGCGGCCATCGGCGAAGTGATCGAGCGGCATCTGGTCGATATCGGCTTTATGGCCCCGCGCGATGTGCCGCTGGCCGGCGAACAGCGCCGCGCCGTGGCGGTTGCTGCCGAGGGCGCGCCCGCGCGCTATTGCCCGCGCTGCAGCAGCCCCGGTTTCGTGAAATTCGAAGGTTGCGACACTTGCGTGGCTTGCGGTTATTCGCGATGCAGTTGAAGTAGATTTCGTGCGCTATTCTAGCCGGTTCTTCCTCTATGCGCCGTTTGCGCTTGCCGTGGCTGCCGCCGCGGCCGTGATGCTGTTGTGGTTTCAGGCATCCGATGCCTGGTCCAAACGCATCGCAGCGATGAACGGCCACGAAATCGCGCCCGGCATTACGCTGTCCTATTCGTCCGAAACCATCGGCGGCTTTCCATTCCGCATCGACACGGTGTTCAGGAATTTCAAAATTTCCATCGCAGGCGCCGGCACTTGGCGAAGCGACGAATTCGCGATGCACACATTGACGTACGGCCACGGACAAGCCGTGTTCGAAGCGGCAGGCAATCAGGCTTTCACCTGGGGCAAGAACGGCCAGTTTGTTTTTGTGCCTGGCAGCGTACGCGCAAGCGCCGTTCTGAATGGCGATGCCCTTTCGCGATTCGATCTTGTGTTTGTAGCGCTCGATTCAAAAACGGTCACAATCGGTCGCGGTGAGATTCATATGCGCCGCAATCCATCCTCCGACGCCATCGATCTCGCCTTCAGCGGCGATTCGATTCATTTGCCGGATCATCCGAAAATCATTTCGCATTTCAGACTTGCCGCGCATGTCGCGCCACGCACGCCATTCAATCCACTGCTTGCAGGACAGACGCATTGGCAATCGGCAACAGAAACATGGCGTAGCACCAACGGCCACATTGCGCTCGATGCTATTGATCTCGACGGCGATACGGGATCGGGCGTGCTGTCGCTTACCGGACAGCATCGCCTGTTCGGCTATTACACTCTCGCCGTGCAGGGCCGGAAAACCATCGGGCCGACCGATCCGCTCTATTGATTCTTCTTCGCGCGGTTGCGGCCAAAATTGGGTTCGGCGCTGTCCTGACCCGCATCGAGAATGCTGCGCCTGATCGCGCGCGTGCGCGTGAACAGATTGAACAGCGCATCGCCATCGCCCCAGCGGATCGCCCGTTGCAGCGCGCTTAAATCCTCGCTGAACCGACCAAGCACTTCCAGCACCGCTTCGCGATTGTTGAGGAACACATCGCGCCACATGGTGGGATCGGATGCCGCGATGCGCGTGAAATCGCGGAAACCACCGGCGGAATATTTGATGACTTCACTTTCGGTGACCGCTTCCAGATCGTCCGCCGTGCCGACAATGTTATAGGCGATCAGATGCGGCACATGGCTTGTGATGGCCAGCACCAGATCATGGTGGCGCGCATCCATCACATCCACATGGCTGCCCAGCGCACGCCAGAACGCTTCAAGCGTCTCGACCGCTTTGTGATCGGTGCCCGGCGGCGGCGTGAGAATGCACCAGCGCCCGTCGAACAATTCAGCAAAGCCCGCTTCGGGACCGGAATGTTCCGTGCCCGCGATGGGATGCGCCGGAATGAAATGCACGCCTTCGGGAATATGCGGGCCGACATCGCGCACAACCGCGGTTTTGACCGAACCGACGTCGGTGACGATGGCGCCCTGTTTGAGATCGCCCGCAATCTCGCGCGCAATGGCGCCGAAGCTGCCCACGGGCGTCGCCAGCACGACAAGATCGGCGTCGCGCACGCACGACGCCAAATTATCATGCAGCGAATCCGCAAAACCAACCGCTTGCGCTTTCTCGCGTGTTTCCGCACGCGGCGAATAACCGGCGATATGCGAAGCCACGCTCGCCCGCCGCATCGCATGGGCCATCGAGGAGCCGATAAGGCCCACGCCTATCAATGCGACTTTCTCGAACAGAATCGTCATTTCGAACCCATGAATTCGGACAGCGCAGCCACGACCGCCTTGTTCGCGTCAGCTTTGCCAACCGTGAGACGCAGGCAATCGGGCAGGCCGTAATTGGCGACGCCGCGCAAGATCAATCCGCGCGACATGAGAAATTCGTCGGCATCATGCGCCGTGCGGCCTTTATCCGTCGGAAAATGAATCAACACGAAATTGCCGACAGAATCATCCACGCGGAGACCGCGCTTGCGGATATTCTCCGTCAGCCAGCCGCGCCATTCTTCGTTGTGTGCAAAAGAATCCTCGACGTGGCGGCAATCCTTCAGCGCGGCAACGGCGGCGGCCTGCGCGGACGCGGAAACATTGAACGGCCCGCGTATGCGATTGAGCACATCGGCGACGGGTGCCGGACAAAACGCCCAGCCCACGCGCAGGCCCGCAAGCCCATAAATCTTGGAGAAGGTGCGCGTCATCACGACGTTATCGAACTCGGCCACCATCTCGATGCCGCTGGAATAATCATTGCGGCGCACATATTCGCTATAGGCGGCGTCGATCACGAGCAGCGCAGACGGCGGCAGGCCCGTGTGCAGGCGACGCATCTCTTCGCTCGTCAGATACGAACCCGTCGGATTGTTCGGGTTGGCGACATAGACAAGCCGCGTTTTCGCGGTGACGGCGGCCAGCATCGCATCGACATCGCCGCGCAAATTCTTCTCCGGCACCGAAACCGGCACGGCGCTATTGGCAAGAGTGGCGATGCGATACACGAGAAACGCATGCTCGCTATAAAGCACCTCGTCGCCGGGGCGCAGATAGGCGTTGGCCAGCATCGTCAGTAATTCGTCAGAGCCGTTGCCGCACACGATGCGCGCCGGATCCAGCCCATAGGCCTCGCCGATAGCTTCACGCAAAATGCGCGCGCTGCCCTCCGGATAAATATCGAGCGCGCTCGAAGCCGCCGTGAACGCTTCCACTGCCTTCGGACTCGGCCCCAGCGCGGACTCGTTCGATGACAGTTTGAACACACGGCCCGCGCCCGGCGCGTGTGCCCGCCCGCCCACGTAAGGCGCGATGTCGAGAATGCCGGGCTTGGGCGTTGGCGTCATGGCGGGCGATTGATAGAGGCGCGGTCTCGCAAAATCAAAGGGCGCTTTAATTGACAGAGGCGTCCCCCAGTCTTAGCTACCCCTCATCATGGCTGAGGCATCCAATCCCAAACTCTTGCGTCCCCTCGCGTCGCCCGACGCTGAAGTGGGCCAGGCCGTCGCGTTTGGGCCGGAGCATCCGCTGGCGCTGGATGCCGGCGTCACGCTCAGCCCGTTCACCGTCGCCTATATGACGTATGGCACGCTGAACGCGGAGCGCAGCAATGCCGTGCTGATCTGCCATGCGCTGACGGGCGATCAGTTCGCGGCCAGCGCCCATCCCGTCACAGGCAAGCCGGGCTGGTGGAACACATTGGTCGGGCCGGGGAAGCCCATCGATACGGACCGCTTCTTCGTCATCTGCGCCAATGTGCTGGGCGGCTGCATGGGCACGAGCGGGCCGGCGGAGATTGACCCGGCCACGGGCGAGCAATTCGGCCTTTCCTTTCCGCTGGTCACGATCCGCGACATGGTGCGGGCGCAGGCCATGCTGCTCGACACGCTTGGAATCGAGAAAGTGCTGTGCGTCACGGGCGGCTCCATGGGCGGGATGCAGGTGCTGCAATGGGCGGCGAGTTATCCCGAACGCGTGATCTCCGCCATTCCCATCGCCTGTGCCGCGCGGCATTCGGCACAAAACATCGCGTTTCACGAAGTGGGGCGGCAGGCGATCATGGCCGATCCCGAATGGTGCGCGGGTGCCTATTACCGGCAGGGCAGGCAACCGTCCAAGGGTTTGGCGGTCGCGCGCATGGCGGCGCACATCACCTATCTGTCGGAAGCAGCGTTGCAGCGGAAGTTTGGACGCAGCTTGCAAAATCGCGATGCGATTTCGTTCGGCTTCGGTCCCGATTTCCAGATCGAGTCGTATCTGCATCATCAGGGATTGTCGTTTGTCGATCGCTTCGACGCCAATTCCTATCTCTACATCACCCGCGCCATGGATTATTTCGACCTGGCGGCGGATTATGACGGCAAGCTGGCCGGAGCGTTTCGCGACTCGACCGCGCGTTTCTGCATCATTTCCTTCAAAAGCGACTGGCTGTTTCCCAGCGCCGAA
>DATCEI010000114.1:0-3310 GCA_036510185.1 Rhizomicrobium sp. | reverse complement strand
CAGATCACGCTGGAAAGCATCGCGTTATTCGTCCGCTATCAGCTCTCGATCACCCCACCTTTGCCAGCATCGCAACTCGCAGCGTCGCAAGCCGCCGGCAATGACCGATTTCAGACGTTCATCGACCAGGTGAGCCGGCGGGTCGCGAAGGGTAAGACGTTCGGGACCGATGTTGTCGAACGCGCGCAACGCGAGCGTGACGGTGGTACGGCAAGGGCTGTGTCATGACCGCGACACACCAACAATCGGGGAGTCGGGAACGGCAACGGGCGATGCTCCGTACCGCCATGGGCCCCGACATTGCCGCCGCATTGTCAGATCCGGCCGTCATCGAAATTATGGTCAATCCCGACGGAGCGTTGCGTCTGGATAGACTCGGAGAGGGGCGCATCGATACCGGAATCCGCATCGATACGGCGGACGCGGAACGGATCATCCGGCTGGTGGCTTCCCATTTGCGTCTCGAAGTTCATGCGAACAATCCCATCGTCAGCGCGGAACTTCCGTCGCAGGATGGCTTGGCAGGCGAACGCTTCGAAGGCCTGTTGCCGCCTGTGGCGCTCGCGCCATGCTTTGCCATCCGCAAACCGGCTGCCCGCATTCACACACTCGGCGACTACATCGAAAAGAGAATTCTTTCCGCAGTCGAGGCAGAGATTCTGAAACGGGCCGTCATCGGCCGCAGAAATATCTTGATCGCCGGAGGTACGAGTTCGGGCAAGACAACGCTTGCCAACGCGCTTCTCGCGGAAATGGCAATGCTCGACGAGCGGGTGATCCTGATCGAAGACACGCGCGAACTGCAATGTGCGGTGCCTGATTGCGTAAACTTGCGCACGAAGCCCGGTGTTGCCTCGCTCGGCGATCTTGTGCGCTCGACACTGCGATTGCGGCCGGACCGCATCATCGTCGGCGAGGTTCGCGGGGCCGAAGCGCTCGATATGCTGAAGGCGTGGAATACGGGCCATCCCGGCGGCATCGCCACTGTGCACGCCAATTCCGCAACCGCCGCTCTCTATCGGCTGGAGCAACTCATTCAGGAAGCTGTCGTCACGGTTCCCAAGCGTCTCATCGCCGAAGCGATTGACATGATCGTGTTCATCGGTGGACGAGGCAGTTCACGCCGCATCGAAGCGATTGTGGAGGTTTTCGGCCTGACTGCAGCCGGCGACTACGAAATCACGCAATCCGCCGGCCCCAAACTTCATGCCGTCTAAATCGAAGGAGAAGAGAATGTCGTTTTGTCTGAAGAGAATTATCAGCACCGCTTGCCTGTGCGCAGCCGCGCCCCTGATGTTCACCAGTTCGGCTTATGCGACGGGCACGAATATGCCCTGGGAAGCGCCGCTTCAAAACATTCTGGACTCCATTCAGGGTCCGGTCGCCAAGGCACTCGCGGTCATCATCATTATCGTGACGGGCTTGACCCTCGCCTTTGGCGAAACGTCGGGTGGTTTTCGCCGTCTCATCCAGATCGTCCTTGGTCTTTCCATCGCGTTCGCGGCGTCGAGTTTCTTCCTGTCGTTCTTCTCGTTCGGCGGTGGGGCGCTCATTTCGTGAGCATCGAAGGCTTCGAGATTCCGCTGCATCGGTCATTGACCGAACCGATCCTTCTGGCCGGTGCGCCCCGGGCCGTCGCGATCGTCAACGGCACGATCGCGGCAGCGCTGGGTCTCGGTCTGCGGATGTGGATTGCGGGCCTCGTCCTTTGGCTCGCCGGTCATTCGATCGCGGTATTCGCCGCCAAACGCGATCCCGATTTTGCCGACGTGCTGCGGCGCCATCTGAAACAACGGTCATATCTCTCATGCTGAATCTGGCTGAATATCGCCGCAAATCGGATCGACTGGCCGATCATCTGCCCTGGGCAGCGTTGGTGGCGCAAGGCGTCGTGCTCAACAAGGATGGCAGCCTCCAGCGTACGTTTCGCTTCCGCGGACCGGATCTGGAAAGTGCGACCGAAGCGGAACTGCTCGCGGCCTGTGCCCGCGTCAACAACGTGCTCAAACGCTTCGGTTCTGGCTGGGCGCTGTTTTTTGAAGCAGATCGCACGCCGGCTGTCGAATATCCGAATTCCACTTTTCCCGACCCTGCGTCGCGCCTTGTAGATACCGAACGGCGTGCGTCCTTCGACGGCGCCGCCGCCGCGCATTATGAAAACGCCTATTACCTGACGATGACGTTCATGCCGCCGCCGGATCGCACGGCGCGGGCGGAGCGCGCACTCATCGAACGCGATGCAAACGAAAACAAGCGCAACTGGCAGGAAGAATTGGACGCATTCATCGCGGAAACGAACCGTGCTTTCGATCTCCTGGGCCAACTCATGCCCGAGATTGCTCCGCTCGACGATGCCGACACGCTGACATACCTGCACGGAACGATTTCGGCGAAACGGCACCGCGTCCGCGTGCCCGATGTGCCCATGTATCTCGACGGCATTCTGGTCGATACGCCGTTGAGCGGCGGCCTCGAACCCATGCTCGGCGATCTCCATTTGCGGACGCTGACTATCCTTGGTTTCCCCAACACCACAAGGCCGGGAGTCCTTGATGCGCTCAATCATCTCGATTTTTCGTATCGCTGGATGACACGGTTCATCGCGCTGGGCAAAACCGAAGCCGGCAAGGCGCTCACCAAAATCCGGCGGCAATGGTTCAACAAGCGCAAATCGATCGCCGTGCTGCTACGCGAAGTCGTTCACAACGAACCCGTCGAGCTGCTGGATTCCGATGCCGACAATAAGGTGGTCGATGCCGATCAGGCGATGCAGGCATTGGGCGCAGACCATGTTTCATTCGGCTACATCACCATAACCGTGACAGTGATGGATGAAAATTGGCTGTCTGTGGAGGAAAAAGTTCGCGCGGTGGAGCGCGTGATCAATGGATTGGGCTTTACGACCATCCGCGAAAGCCTGAACGCAGTCGAAGCCTGGCTCGGCAGCCTGCCGGGGCATCTCTACGCAAATGTCCGCCAACCGCTCATCCATACGCTGAATCTCGCCCACCTCATGCCGCTGTCATCAGTATGGGCGGGGCCCGCGCGCAACGACCATCTGGGTGGACCGCCGCTCTTCTACGCAGAGACTAACGGCTCAACACCGTTCCGCTTCTCCACCCATGTCGGTGATGTCGGACACATGCTCATCGTCGGCCCGACGGGCGCTGGCAAATCGGTTTTGCTTTCGCTGATGGCGATGCAGTTCCGGCGTTATCCGGCCTCACAGATTTATATCTTCGACAAAGGTGGATCGGCACGCGCGGCTACGCTGGCAATGGGCGGCGCGCATCATGAACTTGGGTCTGAC
>DATCEI010000113.1:0-3146 GCA_036510185.1 Rhizomicrobium sp. | reverse complement strand
CGGCGCGCGTGTGCGGCTGGTGCGCGACAATGTCGTGATCCACGAAGGCGAATTGTCCACGCTCAAGCGCTTCAAGGATGAAGTGCGCGAAGTTCAGACCGGCCAGGAATGCGGCATGGGCTTCGTCGGCTATCAGGATCTCGCCAAGGGCGACACGATCGAGTGCTACGAGGTCGAGACGATCAAGCGGGCGTTGTAACTCGCGAGTGGCGAGTAGCGAATGGCGAATAGGAGTTCTATTCGCTACTCACCATTCGCTATTCGCCCGGGCACTTATATGAATCAGAACGCCAAACAATCGGCCGCCCCATCGCTTCAGCAGATTTTGCGCGAAGTCGAAACGGCCTTGCGCGCGGGCGACATGCTGCGTGCGATGGCATTGTCAGATCGCGCGGTGGCGGACAGCCACGAGCATCCCAATCTGCTGACGCTGGCAGCGCATGAACGCCTGCGCCTAAACGATAGTGAAAAAGCATTGGTCTATGCGCAACGGGCGCGCGAACTGGCTCCACGCAATGCCGATGTACTCAATGTGTTGGGCTTGTGCCTCGCGAAAGCGGGACGCGCGCGCGAAGCCTTGCGCATCTATGATTCTGCTTTGCGCCAGTGGCCCAACGCGGCTGTTGTGCATTTCAACAAGGCATGCGCGCTGGAAGATTTGAGCGAACTTGCACACGCCAAGAACCATTTCGAACGCGCGGTCGCTCTTCAGCCGAAATATGCCGAGGCGCTTTCACATCTTGCGACACTTGCCGCACAACGCGGCGATGTTAAAGCCGCGCGCGACTATGCAACACGCGCGCTTGCGCTGGATGCGCGTCAGGCCAGCGCAACGCTGGCGCTCGCCATGGCCGACGTCGATGAAAAGCAATTTGATCAGGCGATGCCGCGTCTCAATGCGTTGCTGCGCGATCCAACGCTTTCGCCGGTCAATCGCGCCATTGCGCAAAGTCTGATCGGCGATTGTCTAGACGGGTTGAACCGCATCGATGAAGCAATCGCGACTTATGCGCAGGCAAATGCGATTCTGCGGACGCATTATGTAAACGCCTTCGCAGCGCCCGGCATCGAAACGGCATTGGCGCGCGTGCGACGGCTCACCAACTTCTTTCGCATACACGAATGGACGCCAAGCACACCGGGCAAATCGCCAGTCGCGACGCATGTGTTTCTGGTGGGCTTTCCGCGTTCGGGCACGACTTTGCTGGAACAGATTCTGGCGAGCCATGAGCAAATTCAGGCGATGGAAGAACGCGATTGTCTGATTGACGCCGCGATGGAATTCATTGCGCCCGTTGATGGCCTGGAAAAACTGGTATCACTTGACGGTGCGGAGCTTGCACGTTTCCGCGATGCTTATTGGGCACGCGTGGGCGAAGCGGGCATTGCGCCGTCCAAACCCATTTTCATCGACAAGATGCCGTTGAACACGGTTCTTCTGTGTCTGGTGGCAAAACTGTTTCCGCACGCGAAAATTCTGTTCGCGCTACGCGATCCGCGCGATGTCGTGTTGTCCTGTTTCCGCCGCCGTTTCGGCATGAACGCCCAGATGTATGGATTCACCTCGCTGGAATCGACGGCGGCCTATTACGACGCGGTGATGGAATTGGCCGCACTTTATCGCGATAAACTTGATCTTTCGATCTGTGATCTTCGTCACGAAGACATGGTTGCTGATCTGGAAAACGAAACGCGACGCGTTTGCAAATTCCTCGGTGTGGAATTCAATTCGTCCATGCTGCAGTTCGCCGAGACCGCGCGCAACCGCAGCATCGATACGCCCAGCGCTGCCCAAGTCTCACGCGGGCTATCGCGCGACGGCATCGGCCAGTGGCGGCGTTACGAAAAACAACTCGCGCCCATCCTTCCGCGCCTTGCGCCTTGGGTTGCGCGTTTCGGTTATACGGAGAGTTAGATGTCGCGCCATTCCACCGATCGCCCACGCGGACCTTCGCAACGCCAGTTGCGCGTCGGCGAAATGCTGCGGCACGCGCTTTCGGAGATTCTCATACGCGGCGAAGTCCGCGATCCCGACCTAGACGACACACCGGTGACGGTGACTCAAGTCATTCCCTCGCCCGACATGCGCCATGCGACCGTGTTCTGCGAACCGCTGGGCGGCGAGAATGCGGATCTGATCGTGGCGGCGCTGAACAAGCACAAGGGATTTGTTCGCGGGCTGCTGGGCAAGGTCATCGCGCTGAAATTCACGCCAGAGCTTCGCTTCGTCGAAGACAAATCCTTCGCCGAGGCCCAGCGCATCGAAGACATTTTGAAATCCTCGCGCGTGCAGCGCGATCTGGAAGCAAAGCGCAGCGAAGATGGCTCGTAGAAAAAAAGGCAATGCCGTTCACGGCTGGGTCGTGGTGGACAAGCCGCAAGGCATCACCTCCACACAGGTCGTAGGCATCGTGCGGCGCGTGTTCGACGCCCAGAAGGCGGGCCATGCGGGCACGCTCGATCCCATGGCGACGGGCATCCTCGCCATTGCGCTGGGCGAGGCCACCAAAACCGTGCCTTACGCGATGGATGCGCAGAAAACCTACCGTTTCACGGCAGCTTTCGGCGAGGCGCGCGACAGCGACGATGCGGAAGGGGCCGTCACCGGCACATCACCCGTCCGGCCCTCCCGCGAGGCCATTGAAGCGGCCATTCCCGCCTTTGTCGGCGAGATCGTGCAGGTGCCCCCGCAATACTCCGCCATCAAGGTGGATGGCGAGCGGGCCTATGATCTGGCCCGTGATGGCGAAACCGTCGTGCTGGAACCGCGTATGGTCCAAATCCATTCGGCCCGGCTCGTGGGCCAGCCAGACCCCGACCACGCCGAATTCGAAATGCATTGCGGCAAAGGAGCTTACGTCCGGGCCTGGGTCCGCGACATCGCCCGGCATCTGGGCACGCTGGGCCATGTTTCCCAGCTCCGGCGCACCGCAATCGGCGGTTTCACAGAAAGCGTGGCCGTACCCCTAGAAACGCTAAGGGGTTTTATGCATAGTCCCGCCGCTTTTGAGCACTTGAGGCCTATTTCGACCGCGCTGGACGGCATCCCGGCGCTGGCCGTCACGGGCCCGGATGCGGTTCGCCTGAGAAGTGGCAACTCCGTCCTCGTCCGCGCGAATTTGTTCGCACGGATCGCGGAGACCATT
>DATCEI010000112.1:0-7007 GCA_036510185.1 Rhizomicrobium sp. | reverse complement strand
CATTGTTCGAATTTTTCCATGCCTCCACGCGCAAAGCAAAAATGCCTTTTGCGGATGCGTTGGCGATTGTGCGCGAGCTGACACAGAATTTTTCCCTGTTGTTTCCTTCGCGCACGCTTATCGACGATACGGTCGCGCTGCTTTCGCGACATAAATTAAGCATCTGGGACGCAAGGCTTCTTGCGGTATGCGATGCCTACGGGTGCGATTATTTGTTGAGTGAAGATTTGCAGGATGGTGCGCTGTACGGGACGGTTCGTGTTATCAATCCGTTCGCGCAAAAGAACAGGGCGCAAATTCGGGAGTTGTTGGGTCCGTGACATCTTCCTTTCCCGCCATGCGCATGCGCCGCCTGCGCCGAACCGATTGGTCGCGCGGGCTTGTGGCGGAGCACACGCTGTCGGCGTCCGATTTCATCTGGCCGATTTTCGTCGTGGACGGCGTGAACCGGCGCGAGCCGGTGGCATCGATGCCCGGCGTGGAGCGGTTGTCGGTCGATCTGGCGGTGGAAGCGGCGGCGGATGCCGCGCGGCTCGGCATTCCCGTGATCGCGCTTTTTCCGTACACGGATGTTTCGCTGAAGACGGCGGACGGGCGCGAGGCGACCAATCCCGACAATCTCGTTTGCCGCGCGGTGCGGGCCATCAAGCGCGCCGTGCCGCAGATCGGCGTGCTGTGCGATGTGGCGCTCGATCCCTACACCGACCACGGCCATGACGGCGTGATCGTCGGCGATTATGTCGCCAATGACGAGACGCTGGAGGTTTTGGTGCAGCAGGCGCTCGTGCAGGCAGACGCCGGATGCGACATCATTGCGCCGTCGGACATGATGGACGGGCGCGTGGGCGCGATACGCACCGCACTGGAAGATGCAGGGCATAAGAATACTCTCATCATGGCCTACGCCGCGAAATATGCGAGCGCGTTTTATGGACCGTTCCGCGATGCGGTGGGCTCGGCGAAAGCCCTAACCGGCGACAAGCGCACCTATCAGATGGACCCGGCGAATGGCGACGAAGCCTTGCGCGAGGTCGCGCTCGACATCGCCGAGGGCGCGGACATGGTGATGGTGAAGCCGGGAATGCCCTATCTCGATCTTGTGTGGCGCGTGCGGGAGGCGTTCGGCGTGCCGACGTTTGCCTATCAGGTGTCGGGCGAATATTCGATGCTGGTGGCGGCGGCGGAACGCGGCTTTCTGGACCGTGAGCGCGTGATGATGGAAAGTCTGATGGCGTTCAAGCGCGCGGGTGCGAGTGGGATTCTCACTTATTTCGCGCGCGACGCGGCGAAATTGCTTCAGTCCCGCTAGTTACACTCCTCTGTCATCACCCGGCTTGTCCGGTTGATCCAATTTGTTTTTCGGAAAAGAAAAATGGATCACCCGGACAAGCCGGGTGATGACGATATTGGGTTGGGATGGGAGTTAGATAACTTTAATCGCGTTGAACAGAGAACAAACTTCTCAGCAAAATTTCCGCGCGTGACGGCAGCACGGCCAACCCCGCGCGGCGTTGTCCGAGGTCGATGACGTTTTCCAGAATCAGCATTGCCAGTCCGTGCACAGCCGCCCACACGGCGAGACCAACTGCGGGGTCTTCCAGCGCGGAGCCGATTTCGTTGCCGATGGCATCGGCGGCTTCGGTGAGGGTGGCGTCGTTGTCGCGTCCGGGCAATTGCGGGCCGAACATCAGGCGCGCCAGCGCGGGCTTCTTCGCCACGAAGCGCATATAGGCAGCACCGATATTGGCGATGCGGTCGGTATCGAAACCGCGCAGACCGCACGCCATCACGATTTCCTCGCGCAATTCGGCGAAGCCCTCGCGCGCGAGCTCGGACAGCAGCGTCTCGTGATTGGGAAAATGGCGATAAGGTGCTGCATGGCTCACGCCTGCCCGCCGCGCCACCGCACGCAACGACAGATCGTCCGCATTCTCATCCAGCAAGGCGCGCGCGGCATCCAGCAGCGCGTTGCGCAGATCGCCATGGTGATAGCGCGTGAGTTTCTTTTTTGCGGGCGCTTTTTTCTTGCGCGGCTTAACGGCTTTACGCTTCGGCGTCATTCCATCACTTCGACTTTATGTTCCACGCCGGGCGTCAATTGCGGCTTTTTCATCATCATGATGACGAGAATGATCGGCGCGCTGATGAAGAACATGAACAGGAAATCGTTCGCGTAGGCAATGACCTCCGCATTGTATTCCACGATGCGGCTCAATTGTTGCAGTCCGAAGGGAATCTGCGGACTCCACATCAGGCTTGGCGCATTGATGCCGAGGGCGCGATTGAACGGCGTCACATGCTCGGCGATCTGCGCGTGATTGATCTGCACGCTGGCGGCAAGCACCGTGGTGGTGATCGAAACGCCGATGGCGCTGCCGACATTGCGCAGCAGGTTCATCAGCGAGGTGCCATCCGTGCGCAGATATTGCGGCAGCGTCGCAAACGCCACGAGTTGCAACGGCACGAACAGGAAGCCCATGCCGATGCCCTGCACAAACGTCACGCCGATCAATTCCCATGCGCCGATTTGCGGCGTCCAGCCCGACATTTCCCACAGCGACCAGATGAGCAATATCGCGCCGCCGATCATCAATTTGCGCGGATCGACCTTGAGCGCCAATCGGCCCGCGAACATCATCGAAAACATTGTGCCCAACCCGCGCGGCGCCATCAGCAGGCCCACGGCGGCGACGGAATAACCGCCAAGGCTCTGCAGATAGGGCGGCAGCAATGCGGAGCTTGCGAGGATGTTGATGCCCATGAAGAACATCATGAACAGCGCCGAAACAAAATTGCGGTCCTTGAACATCGCAATCGGAATGAACGGCTTGCTGGATGTCATCATCTGCACGACGAAGAGATAGATCGCCAGCCCCGCGACAACGCCTTCGATGACGATCTCCGTGGATTCGAACCAGCCCTTGTCCATGCCGCGGTCCAGCATCAATTGCAGCGCACCCAACCCGATGCTCAGCAAGCCGAATCCGAACCAGTCGAATTTCATCGTGCTGTCGCGTGGAGAATCCTTGAAGAACAGCAGCAGTCCCGTCACGGCGGCAATGCCGAACGGCACGTTGACGTAAAACACATAGCGCCAGCTGAACGCATCGGTCAGATAACCGCCCAGCGTGGGGCCGAGAATCGGCCCCAGCATCACGCCCATGCCCCAGATCGCCATCACCGAACCGCGTTTCGCCGGCGGATAAAGATCGAGCATGATGGCTTGCGACAGCGGCCCCAGCGAGGCGCCGAACACGCCCTGCAACAGCCGGAAGATGATCATCTCATCGAGGTTCTGCGCCAACCCGCACATCATCGAGGTGATGGTGAAACCGGCAAGGCTCAGCACGATGAACCGCTTCTTGCCGAAGCGCGAGGCGATCCATCCCACCGGCGCGGTCATGATGGCAGCGGCGATGATGTAGGATGTGAGAACCCACGTAATCTGATCGTGCGAGGCTTGCAGGCTGCCCTGCATATAAGGCAGCGCGACGTTGGCAATCGTCGTGTCGAGCGCCTGCATCAGCACGCCCGCCATCGAGCATACGAGCACGACGCGCAGCGCGAAGGGGCTTTCGTAGGCTTCGGCCGAATGTCCGGGGCCGGCTCTCATGGCGCGCTCAGTCGCCCAGCATGCGTGAAATGCGGCGCTTTCCCGTGTCGATGGAGATGATGGCGCTCATCCCTGCGCGCAACACCGGATCGCCCGGTTTGGTGTCGAGTTTCACGCGCACCGGAATGCGCTGCACAACCTTCACCCAATTGCCGCTCGTGTTTTCGGCGGGCAGCGGCGAGAACATCGCGCCGCTCGCCTGGCTCACGGCCTGCAACGTGCCGTGCCAGGTGTGGCCGGGATAGGTGTCGATGGTCACATCCACGCGCGCGCCGTCATGCACATGCGTGAGATCGGTTTCCTTCATATTGCCTTCAACCCAGACATTGTTGGTCGAGACAAGGCCCACCGCGCTTGTGGTGGTGAACGCGGACATCGCGGAAATCACCAGCGTGCCGGGTTGCAGCGAATCCACTTCGGCGACGACGCCATCGAACGGTGCGCGCACGGTCGTGTGGTCAAGCTGGCGCTGCATTTCGTCGAGATTGGCTTTCGCCTTCATGTAGCCGGGCGATTGCTCGGCGGGCAGATTGGGATTGCCGTTCAGCTTGGCGAGATCGACTTGCGCGGCTTGCTTCAGCGACGCCAGCGTTGCCTGTGCGGTGATGTAATTCTCATGCGCCTGATCGTACACGGTGCCCGCGATGGCATTTTCCTTCGCCAGTTGCGCATAGCGGTTGAAGGTGACGCGCGTGAGATCGACTTGCGCCGCCTCCGCGCTCACCTGTGCGAGATCGCGGCGGTAGTCGGCCTTGTTCGATTCATTGTCGATCACGGTTTGCGCGAGTGCCGCTTTTGCGTTCTCGACCGCAATCTGGAACGGCTGCGGATCGATGCGGAACAGCACATCGCCCGTTTTCACCTGCTGGCCTTCGTGAACGTCCACGTCTTTCACAAGACCGGACACGTCGGTCGAAACCATCAACTGGGCTGCTTTGACATACGCATCGTCGGTGCCGACATAACGTCCGCCCGTCAGATAGAAGAACCCGGAAAGGCCCACGACGATCACGACGCCGCCGATCATCAGGATGCGGCGCAGCAGGGCTTTGTCGGCCCATAGCCGTCCGAGCATCGTGTCCGATGGCGCGTTCGCCGCTTCGTATGTGCTTGCGATGGTGGAATGAACAGTCATTGCTTTCCTACTCCCCGGCCAGAACGCGCGTGGTGGGATTGTCGTTCTCGGACGTCAGATTGTTTTTCATGGCAAGCAGCGTATCGGTGAGGGCCTCGCGGGCGGGCATGTCGATCCCGGCCAGAAGGTCCGCTTCAAGCTCCACTCGATAGCGCGCTATTTCTTCAAGAATGGTATCCGCGCCCGGTAAAAGATGGAGCCGCCAGATGCGGCGGTCATCCGGATCGGCGCGGCGTTCCACCAGACCGCGCGCCTCCAGCCTGTCCACCAGCCGGGCAATTGTGATCGGTTCCACTTCGCACAGCGAAGCCATTTCGTTCTGGGACAGGCCGGCTTGTCGGGAAAGGCGGGCGAGGATCACCCATTGCGCCCGCGTCATGCCGTGGTTGCGCGCCCGCTGGTCGAAACGGGTGCGCAGCATCCGCGCCACATCGTGGAGCAGGATCAGGAAATCGCGGTCAAACGAGGCGTTCATGGGTTACCTTGTGTCTCGATAAGATAAGCGACGTTATTATAACGTCAAGGGTTATTTTTCCGTAATCGTGTGTCATAAATCTGTGATCCAACCTTCACCGAACTGCAAAAACGCCCCGCTACCACCCGCCTTGGCCGGACCAAAAGGGGTTTCCGGGCCGGACACCGCATCCTTCTGCGGCCCATAGCGGGGAAGACATGAAAATTCGGACGATTTTGCTGGGTGCAGCCGCCTGCGCCGCGCTGGCAGCGCCTGCCTTTGCCCAATCCGACACGCCGAAGAAGCATCATGATTCGGTGGAAAGCCGCCTGAACAAGATGGAACAGGTGATCGAGGACCAGCAGGCCCAGATCAAGGAACTGAAGGACGAAGTGGCCGCGAAGGCAGCACCCACGGCAACCGCCGCCGCCGAAGCGCCCGCGCCGGAGCCGGAAGTCAGCGCCGCGCAATTCGAGGCCTTGCAGAATCAGGTCTATGAGCAGGCGGCGAGCACGCGCTCCTCCGCAACCGTCACGATGAAGAAGCTGCGGCCGACCATCGCGTCTTCCGACGGCAAGAACACACTTTCGATTCGCGCCGATGTGATGGCGGACTATGCCGCCTACACCAAATCCGTGGTGCCGACGGCCTCCCTGCCCGGCACGACGCCGGATACGGCGCTTCAGCCGCTGCGTGACGGATTCAATTTCCGCCGCGCCCAGTTCGGCATCGAAGGCAAGATCGCGGGCGATTTCGGCTACCGCTTCATCTACGATTTCGGCGGCGCGGGCGGCAACGAAACCGGCCAGGTCAACACAGTCAGCCCGGCGACGCCCAATGTCGGCGCGGGTGGCCGCGTGAAGGAAATGTGGGTCAGCTACACCGGCGCGCTGGCGCCGTTCACGTTCAAGGTCGGCGCAGGCCCATGGCCCGCGAACCTGGAAGACGCAACATCCTCCGACGATCTTCTGCTCGATGAACGCGCCTCGCCCTCGCAATTGTCGCGCGGACTGGCTGCGGATGACGGACGCTACGGCCTCGGCTTCATCGGCAATGGCGAGATCTGGAATGCCTCCACCTTCCTCACCGGCGATTCGTTCGGCAAAGGCTCGCTCGACGGACAGGGCGCGGTCGTCAGCCGCGTGGCTGTCGCGCCCATTCAGGATGCAGCGACGAATTTCAACCTGCATCTCGGCGCGAATTTCAGCTACGTCTTCAAGCCGGAAGAAACCGCGTCAGCCACCTTCCCGCTGCCGCCGTTCGACATGCAGACGATTTCCTTCTCCGATCGTCCGGAACTGCGCGTCACCGATATCAAGCTCATCAACACGGGCGGCATCGCGGCGGACAATGCCTATACGGGCGGCCTCGAATTCGCCGCGAGCTATCAGGCGTTTCAGATCCAGAGCGAATATTTCTGGTACGGCGTCGGACGTCACATGCCGGCAACCGGCGTGCGCGATCCGAATTTCCATGGCTTCTATGTTGAAGGCAGCTACGTGCTGACCGGCGAGCCGCGCGCCTACTCCATGGCGTCGGCGGCGTTCACGCGTCCGAGCCCGTCGGCTGCGTTCAATCCGGCGTCGGGAAATTGGGGCGCATGGGAAGTGGCCGCGCGCTACTCCAACTCCGACCTCAATTTCGATCCGCTGTCGGCGACAAGCGGCGAAGCGGTCAAGGGCGGCGTTCAGAACATCTGGTCGGCGGGTGTGAATTTCTATCCGAACGACAACATCAAGTTCATGTTCGACTGGCAGGACGTGAGCGTGGTGAAAGCGACCATTCCGACGAAATACGACGACGTT
>DATCEI010000111.1:0-8213 GCA_036510185.1 Rhizomicrobium sp. | reverse complement strand
GATCTGGCCGGGGCGGATGGTGAAGGGAATGGAGAAATTGGCGTCGTAATCCTGGCTGGGCTGATGGCCGGAGAAGCTGTGGAATTCGTAGCGGCCCGGCTCCAGCGAGCGAACCTCGACGACGCCTGATTCGTCGTTGTCGCGATAATCGGGGCGGTCGGTCATCGGGTTCATCCAGTCGGGGCGCGCATAGCGCACCGAACCGTGACGGTCGCCGTTCAGCTGGCGATAGAACAGCACGATGGGGGCAAAGGTCATTTCATGCGCATTGCGCGGGCCGCCGATGGAGATGACGAGATAGCCCTTGTTATGGCCTTCATATTGCGGCGTGAAAATCTGCGCGCTGGCAGCCCCCGCGAACAGCACCAGCATGATCGACGCGAAAAATGTCCTCACCGGGTTAACCCTTCTTGTTCCTCGCGGGCGAGCTTAGTGCATGACTCGCAATGAGTCATTGCCCAAAGCGGCGCAGGTTTGGTTAGCGTAAATACCGGCGAAAAGCCTATTCTTCGTAGTCGGCTTCCGGCTCGGGCTGCGGCTCGGCGCGGCGCTGGGCCTCGTAGGTGAGCGCACGCAACAGCTCCTCCTCCGTCACCTGGCGCTTCTGCGGGTCTTCGCGGCCATCGTCCGAATCGGGGCGGGCCTCCTCCGGCTCGTCCACATCGGCCAGCTTCTGCAGCGACTTGATATATTCTTCCTTGAGATCCTCGGGCTTGAGTTCCTTGGCCGCGATTTCGCGCAGGGCCACAACAGGATTCTTGTCCCGGTCGCGATCGACCAGCGTGTCCGCCCCGCCCGACAGCGCGCGCGCGCGATAGCCCGCAAGCAACACCAGATCGAATCGGTTGGGAACCTTGTCGACGCAATCTTCAACGGTAACGCGGGCCATTTAAGCTCCTTGGAAGGCGGAAATGCCAGAGGGCGGCGGAACATATAGAGGCCGGACAAAGAAGGCAAGTCCGCCTGCGCCGCTTTGCGGCTACGGCGTGACAAGCAAAAAGCGGGACGTTCTAGAACATTCCCGCTTTCGCAATTGAAGCTACGGCGTCATGCGAGGCTCGTTCAACCCGAGCAATGCTCTGCACCTTTGCCTTCGCCACGGACGTCGCGGATCGGAGTCTATTCCCGGAAGCCAACCCGGAAAATGCGTGCTCGCAAGATGGTCATTCGAGATGATCGTCATCAGGCCCTGCCGCACTCGTCTCCGCACGGATGCACGCGAGCTTGCATCCCTGTCCTGTCTGTTCTCGCGTCAGATTCGCTTGAGCATCAATCCGTCCCGTTCTTTCTGAAAACGAGATGGGAATTGCAATTTGTCGTTTCAAGACCGCGCCCGGAAAAATCGGAGCGCAGCGTTACGCTCCTATACCTTAAGCCGCTGATAATACTACAAACCGATATGGATGGAATTTGTTCATTTGAGGTTTTGAGGATGGACAGGGTGCAGGCCAGTCGTTGCGTTTGGCCAGCGTGAAGTGACCCGCTCTATTTTCAGTGGGCGCCTTTGGGCTCGAACGTGATCTTCAATCGGGTTCCTGTCGCGCGCGCATAACGACGAAGGGTATCAAGGGAGGGATTCCCATGCCCGCCTTCCAGCCGCGCGACAGCCGGTTGCGACGTGTGCATGCGCCTGGCGATTTCCTCTTGAGAAATGTCGGCGCTCGAACGAGCTTTCACCAGTTCGCCCGCCAGCGTGAATTCTTCGTCCAACGCAGCGTAGGCAGCCCGGTAGGCGGGGTCCTTGCGCCACTTGGCGAAGCTCTTCTCGACAGGAATGGGCTTGCGACTCATATATATCCCATGAACGAGATGGACGCTCCGCCATAATCTGGAGCGCCCATCTGTTCGCTTCAAATTTATGCTCAATTGAGAATATTCACTTGAACCTGATAAACTTTGCCCAAGTCAAATTGGTTTCCCAAACATCCAGTGACATTCAGCGTGCCACATTTAGCTGAAAGGACATTGACGCCGTCTTTGAGCAACTTGTAGTCAAACGTCCAGCCAGAAGTTTTGTTGGTCAAAATTAGTTTAAGTGTATTGGGGCCGCTGACTAGAAAATTGTTTAAGTTCACCGAGCAGGTTTTTCCTACGTTGCATGTGGATACCAGAGAACCATTGACGTACACGCCCATGCTGTCGTCGATGCCACTTAAATGCAGCGTCCAAGTGCTTGCATCCGCGGCGGTGAAGAGTGAACACGCAAATAAACTTCCTAACAGTGCTCGCTTCAAGAACATTGGATTCTCCTTCAAATCGTTGCAACGAAACGAGAGCTCATCGCCGCCGTAAATCGGATTTTGAAAACGGATTCGCGTGCTCCCCTGGCGATCGGGGAGTTAAGAAGCCTCGATTAGGAGAGCCGCATCCGTCTTTAGGCTTTCGCCCTGAACATGCACGGACGCCTCCCCGACCATGAAGGTCGAGGAGTGCTGTGACGGCGCACAATGCCGCCTAATCGAGAGGTTCTTAAGCCCCAGAATGGCTAAAGAGCCACTCCGAAGCAGAGGGTAGCAGGACATGAAAATAAAGCCAACACAGGTTCAACGGGACATTTCCCAAGACTTGGGAGGGATGCCGTCGCTAGGTTAGCTTATTTTTTGGGGCAAACGCCGCAATCTCGCATGTCCCGATAGTCGAAGGTTTTCATTTCTTTGAAAGCACCCGATCTTGTTGAAAATGGTCCGTGCCATTTTCCGTTCTCTCCAGAATCAATCGGTTGGCAACCTTTGCCGTTGTTGCAGTAGCGGCAACCAGCCTCGTGAATTCGCGCATACCTATGGGTCCAATTCTCATAAATCCAATAGTCCATTTTGTTCCCCCTGAGATTTATTAGGACATTTCCCAATTTTGACCATTTCTGCAATATTGCCACAGTATACAAGGTGGCTCAAATGCCCCGCACCGAACGCACCCTGTCCCTCATTCTCCTCCTCACCGCCCTTGTCACTGCGCTTTATTGGTGGAGCTATTTCACGGGCGGGCAAGTGCGCGTGGTCGATGCGCGGTGGTACAGTGCGTTCGAAGATTCATTTCCGGTCGCCGATGCGTGGATGGCTGTATGCTGCGCCGTTGCGGGCATCGGATTGTGGAGCGGGCGCGTGTGGGCGGCGCGCGCAGGCTTGCTCGCAGGCAGCGCGCTGATCTATCTCGCCTGCATGGACATCACGTTCAATATCGAGAACGGGCTTTACGCGATGCTCGCCACATCCGATCCGATGCGTTTCGAGGCGGTGGTGAATCTGTGGTCGCTGGTGCTCGGCGTGGCCACGATCATTCTTTGCTGGCGTCGAGCGGCGTAACCGCGCGCGCCTCTTCCGGCAGTGCGGCGATCAAATCATCGAGAGCCGCCCCCGTCACCGGATGGCGCCAATCCGGCGCCACATCGCGCAAGGGAATAAGCACGAACCCCCGCGTCTCCACACGCGGATGCGGCAGCGCGGGCGGCCCCGCCTCCACGCGGCCGTCATAATCGATCAAATCCAGATCCAGCGTGCGCGGCGCATTGCGCGGCCCGCGCGCGCGCCCGAACGCATCCTCGGTTTCGTGCAGCAGCGCCATCAGCGCTTGCGGATCGCGCGCGGTTTCGATAATGGCCACCGCGTTCACGAAAGCGGGATCGTTTGGATCGGGCCAGGCGGCACTTTTATAATATCGCGAAACTTTCCGTGCGGTTGCACCGTTATCTGCCAAGCGCGCAATGGCTGCGGCGAGCGTCGCGCGGCCATCGCCCGCGCGGGATGGCAGACTGGAACCCAGCGCAATGATAATCGCGTTTGGCATGGGAGGAAGGATGGCATAAAACAGGCGGTATTAGTCGAGGGGTTTTTCGTACAAACATTTTATAGGAGGAATTCATGCTGTTTTATCCGCAGGAAAAGCTGGCTCTGTTCATCGATGGCGCGAATCTCTACGGCGCGGCCAAGGGCCTGGCCTTCGACATCGACTACAAGAAGCTGCTGGAATTGTTCGCGCGCAAGGGCATTCTCGTGCGCGCCTTTTACTATACGGCGGTGGCGGAGGATCAGGAATTCTCGCCGCTGCGCCCGCTGGTCGATTGGCTGGATTACAATGGTTTCGCTGTCGTAACCAAGCCGCTGAAGGAATTTACCGACGCCGCCGGGCGCCGCCGCGTGAAAGGCAACATGGACATCGAACTCGCCATCGACGTGATGGAGATGGCCGATCAGGTGGACCATATCGTCATCTTCTCCGGCGACGGCGATTTCCGGCGTCTGGTTGAGGCAGCACAACGCAAGGGCCGCCGCGTCAGCGTCGTGTCCACGATCCGCACGCAGCCGCCGATGGTCTCCGATGAATTGCGTCGTCAGGCCGACAATTTCATCGAGCTGGAGGAATTGAAATCCTCCATCGCGCGTGAAGGCGGCCCGCGCACCGTGGCGCAAGGCCAGCCGCAATACACGCCCGCGCAAACGGCTTGAGCGCAAGCGAACCGCCGCGCGATTGTCCGCTGTGTCCAAGACTGGCGGAATTTCGCGCGGCGAACAGGCGCGAATATCCGGATTATTTCAACAATCCGGTGCCGAATTTCGGCACGCGCGATGCGCGATTGCTGATTGTGGGCTTGGCACCCGGACTGCATGGCGCCAACCGCACGGGGCGTCCGTTCACCGGCGACTGGGCGGGCGATCTGCTTTACGCCACGCTGCTGAAACATGGGCTTGCCAAAGGCAAATACGAAGAACGCGCGGATGACACGCTGGAACTGGTCGATTGCATGATCGCCAATTCCGTGCGCTGCGTGCCGCCACAGAACAAACCACAGCCGGTTGAGATTAAAACCTGCCGGCAGTTTTTGATCCCGACGATTGCTTCGATGCCGCATTTGCGCGCGGTGCTTTCGCTGGGTTCGATTGCACATGGAAGCCTGTGCGATGCGCTCGGCGTGAAAAAGACAGTGTACAAATTTGGCCACGGCGCGCGATTTGAAACCGGCAAGCTTACGCTGATCGCGAGCTATCATTGCTCGCGCTACAACACGAACACGGGCGTGCTGACGGAAAAAATGTTCGACGATGTGGTGAAACAGGCGAAAATGGCGGCGATGCCAGCGATCTGAACCTCCGAAAAGCCTGGAAATGCTGGATTTTTTCGCGCCATCCGCCGCCGCGGCATCTAACCTCCCGTTAATCCTCAGCGCATAAAATCCGCTTCCTTCGCGAAGGGCGCGCCGATGGTCAGCATCGTTAACGGCTATGTCTGCTTCAATTGCACAGACGTCGCCAACGCCAAGAAGGGCGTCAATCCCGCGCATCCGAAAGATCCGCTGCATCCGCAAACCGACGCGCAAAACGCGCTCGCGGCGGCAAAGGCGAAAGACAATCCGGCGGTTATTTTGAGTGGCGCGTTGAACAATTCTGGCGCGACGAACAGCACGATGAATTCTTCCACATCCACAAACTCTTCATCATCGACAACGAACCCGACGCCGCCTGCGCCGTATTCGACGGCAACGGGAACGCAGGTGGACGTTTCCGCATAGCAAATCCTATCGCCCACGCAGGGGAAGTTGTTTCTCGATTAGCTATACCTTTCTTCCTTCCACGGATCGCCTTCGTTGTGGTAGCCGCGGACTTCCCAGAAGCCGGGTTGGTCTTCCGCGACGAATTCGATCCGGTTCACCCATTTGGTGCTTTTCCAGAAATACCAATCCGGCACGACCACGCGCACCGGGCCGCCGTGGTCGCGTGGTAGAGGTTTTCCTTCCCATGAATGCGCCAGCAACACGTTCGGCTCGGCGAACATTTCGAGTTTTGTGTTGGTCGTGTAGCCGTCATAGGCGTGAAAGATCACATGGCGCGCTTCCGGTTTCGGCTTCACCATTTCCAGCAATGCGCGGCTGGAGATGCCTTGCCAGTGATTGTCGTAGCGGCTCCACGCCGTGACGCAGTGAATGTCGCTGATGAAATCCTCCATCGGCAGCGAGCGGAATTCATCCAGCGTGAAGGCGATGGGGTTTTCCACAAGGCCGTCGATGCGCAGGCGCCAGTTCTCCGGCTTCACATCGGGCTGCGCGCCGAGATCGAGCACAGGCCAGTTTGTGACGAGTTTCTGGCCCGGCGGCAGGCGGTTCACATGCCCCTGATCGGGCCGCCCGGTGAGCAGACGCCCCTCCTCCGCCCATTTCTCCTTTGAGCGGATCAGCTTGTCCTTGATCTTGCCGAGAAGCGTTGGTTCTTCATCTGTCATTGCACCCCACCCCGAAGGTCTGTCTGTCCACGGAATGTATACGACCGCGTACTTAACCCGATTATTGCGGCAGCACGGTTTCTCTCCTCCACCAACAAATCAAATGCGTTCTTGCGATCAGACGTCTTCTTCGAAAAGAAAAGTGGCTCTGTTTCTGCGATGCGCTCTCTGATTAGC
Organism: Rhizomicrobium sp.; assembly: GCA_036510185.1. GTDB lineage: Bacteria > Pseudomonadota > Alphaproteobacteria > Micropepsales > Micropepsaceae > Rhizomicrobium. The sequence continues at coordinate 1,826 of DATCEI010000111.1, read as the reverse complement.
TCAATGTTGGGATTAGAATTCTTCCAAGAAATAAAATCATCCCATTCCAATTCATAATTCATTTTTCCCTCAAGAAACCGATCAAGCAAGCCGACAAGCTGCTGCATCGTTTCGGCTGGCCGTTCTCGCAAATGAAAATGCGGAGATTTTCGGAACCACCTGCCCAGTATTTTCAGCATAGCAAGAATCAACCTTTCGCCCGCATCAACCTCGCCTTGTCGCGTTCCCAGTCGCGTTTCTTTTCCGTTTCGCGTTTGTCGTGGATTTTCTTGCCGCGCGCGATGCCGAGTTCGATCTTGGCGATCCCGCGCGGATTGAAATAGACCTTCAGCGGCACCAGCGTCATGCCTTCGCGCTGCACGGCGGCGGCGAGTTTTTTCGCCTGCGTTTTGTGCACCAGCACTTTGCGCGTGCGGCGCGGTTCGTGATTGAACCGATTGGCCATCAGATATTCGGGGATGTAGGCGTTGACCAAAAAAATCTCGCCGTCCTTCGCGTGCGCGTAAGATTCCGCGATCATCGCCTTGCCCGCGCGCAACGATTTTACTTCGGAGCCGGTCAGCACCAGCCCCGCCTCGAAGGTGGATTCGATGCTGTAGGAAAAGCGCGCCTTGCGATTGTCAGCGACAATTCGGCGTTCAGGATCGGCTTTTTTCGCCATCAGGCGACGCCGGCATGCGCCATCGCTTCGCGGATACGCACGCGCGCGGCCTCGCTCGCGGCGACGATGGGCAGACGCACTTCATCCGTACACAGACCAAGCACGGAGGCCGCATATTTCGCGGGCGCGGGGCTGGACTCCACGAACATTGCGTCGTGCAGCGGCATCAGCCTGTCCTGCAATGCCAGCGCCGCATCGAACGCGCCCTGCATGCAGGCATCCAGAAATTGCGCGCAGAGTTTCGGCGCGACATTGGCCGTCACCGAAATCGCGCCGTGCCCGCCATGCGCCATGAAACCCAGCGTCGTCACATCATCGCCGGAGAGCAACCGCCAGTCCTTGCCGCACGCCGCGCGCTCGCGCGAGGGGCGCGCCAGATTGTTGGTCGCATCCTTCACGCCGACAATGTTGGCGATCTTCGACAGCCGCGTCATCGTCTCCAGCGAAATCTCCACCACGCTGCGGCCGGGGATGTTGTAAACGACGATGGGAATATCCACGGCCTCGGCAATCGCGGCGAAATGGCGGTAGAGGCCTTCCTGCGTCGGCTTGTTGTAATAGGGCGCGACGGACAGCACAGCGTCCGCACCCACCGCCTTCGCATGGCGTGTCAACGCGATCGCCTCGGACGTGGAGTTGGAACCCGCACCCGCGACCACCGGCACACGGCCGTTCGTGGTGTCCACGCAGATCTCCACCACGCGGCCATGCTCCTTGTGGTCCAGCGTGGCGCTCTCGCCCGTCGTGCCCATCGGCACGAGGCCGTGGGAACCTTCGGCGATCTGCCACTTCACGAATTCGCGGAACGCGGCCTCGTCCACCTTGCCGCCGCGCATCGGCGTGATGAGGGCGGGCAACGAACCACGAAGGCGCTCGCGCAGGGCGGCCATGGGAGGAATCCTTCAAAATCGCCGGGCAAACTACCCGTTGCATGCGCCGCGCGGCAAGCCGACAAAGTTCTGCCCTTATGCGTTCATGTGGATTCTCAAGGAAGCCCATCATGCCCCTCGAAATGCGTCCCCAATGCGAGCGTTGCTCCGCTGCCCTGCCCCATGACAGCGAAGCCGCGCGCATCTGTTCCTATGAATGCACCTTCTGTGCTGCCTGCGCCGATGCGGCGGGCGGGCGTTGTCCCAATTGCGGCGGGGAACTCGCGAAGCGCCCG